>NZ_QSQK01000014.1:1567-60672 GCF_003436735.1 Collinsella sp. TF12-2AT | reverse complement strand
GGGCCGAGGCCGCCTCGATCAATTTGCGAAAGAATCTTGACGGTACCCCAGAATCATTGCCGCCCGTGCTTCGGATTCTCCACCGTTATCCGATCTGCCATCCATGTGTTCAAAAACGTCAAATGCGCGTGCGATGCCATGCAGCCCTCGGCAATTGGCCTGCGCGTATGCCCGCAGTTCTTCGCGCTCGACATCGTACTCACGGGCCAAGCCATCGACATAACCCAGCGCATAGCGAAACGCGGTCGTTCGGGCGATATCAACAACCGTTCGATACGGATCCGTGAGCGTAAACGGACCGAGCTGCCACACTTCGCCCGCCCGCCAGCGACGATACTCAACGAATTCATACGTATCACGCCTGGTAGAACGCGGCAACAGCACTTGCACCTTGTCGAGAAGCGAATATACAGAACGGATGCCATAGAGCAGTGCCGCCGTTGCTCCACAAAACACGGCATCCGGTTCAACGACCGCAATAGCGGATGCCAATTGAAAGATGCGATCTTCGACGCCGAGGTCATTCCAATACGCGGGATCAGCGTAGACATGGTTGTAGAGTCGAATAATCATCTCTTTTTGCATGAGCGCGTAGGCGCAGCGTTCATCCCATTTTTTGGTAGCTACAAACAGGTGCCCGCCATGATGGGCCTCGAATAACCGGAAGAACAGCTCTACTTGCGGTTTGGAACAGCGTTTATCGTGACTCATTTTCGACCCCATGGTCTCGAGGGGGAGTGAATGACACTACGCTATCCCATATTTGGTCCGCCAGACCTTGCCATGAACTGACCAAAAGCTTGACGGGGCAGGTCAGAGTCATGAGTCAGAGCCAAACATATCGGCAAACGGTTGGTTTGTGCCCCTCGGCGGCATTAAAAACCACCCTTACAGAAAGTTGCGGTGAAATAGTTCCTGAAAAGCTCGAATAAGCCTAAATCCAGGAACTATTTCACCGCAACTTAGGTGGGGATGGGGTTAGCTGCGGGGGTGGTGGCGGAGTTTGTCGATGGTGGAGTCGATGCTTCGGCTGCGGGCTTCGGCTGCGGTTTGGCGCTTGCGGCGGTAATCGATCATGCCTTGGATGATGGGCTTGCCAAAGCTCACGACATCATCGTTGTAGATGGCGGTTCGGGCTGCGAGGAGGCAGTCGGTAAAGTCCATATGGGTCTTGCCAAAGAGTTTGACGGCAAGGGCGACAACGGTGGGCTCGTCGACCATGACGTCATCGAGCAGCCTTTTCATAGCCGCAGCAATCTCAACGCGGGGAACCTTATAGACGTCGCGCAGCGTGACCACAACGCGCGTGATGATTTCGGGGTAGACGCGAGCGGTGCGCGTGGCGATGACCTTGGCGGCGCGCGGTGACAGAACTTCGTCGTCGTCAAGCAGGTAGCGTAGGATGACGGTCTCGTCGATGATGGTGCTACTCATGGATATCTACTTCCTCGGGACCCAAAACCGAATCGTCGCTTTCCGTAGCAAGGTATTCAATCCAGGCATTGCGTTCCTCAAAGCGGCGATTGGGGTCCCCATATGCTTTGAGCGATCCATAGGCGGCGGTGCCGTCCTTTGAGCGCACGGCGACTGGCTGAAAGGGGAGCTTGCGCATCAAAATGCTCTGCGCGACAAATAGGCGGACGGCCTCGGCGAGCGAGGTGCCCATGGCGTCGTAGAGGCGCTCGGCATGCTGCTTGTCATCTTCGCGGATGCGCACCTGCAGGATGGCTCTTTTTTGAGTCGATGACATCGCTGGCCTCCCTTTATTAGCGTGCAATATGGATGGTCAAATACGGCACGTGCCGATACTTGGCAATCATATATCCAATACTTTATTGCACTCAAGTTTATGGGTGTAAACATTACTACAAGCGTAGTACATCTTTAAAAGAAGAGCGCGAAATCTCTCGCGGCGTACGCGTGTAATACACTCATCTCTATATCTAAGCAAGAATAATCCTAACCAGCCCAAACCCCTGCAATACACACGTATTGCAGGGGTTACGCTCAAGTTTACCCCCTGCAACTGCGTATATTCAACCTGTATACCGTTGGAGAAATTCTACCGAGTGCCTGTTTCGCCGCATGCATTCGATACACCGATGCCAGGCCACGGGCGGCTTGGGACAACGTCGACAGGGTCTCTCCGGCATGGGATTCAGGAGGGAGTGAACAACATGGGCAATAAACGAGTCGTAGCCGATTCCTCACGCTGCATTGGGTGCCAAACCTGCATGGCGGCGTGCATCGAGGCGCACGACATCCCCGGTAACATCGCCGCGCCGCGCCTGCGCGTGACGCGTACGTACGAGATCTCCGCACCGGTGGCTTGCCATCACTGCGAGGACGCCCCGTGCGCCAAGGCCTGCCCCACGGGTGCCTTGTTCTTTGATCCAAAGAACCATCGCATCGGCGTTAACGAGGACAACTGCATCGGCTGCAAGAGCTGCGTCATGGCTTGTCCCTTTGGCGCCGTGAGCGTGGCGACCACGCAGGTCCCCGTCTTGATGGGCGACGTGCGCGTGGGTTCGCAGACCAAGAGCTTCGTGCTCAAGTGCGACCTGTGCGTGGACCGTCCCGGCGGTCCGGCGTGTGCCGAGGCGTGCCCGACCAAGGGCCTCACCCTGGTAGACGAGGAGCGCCTGGCGGAACTGACCGCCGAGCGTGCCCGCGCCACCATCGAAAACGAGGCGTAGGCGGGCGGCTATATAGGCCCAACGATTGTCAAATACGTACCGATTAATCGGTAGCAGAGAAAGGAAGGAGGGTGTCATGGAGAAGCATAAAGTGATCTGCCCGTACTGCGGCGCCGGTTGCCAGTTTAACCTCCTGGTCCAAAACGGCCAGGTTGTGGGCACCGAACCGCTCAACGGCATCACCAATCAGGGCGAGCTGTGCCTTAAGGGCATGAGCGGCTACGACTTCATCAACGACACCAAGATCTTGACTCCTCGCGTACTGCACCCGATGATCCGCCGCACTAAGGGCGCGGATCTTGAGCGCGTAAGCTGGGACGAGGCACTGGATTTCACCGCATCTAAGATGCAGGCCATAATTGACGAATATGGTCCTAACGCTGTCATGACTACCGGCTCTTCGCGAGGCGGCGGCAATGAGGCGAACTACGTCATGCAGAAGTTTACGCGTGCGTGCATCGGCACCCACAGCGTGGACAACTGCGCCCGTACTTGACACGGCCCTACTGTCCTCGGTCTGATGGACACGGTTGGTTCAGGTTGCATGTCATGCTCCATCCCCGGTATGGAGGATGCGGGCTGCATTTTCCTCTTCGGCTATAACCCTGCCGATTCGCACCCCATCGTCGCAAGGCGTATCGTGCGAGCCAAAGAAAAGGGTTGCAAGATCATCGTCGCCGACCCGCGCCATATCGAAACCGCGCGTATCGCCGATCTCTACCTTCCGATCAAGAACGGTTGCAACGTTGCGTTCCTCAACGCCTTTGCCAACTGCTTGGTCAACGATGGCCTCTACGACAAGGAATTCGTCGCCGAGCACACGAACGGCTTTGACGAGTGGTGGGAGACCATCAAGAACTACACTCCCGAATCCGTACAGGACATCACGGGTGTCGAGCCCGCGTTGATCCACCAAGCTGCCGAGATGTACGCCACGGCGAAGCCTTCTGCCATCATTGGCTGGGGCATGGGCGTATGCCAGCAGAAGCAGAACCTGAAGACGGTGCACACCATCGCCTCCATCGCCTGCGTTGCCGGCCAGATCGGCAAACCCAATTCCGGCCTCGCGCCCGTGCGCGGTCAGAACAACGTCCAGGGCTCCTGCGATATGGGCATGCTGCCCAACCTGTACCCTGGCTACCAGAAGGTCACCGACCCGGCTGTTCGTGCCAAGTTTGCCAAGGCTTGGGGCGTGCCCGAGGAAAAGCTCCCGCTCGAGGAGGGCTATAAGCTCACCGACCTGGGCCACCTGGTCGACGAGGGCAAGGTGCACTGCTTCTACAACTACGGCGAGGACCCGGTACAGACCGAGCCCGATTCGGCCGGTATGCGCAAGACGCTCTCCGAGCTGGATCTGTTCATTTGCCAGGACATCTTTATGACGCAGACGACCATGCTCGCCGACGTCATCCTGCCTGCCACCTCTTGGGGCGAGCACGAGGGTGTCTTTACCGCATCCGACCGTAGCTTCCAGCACTTTGACGCGGCCGTTCCGCCCAAGGGCGAGTGCCGCCACGACTGGGAGATCTTCGCGGACCTGTCCACGCGTATGGGATACCCCATGCACTACGACAACACCGAGCAGATCTGGAACGAGTGCATTAGCCTGTGCCCCAACTTTGTGGGCGCGACCTACGAGAAGATGGCTCCCGAGGGCGGTTACGCTCAGTGGCCCGTCAAGAGCACCGATGTGAACGACCACGGTACGCCCGACATGTTCGCTGGTGGCAAGTTCACCACCAAGGACGGCCACGCCAACCTGATGGCGCACGACTGGGAGGCGCCCTCCGAGCTTCCCGACGATGAGTACCCGCTCATCCTGTGCACCGTCCGTGAGGTCGGCCACTACAGCTGCCGCTCGATGACTGGCAACTGCAAGACGCTGGCGCTGCTCGCCGACGAGCCCGGCTTTGTCCGCATGAATCCCGCGGACGCCCAGGCGCGCGGTATCAAGAACGGCGACATCGTCTCGATTCACAGCCGCCGCGGCCAGGTATACAGCCGCGCCGACGTGAGCGACCGTATCAACAAGGGCACGGTCTATATGACCTACCAGTGGTGGATCGGCAAGTGCAACGAGCTGACCATGCACAAGGTCGACCCGGTCTCGCATACGCCCGAGGACAAGTTCTCCGCCTGCCAGGTCGACGCGATTGCCGACCAGGTTTGGGCCGAGGGCGAAGTCGAGCGTCAGTACACCGAGCTCAAGCAGGCTCTGGTGGACGCCGCCGCTCCCCAGGACGTTGAGCCCGGCGCCGCCAAGTTCGACGACGAGACGCACGTGAATCAAATCGTGTAGTCCCGTTCTCGTTGGCTTTTTGGGTCGGGCGTCCCGTACGTTCGGGAGCCCGGCCCGTTATTTTGAAAGGAAGTGGGGATGAACCGCTTCATCGACATCAACCCGGAGAGGTGCATCGGCTGCGGAACATGCCAGTCCGCCTGTGCCGACGCCCACCGGATGCAGGGTCTTCAGGATACGCCGCGCCTAGCGCTCGTGAAGACCGGCGGTATTTCGGCCGCCCTTGCCTGCCACCATTGCGAGGGTGCCCCCTGCGCCGAGGTTTGCCCGGTGAATGCCATCGAGCACGATGGCGACCGCATCCACGTCAAGGAGCAGGAGTGCATTGGGTGCAGGCTGTGCGCCATCGCGTGCCCCTTCGGAGCCATCCATCCCGATGGCA
Organism: Collinsella sp. TF12-2AT; assembly: GCF_003436735.1. Lineage (NCBI taxonomy): Bacteria > Bacillati > Actinomycetota > Coriobacteriia > Coriobacteriales > Coriobacteriaceae > Collinsella > Collinsella sp. TF12-2AT. The sequence continues at coordinate 55,295 of NZ_QSQK01000014.1, read as the reverse complement.
CGTCTATCGCCGGTGTCGCAGGCATGTGCGACCCGACGCCTTCGTATCCTAAGTCCCTGAGCAGCCTGCTTACGTGGGCTCCTGGCCAGTACACCTGCGCCGTTAAGTGCGACCTGTGCGCCTTCGATCCGGACGGCCCGCATTGTGTGGCGGCGTGCCCCACCAAGGCGCTGACCGTCATGGGCGGCGCGGCCGATCGCGAGCTCGACGAGGCCAAGCGCCTGCGCTCGATCGAAAACGGCCCGACTGTCGACGTTACCGCCGTGGCCCAGGGCCTGTCCGAGAAAGCAGAAGGGAGCGTAAACAATGGATAGCATGACGCTGTTTATCGCATCGCTTGCCGTCTCGTGCATCGGTGCGCTCGCCTCGGTTCTGCTGATCAAGGCCGATAATGCCGCCAAGACCGCCGGCTGCCTTATCGGCGCCGTCGCCGCGGTGCTTTCGTTCATCGCGGGCCTCGAGGCCGTGCTTGGCGACGTTTCGTCCCTCAACACGGTCTTCTTCTTCCCGTTCGCCCGTCTCGAGCTCTTGCTCAACGGCCTTGCGGGCCTGATCGTGGTCCTCATCTCGATTCTCGCCTGTGCGGGCTTCATCTACGGTCTGTCCTACTTCGACGAGTACCCGGGCAAGGTCGGGCGCGCCGGCTTCTTTATGAACACCTTCGTCGCCTCGATGATGCTCGTCATCACCGCCGACAACGTGTTCTGGTTCCTGGTCGCCTTTGAGCTCATGTCCCTTACGAGCTACTTCCTTGTCGTTATCGAGGAGAACAAGAACTCCATTAGGGGCGGTTGGCTCTACTTCGTCATCGCGCACGTGGGCTTCGTTCTCATCATGGCGAGCTTCCTGCTCATGACCAACGGCGTGGGCGGTTCCTTCAGCTTCAGTGATTTCCGTACGCATGACTTTGGACCCGCCGTCTCCTCCGCGTGCTTCGTCCTCGCGTTCTTCGGATTTGGCGCGAAGGCCGGTATCATCCCGCTGCACTCCTGGCTGCCCCAGGCGCACCCCGAGGCGCCGTCCAACGTGTCCGCCCTCATGTCCGGCGGCATGATCAAGATCGGCATCCTGGGAATCCTCAAGGTCGGTCTCGACCTGCTCGCGGGTTCGGGCGTCCAGCTCTGGTGGGGCCTCATGGTCCTGGTCTTCGGATCCATCTCGTCGGTCCTGGGTGTCGTCTACGCCCTCCACGAGCACGACATCAAGCGCCTGCTTGCCTATCACTCCGTCGAGAACATCGGCATCATCTTGCTCGGTGTCGGCGCGTCCATGACGGCGCACGCCCTGGGCAACGACGTCATCGCGACGATCGCGCTCATGGCCGCCCTCTACCACACGCTCAACCACGCCATGTTCAAGGGCGAGCTGTTCCTCGGCGCGGGCTCCCTGCTCTATGCCACGGGTACGCGCAACATGGAGAAGATGGGCGGTCTGTTCCGCCGCATGCCGGTCACGGCCGTCTGCTTCCTCATCGGTGCCCTTGCCATCTCGGCCATCCCGCCGCTCAACGGCTTCGTTTCCGAGTGGTTCACCTACCAGTCCCTGTTCAACATCTCGACGCTCTCCGACCCGGTCGTCATGGTGTTCGCCGTCGCCTCCGCGGCCGCCCTCGCCATCACCGGTGCCCTGGCCGTCACGTGCTTCGTGAAGGCCTACGGCGTCTCGTTCGCGAGCAGCCCTCGTTCCCAGGAGGCCGCGAACGCCAAGGAGTCCCCGGCTCCGATGTTGTTCTCGCAGATGCTCCTCGCGGCCATCTGCGTGGTACTGGGAATCGGCTCCCCGGTCATCGCCCCGGTTCTGGGCGACGTCGCCCAGAGCGTGCTTGCCGGCTCCGCCGTCACAGCCACCTCGGGCGTGTCTCTCGTGAACGAGATTTCCGGTGCCGCCACCTCCACCCCCGCGATCGCCATCGCGCTCGTGGTCCTCACCGACCTCGCGTTCGCGCTGAGGTCCTGCCTCGGCGCCAAGGCCCCCGCTAAGAAGACCGACCCTTGGGCGTGCGGCTACGAGCCCAACGAGCACATGCCCGTCGTCGCCACGAGCTTCGCGTCCGACGTCGAACTCTTCATGGGCCCGCTCTACACCCTGCGCGAGGTATGCACCAAGATCTGCTGGTCCATCGCGCACGTGTTCCAGAAGCTCACCGGTGTCGCCCAGGGCGTCGAGCCCCTGCCCGACCGTTTCCTGGTCGATGCACCGAGCGAGGGTGCCGACAAGCTGGCCGGCCTCGCCTCCAAGATCGAGGGCGGCAACTACTCCGTATACATCTGCTACATCGTCGCGGCGCTCGTGGTCTTCCTCGTGCTCGCCGTGGTCATGGTCTAGAGAGGGGAGAGGATATTATGAACATCGTTCTTGCGATGGCGCAGGGCCTCGTGGTCATGCTGGTCGCGCCCTTCTTCTCCGGCCTCGCCCGTGTGATTCGCGCGAAGATGCACAATCGCCGCGGTCCGTCCATCCTTCAGGATTACCGGGACCTCGCGAAGCTCATGGCGCGTCCCGAGTCCGTGAGTTCCGACTCGAGCTTCGTGCTGCGCATCATGCCGCCGCTGTTCCTCGCGGTGTCGTTTATGCTCGCCATGGGCCTGCCCATGTTCACGCTCCAGAGCCCCATGCCCGTCTTTGGTGACGCCATCACCATCATGTACGCGCTCGCGCTGTCCCGCTTCTTCTTCGCGCTGTCCGGCGTGGATTCCTCCAACGCCTACGCGGGCTTCGGCGGTATCCGCGAGCTCCTCATGAGCGTGCTCATCGAGCCGTCCATGCTCATCGCGCTGTTCACCGTCGCCATCGTGTGCGGCTCCACGGACATTGCGACCATGGGTCAGCACATCGTTACGGGCAACGTCTCGAGCGTCGTCGCCGTTATCCTCGCCGGCGTCGCCTTCGCGGCCGCCTGTTACATGGAGCTCGGCAAGCTTCCGTTCGATCAGGCCGAAGCCGAGCAGGAGCTCCAGGAGGGCCCGCTCGCCGAGCTCTCCGGCCCGTCCCTGGCCATGATGAAGCTCGCCATGGGCATGAAGCAGGTCGTGGTCGTCGCTTGGTTCACCTCCATCTTCATCCCCTGGGGAGAGCCCGCGACCATCGGCGTCACCGCTCTCGTGGGCGCCGTCGTCTTCCTCGTCAAGTGCCTGGTCGATTTCGTCGTCTGCGGCGTGCTCGAGAACTCCGTTTCCCGTTCGCGCTTCAAGGTGCTCGGTAACCAGACCTGGGCCGTCGTCGGCATCGCGGTCCTCGCGTTCGTCTTCGTCGTCGTAGGCGTGTAGGGAGAAGGGAGAAACTATGTCAATCGAATCGAGCTTGTCCCTCTTTGCCATGGTGGCGATCGCCGTCCCCATGCTGGGCTCCCTGCTCATCGTCATGCTGCCGCGTCCCTACGCTAAATGGATCTGCGCCTTTGCCGGCGGCATCGCCACGGTCGCTTCCGTTGGCTTGGCCGCGACGTTTGCCGGAAACGGCATGAACGCGGTCGATGTAACCTGGGCGAGTATGGGCCAGACCTTGGTCATGGGCTTCATATTCGACCGGATGAGCACGCTGCTCGCACCCGCGTTCGTCGCTATCGGCCTGCTCGTCGTCATCTATTCGTTCCCGTACATGAGCGATAAGAATAAGGAGCATCCCGACGCGCCCCGTCGTCGCTTCTACGTGTACTTCTCCACGTTCATCGGCGCCATGGCCGGTCTCGCCTACAGCTCCACCATCGTCGGCCAGCTCGTTTTCTTCGAGATCACCGGTGTGTGCTCCTGGGGCCTCATCAGCTACTACATGACGCCCACGGCCAAGAAGGCCGGTATGAAGGCGCTCATCATCACCCATATCGGCGCTCTGGGACTCTACATCGGCGCGGCCTTCCTGTTCGCCGGAACCGGCACGTTCGCGCTGAGCGCGATCTCCCAGCTCGATTCCGGTATGAAGACCGTCGTGCTGCTGCTCATCCTGTTCGCTGCTTGGGCCAAGTCCGCCCAGTTCCCGCTCTACATGTGGCTGCCCTCCGCAATGGAGGCCCCCACGCCCGTTTCCGCCTACCTTCATGGCGCGTCCATGGTTAAGGTCGGCGTGTGCGTGTTCGCCCGCGCTCTTGCGAGCGCCGGCGATATCCCCGAGATCGTCGGTTGGGTCGCCATCATCGACGCCGTCGTGACCATGCTCTTCGGCTTCCTCATGTACCTGCCCCAGAAGGATATGAAGCGCCTGCTCGCCTTCTCGACGATCGCGCAGCTCGCCTACGTGTTCTTTGGCCTGGGCCTCTCCGTGTTCGGAAGCCAGATGGCGTTTAACGGCGCCGTCGAGCACATCTTCAACCACGCGTTCACCAAGACCCTGTTCTTCCTCATCGCTGGCTCTCTCAGCTTCACGCTGGGAACCCGTATGCTGCCCAAGATCCAGGGCCTCATGAAGAAGTACCCGGTCACGGGCGTGGGCTTTGCGGTCGCCGCGACCGCTATCGCCGGCGTGCCCCCCATGAGCACGTTCTTTTCCAAGTTCCAGATCATTTCCGGTGGCTTCGCGGTTGGTGCTACCAACACGGTCATCTTTGTCCTCGTGTGCGTCATGGTCGTCGAGACCGTCGCCACCTTCGCATGGTTCCTGCGTTGGATGGGTAAGGTCCTGCCCGGTGAGCCGAGCGAGACCGTGGCCGCCGGCCAGCCCCTTCCGCGCGCCATGGCGTTCGTGTTCGTCGTCCTCATGATCATGGTCGTCGTCGCCGGTCCTCTGTCCTCTAGTTGGATGGGTTAGGAGGTAGGACATGGGTTATTCGTTAGTCAATATCCTGGGCGGTCTTCTGATCGTGACCTCCACCATGGTGGTCGTCTCGAAGACCATCCCGTCCGCCATCAAGTGGTACGCGATCCAGTCGGTTGTCCTGGTGGGCGTGCTGCTCACCCTGGGCCTCACCACCGGTGCCACCGAGCTTCTCATGTGGGCCGCGTCGGCCTTCGTCACCAAGGTGATCCTCGTTCCGTTCATTCTCAACCGTGCCTACAAGAAGATGGGTTCGCCTGCCGATAGCACGCTGACCTCCTCCATCAAGCCGGCCTGGACCATCATCCTCACCGGTCTGGAGGTGGCCGTCTGCTTCGCGGTGGTCACGCGCCTGAGCCTGCCCACCGCCGAGGTGGCCACTCCGGCCCTCGCCATCAGCTTCGCGCACTTCTTCGTCGGCCTCACGTGCATCATCTCCCAGCGCAACATCCTCAAGCAGATCTTCGGGTACTGCCTTATGGAGAACGGTAGCCACGTGACGCTCGCTCTGCTCGCGCCCACGGCCCCCGAGATCATCGAGATCGGCATCGCCACCGACGCCATCTTCGCCGTCATCATCATGTCCGCCGTCGTCGTGAGGATTTGGAACGACACCAAGTCGCTCGACTCCCACGACCTGACCGAATTGAAAGGGTAGGCCATGGATGTTTCAATGCTGACGGTCGCCCTGCTCGCTTGTCCTCTCGTGTTCTCCCTGATTATGGCTGCGCTCCCCAAGACGACGTCCTACAACGTCTTCGCGGGGCTCAACACCATCTCCGTCGCGGCGACCCTTGTCCTTTCGGTCGTCACCGCGGGAACCATGCTCTCGAGCGGGCAGAATATCGACGCTTTGGGCCTGTGGCTCCATCTCGATTCGCTCTCGTCGATCTTCGTCCTTCTGGTAGGCATCATCGGGTTCATCACCGGCGTGTACTCCATCTCCTATATCAAGATCGATATCGAGGAGAAGACCATGCCGGCCGAGCGCACCAAGCAGTACTACGCGCTGTTCAGCCTGTTCGTCTTCACGATGCTGCTCGCCTGCCTGTCCAACAACATCATCCTCACCTGGGCGGCGGTCGAGGCCACTACGCTGTCGACCGTGTTCCTCGTGGGCATCTACAAGAACAAGCAGGCGCTCGAGGCGTCTTGGAAGTACGCGATGGTCTGCACCGCCGGTGTGGCCTTCGGCCTGTTCGGCACGCTGCTCATCTACGCGAACGCCGCCGATATCATGCCCAACGCGCATGAGGCCGCCTTCCTCACCTCCATCATGCCCTACGCCGACCAGTTCGACCCGATGCTCGTGCGCCTCGCGTTCGCGTTCATTGTCATCGGCTTCGGCACCAAGGCGGGCCTGTTCCCCATGCACACCTGGCTGCCCGACGCGCACTCCCAGGCTCCGAGCCCGGTCTCCGCGCTGCTCTCGGGCGTGCTGCTCAAGTGCGCCATGCTGGTGATCATCCGCTTCTACTCCCTGTCCATCATCACGGTGGGCGACACCTATCCGCGAACGCTCCTGCTCATCCTGGGCACGCTGTCCATCCTGGTGGCTGCCCTGTGCATCTTCAAGCAGGACGATATCAAGCGCCGCTTCGCGTACTCCTCCGTCGACAACGTCGGCGTGGTCGCGCTGTGCCTGGGTATCGGTGGCCCGCTCGGTATCGCCGCCTGCCTGCTGCACTGCATCTTCCACGGCTTCACGAAGGCGCTCGCCTTCTGCATGGCCGGTAACATCCAGCACATCTACCACACCCGCGACCTGAACAAGATCAAGGGCGTCGTCGAGATCGCTCCCGTCACGGCAGCGCTCACCATCATCGCCCTGCTCGCGCTCGCCGCCTTCCCGCCGTTCGCCCTGTTCATCTCCGAGTTCCTCACCTTCGTGGCCGGCGTTCAGTCCGGTCCCATCTGGGTGGTCGTGCTCGTGGCCATCGGCCTCACCGGCGTGTACTTCGCCCTTACCGGCATCGCGCTCAAGTCCATCTTCGGCAAGGCGCCCGAGGGCATGAAGCGCCACGAGGTGCCCGCCCTCATGATCATCCCCGAGATCGCCCTCGCGATCGTGGTCATGTGGTTCGGTATCGCCACCCCGGTCGCCATCACGAGCGGCGTCGAGGATGCAACGTCCGTCGTTTTGAACCAGAGCGTCGAAGAGCTCCACGAGGCCCCTCTCTACCGCATGGTGTTCAGTTCCCAGACCAAGACAAGTGAGGTGAATTAGCACCATGGCAGAACCTGAAAAGAAGGACTACGCTCGTCGCTGCGAAAGCCACGTCGAGGCCCTGCGCGCTGCAGTGCCGGGCGCTATCGAGAAGGTCGAATGGCAGTGCGAGGACCAGATGACGATCACCGTCAAGCAGGACAAGCTGCCCGAGGCCGTCCACTACCTGTATTACGAGCGTTACGGCTGGATTCCCGTGATCATCGGCAACGACGAGCGCAGCCTGTGCGGTCGCTACGCCGTGTACTACGTCATCTCCATGGAGGGGGAGGACCCCGGCTGGGTGACCGTGCGCACCGAGGTCGATCCCGCCAAGATGACGTTCCCGTCCGTGACGCCGTTCGTCCCCGCCTGCGTGTGGGGCGAGCGCGAGCTTCGCGACATGTTCGGCCTGATCCCCGAGGGTCTGCCCGATCGTCGTCGCCTGGTGCTGCCTGATGACTGGCCCAGCGGCCTGTACCCGCTGCGCAAGGACTCCATGGACTACCGCTTCCGTCCCGCTCCCGCGAGTGACATGGAAAACTACGAGTTCTTGGCCGATACCAAGGGCAAGGAGACCACACTCGTCCCCATTGGCCCGTTGCACATTACCTCTGACGAGCCCGGCCACTTCCGCCTGTTCGTTGAGGGCGAGACGATCGTGGACGCCGACTACCGTCTGTTCTACGTGCACCGCGGCATGGAGAAGGTCGCCGAGACGCGCCTGAACTATGACGCCGTGACGTTCCTCGCCGACCGCATCTGCGGCATCTGCGGCTGCGCCCACTCGGTGGCCTATGCCGAGGCCGTCGAGCGCGCCCAGGGCATCCATGTCCCGCCACGCGCCCAGTACATCCGCGCTATCATGCTCGAGGTCGAGCGCCTGCACTCGCATCTGCTCAACATTGGTCTCGCATCGCACTACATGGGCTTCGACTCCGGCTTCCAGCAGTTCTTCCGCGTCCGCGAGAAGTCCATGGACCTGGCCGAGAAGCTCTCCGGTCACCGTAAGACCTACGGTCTCAACGTGATCGGCGGCGTGCGTCGCGACATCCTGGCCGAGCAGAAGCTTTCCACGCTCACGACCATCCACCAGCTGCGCTCCGAGGTTCAGGAGCTCGTCGACGTCTTGCTCTCCACGCCCAACTTTATTGAGCGTACGAGTGGCATTGGCATCTTGGACCGCAAGATCGCACGCGACTTCTCGCCGGTCGGCCCGCTCATGCGTGGCTCGGGCTATGCCCGCGACGTGCGTTTTGACCATCCCTTCGACGGCTACGCCGATTCGGACGTCCAAAAGATGCACGCCGCCACGGCCGACACCTGCGATGCCTTCGGCCGTACCGCCGTTCGCATCCAGGAGGTCTACGATTCGATCGACATGATCGAGACCATGCTCGAGAACTGCCCGTCGGGCCCCATCCTCACCACGGATTGGGAGTACACCCCGCACAAGTACGCCATCGGCGCCACCGAGGCGCCGCGCGGCGAGGACGTGCACTGGGCCATGCTCGGCAACAACCAGAAGTGTTACCGCTGGCGCGCCAAGGCCGCCACGTACAGCAACTGGCCGGTCCTGCGCTACATGTTCCGCGGCAACACCGTGGGCGATGCGGCGCTGATCGTCGGCTCGCTCGACCCGTGCTACTCCTGCACCGACCGCGTGACGGTGACCGACGTCGCCGCCAAGCGCGACCATGTGCTCGACAAGGAGCAGTTCGAGAACGTCTGGCGCGACAAGTCGCCGCTTGCGGGCGAGGGCACCATGGCCGCTCCGCTCGATGAGGAGGCGCTCTAATATGCTGAAGCTTTGGAAGGTTAACGCCAAGGCCGGCGACGCGACGGTCAAGTACCCGTTTGCGCCGTTCCCCACCAACAAGGACATGCGCGGCAAGCCCGAGCACAACGCGGAGCTCTGCATCGCCTGCGGTGCCTGCGGCGTGGCGTGCCCGGCCGATGCCATTCGCATGGACACCGACCTTGCGGCCGATACCATCACCTGGTCGATCGACTACGGTCGCTGCATCTTTTGCGGCCGCTGCGAGGAAGCCTGCCCCATGGAGGCCGTCAAGCTCACCGAGGAGTTTGAGCTGGCTGTTATGAGCAAGGACGACCTCACCAGCAAGAGCGTCTATACGCTCGAGCACTGCTCGCGTTGCGGCAAGCCGTTTGCTCCGCACAAGGAGATCGACTACGCCAAGCGCCTGCTGCAAAAGGCCGGCGGCATGGAGGCCATCCAGGCTGCCCGTACTGTCGGTATGTGCCAGGAGTGCAAGCGCGAGCTCGACGCCCTGCGCGCCGCCTCGGCCGTAAAGACCGGCAACGCGCGTGGCATGGCTGCCAACGAGACGCTTGCGTCCGGTGAGCCCCAGGGCCCCGGCATGGAGTATCTGGGCGGCCACGGCGTGAACCCGGAGTATATCGACCGCGAGCTCAACCCCGATGCGCCCGAGATTCCCGCCGGTCCTGCGCCGGTCGAGGGTATCATCATGGATTTTGAAACGAAGGAGGAGTAACCATGGCCGAACCCACGCTTTTGCCCGAGCGGCTCCAGTACCGCCCGACCAAGATCGAGCTCGACGAGAGCATCGAGAAGGCCAAGGCGACCCTTCTTAAGAAGATCAAGCGCTCGGTGTACGTCTACCGTGTTGACTGCGGCGGCTGCAACGGCTGCGAGATCGAGATCTTCGGTTCCATCACGCCCGTCTTCGACGTCGAGCGCTTTGGCATCAAGGTCGTGCCCTCGCCCCGTCATGCCGATGTGCTGCTGTACACCGGTGCCGTGACGCGTGCCATGCGCATGCCGGCCCTGCGCGCCTTTGAGGCCGCACCCGATCCCAAGATCGTGGTGTCCTATGGCGCGTGCGGCTGCACCGGTGGCATCTTCTACGACAACTACTGCGTCTGGGGCGGCACGGACAAGATTCTGCCGGTCGATGTCTACATCCCCGGCTGCCCGCCCAGCCCCGCGCAGACCATCTACGGCTTTGCCATGGCGCTCGGTCTGCTGGACCAAAAGCTCCATGCCGAGACCACGGTGGAGGCCGCCGGCGAGCAGGCCGATATCCTGCACCCCGGCGTGCCGTACAAGTTGCGTGTTGCCATTGAGCGCGAGGCTCGCGCCATGAGCGGCTACCGTTACGGCCGCGACCTGGCGAACGAGTTTATGGATACGCTCGAGGGTGCACCCAAGGGCGATATCCGCGGTGCCATGGCGCTGCTTATCGACAAGCAGGACGATCCTCGCCGCGTCGAGGTGTACTCGGCGCTGCAGGATCTGGTGCTGGCCGGAGGTCGCTAGATGGAGCTTACGGACCGCTCTGGTTACTTTGCGGGCCCCGGTATGCTCGGCGGCTCTTTTGGCGATGCCTCGCGCGCAAGCGACGAGGCTGCCGAGGGCGTCGCCGACCCCTGCCTGGGCCATGCGCCCGACCAGGTGGTCTTTTACGAGCTCACGCGTAAGTTTGTGGAGACCGAGGAAGACGTTCCCCAGGAGGCCTGCGACGTGCTGTACTACACGCTCGCCGTGGGCCACCACACCGGCGTGCTCGACTGCTTTGAGCCGCGCCTGTCGGTGCCGGTAAACGTCTTCTATTCGCTCGTCGACGCGCTGCCGGAGGGGGAGGCCAAAACCAAGTTTGAGGCCATCCGCTCCTTTGGCGAGTGCCAGCTCGACAAGGCGGCGGTGCCGTCGCTGCTCGAGGCCTGCGATGCGCTGCTCGATGAGCGCGGTTTTCGCGGGTCGGCCAAAGCCGGCATCTCGGTGTTCGACGACGACTTTGGCCTTCATGCCCAGCAGGTCGCGTTCTTAATGAAGTTCCGCGATCTGGTTGAGCGCGTGCGCGATGTTTCGGGCGTGTATCTGACGGGGAGGTTGCAGTAATGGGTCGCGTTGTGGATGGACGTGTGAACGGCGCCCCGTTTGCGGGTATCGTGCTCACGGCGGGAAGTGTGCTGCGTGCCGACGATGCCGCCGGCCCCGTGCTCTCCAAAAAGATGGAGGACGCGCCCATTGCCGGTTGGTACACCATCGACGGCGGCCAAACGCCCGAAGACGACATCATCGAGGTCAAGCGCGAGCGTCCGCCGCGCCTGGTCTTGGTCGATGCCGCCGACATGGCGCTGCCCGTCGGGTCCATCCGTTTGCTCGACAAACGCGATGTGGCCCGCAAGTCGATGTTCACCACGCATTCGCTTCCCTTGTCGATTCTGATCGAAGAGATTGAGCAATCGTGCGATGATATCGTCTTCGTCGGGATTCAGCCGGGCGACACGGAGTTCTACAACCCCATGTCCCCGGAAGTCTTTGACGCCGTCGACGCCGTGTACGACGCCGTGGCCGCCAACGACTTTTCCCACTTTGTCCGCTTGGGGCAAGAGCAATAGGAGCGCTTGTCCCTGCTGATTAGGAAAGAAGTGATTGACATGGCAGATTCCAAGGTGGAGTACCCCGCTCCCGATTGCCTGGCGCCCGCCGCGATCGAGGCCAAGACCGAGACCGCCGGCGTGACCAAGGCTAACCTGCCGGTCGCTAAGGCCTTTCTGTTGGCAATGTTCGCCGGCGCTTTTATCGCCTTCGGCGGCCTGTTCTTTACGGTGTTTTTGAGCGACAGCACGCTCGGCTGGGGCGCTCAGCGCGTCGTGGGCGGCCTGTGCTTTTGCCTGGGCCTGGTGCTGGTGCTGGTGTGCGGCGCCGAGCTGTTTACCGGTAATTCGCTTATGGTCTGCGCGCTCAAGAGCAAAAAGATCACCTTGGCTCAGATGCTCAAGGCCTGGGTCATCGTGTGGGTCGGCAATTTTGTCGGCGCTCTGTTCATCGTCTTTTTTGTGTACATGGCCGGCATTTACAAGCTCAATGGCGAGGCGGTCGCCAACTCCATGGTGAGCGTCGCCGCCGGCAAGGTGACGATCGACTGGGTGACGATCTTCTTCCGCGGTATCCTGTGCAATATCTTTGTGTGCCTGGCCGTGTGGATCGGTACCGCCGGCAAGACCGTGGTCGATAAGGTCGTGGGCATTCTGCTGCCCATCGCCGCCTTTGTGGCCTGCGGTTTTGAGCACTGCGTTGCCAACATGTACTTTTTGCCCATGGGTGCCGTGATGCACGCGTGCGGCTATGGTGCTGACGTCGCCGGCGCCGATGCGCTCAACGCTGCGGGCATTGCGTTTAACCTGTCCGCCGCCACGCTGGGCAACATCGTGGGCGGCGCGGTTCTGGTCGCGCTCGGCTACTGGTTTATCTACGCCAAGAAGTCCGAGGCGTAAGGTACCGTCTGTTTGACGTCGGGCCTCCCGCGGGGCGTTGCCGTGCGGGAGGCTTTTTTGGTCTGGGCTCGTTGCTGGGCTGTTGACCTGTTGTGTTTGGCTGGTGAAAGGGGTAATCGAGATGGCATCTGCTGTGGAGCGTGACGGTCGCGCCGTGGTGACCACATGCGGGGGATGCTATGCCGATTGCGCCTTTGCGGCACGCGTTGAGGACGGCTGCGTGGTGGCCGAGTTGCCGGTGCCGGGGCACCCGTGCGCTGCGCGTGCCCTGTGCGCCCGCGGACGGCATCGCCTGACAATGCCGTTTGACGAGCGCGACCGCATCGTGCACCCCATGCGCCGACGAGCTGATGGCTCGGGGTTCGATGCGATTTCGTGGGACGAAGCGTTTGCCCAGATTGCCGAGCGTCTTTTGGGGATTGTTGACGAACGTGGCCCCCGTGCGCTGGGCATGACGCTCGGCGTGCCCTCGTTCGACCGCTACTGGGCATATCGCCTTATGCATGCGCTGGGCTCGCCCAACGTGTATGGTGCCGACGGTGCCTGCGAGGTAAGCCGACTTACCGGTTGGGAGCACAGCCTAGGCTACAGCCCCGCCTCCGACCTGGCACATACCGATTGCATCATGTATCTGGGGCGTTCCATTGTCGATTCGTCGACGATGGGGTCCGTTGATGCGCTCAACGATGCACGCCGGCGCGGGGCGAAGATCATCGTTGTCGACCCCCGGCGCAGCGGCTCGGCTGCGCTTGCCGACCGCTGGCTGCGCGTGCGCCCGGGCTGCGACCTGGCCTTGCTGCTGGGCATTGCCCATGTCTTGATTGCCGAGGGCCTGTACGATCACGAGTTTGTTGCCCGCTATACCACAGGCTTTGATGAGCTGGCGCAGGCGGCCCGTGCTTGGACGCCCGAGTGGGCCGAGTCGATGTGCGACGTGCCGGCCGCAGAGATTGTCGCCACGGCGCGCGATCTCGCTGCCGCCGCGCCTGCCGCTGTGGTGGATGCGGGCTTTCATGGCGGCATCGGTATCGCGTATGCCAATAGCACTCAGACCGCGCGCGCTATCTGCTTGGTCGATGTGCTGCTGGGCTGCATCGGACACGCGGGCGGTGCCCTCAACCCGTCCACACCGCTTGTGTTGGGCGACCTCGATCCCGCACGCTTTGCGATGCCGCCGGTGCCTCGCGGGCCCAAGCTGGGGTCCGAGCGCTATCCACTGGTCGATCCGGTGCGCGGCCTGTGCACGACCATCGGTCAGTCGATACTGGCCGGCGATTTGCGTGGGCTCATCGTCTATGCTAGCAATCCCGGGGCAGGCTATGGCAACGCCGGAGCGTGGTTGGGTATTTTGCAGCAGCTCGACTTGCTCGTGACGATTGATATCCGCTGGTCCGAGACAGCGCGCGCTTCTGACTTCGTGCTGCCCGATGTGACGTATCTGGAGGCCGACCGCGGTGTGGGCACAGTCGTGGGTGCCAACGATTCGCGGGTGTTCTACCGCAACGCCGTGCTGCCTGTGCAGCATGACGACACACGTCCCGGTCGGGAGATTTTTGCCGGTCTGGCGCAGGCGTGTGGGGCTGGCGAGTACTTCCGGTTTACGTCTGACGACCTGGCGGCTGCCCAGGTGGCGCCTTTTGGGATCGATCTGGACGAGCTCAAGGAGCGCGGCTGGGCCGACACGGGTGTTGCGTTGCCGTCGCGTACGGGCGAGCCGGCGATTCCCTTGGATGGCGGCAAAATTGCGCTGGCAAGCGACGTATGGGAACGAGCTGGCCTGGGTCGTGTACCCAACTGGATCGCCCCCATGGTGGAGCCGGGCCCGGGGATGTTTCGCCTCATTAGCGGCAACCGTCCCTTTGAGTCGCATACCTCGCGAAGGCTTGCAGCCCAAGGTGCCGCCGAGGCTGGGTCGGACCTGGATGCCGTGCAGATGAATGCCGATGCTGCCGCGCACATGGGCATCGCCGACGGCGAGATCGTCGAACTCGTGAGCGATATGGGCCGCGACCGCGTGCGCGTGGAGACGACGCCGTATCTGCATCCGGCGTGCATCTTCACCTCGGCCGCCCCCGGTGGGCGTTCGTTTGGTGCCGATGCCGGTGGCGCTCAAGCCTTGGGCGTGGGCCCGCTCGACCATACGCCGTTACGTTGGGACCCGTTGACGGGTGCTGCGCTCACCCAGGAAAACGCCGTTCGCGTGGAAAAGATCGCGGCGCGCGAGGATAATGACGAGTAATTGACTCAGCTGATGTATTTGACTGATCCACGTTTCTTTTGAAAGGCCGCACATGAGCGATAGCCAGAACATGTCCGATGAGGTGCGCGCCCGCCTGCGCGCCATTTCTTCCGTCAACGAGCTGCTTGCCGAGTGGCCGGTGGTGAAGGCGGCGGGGGAGACCTGCGACGCGGTGGTCCATGCTGCCGTGACGGCCGAGCTCGACGAGGAGCGCGCCGCGATTCGCGCCGGTGCCGCCCCGCGTTCCAAGCGCGAACTGGCCTCGGCCATCGAGTGGCGTGCGCATCGCTCCGCGCTGCCGAGCCTGCGTCCCGCCGTCAACGCCACGGGTGTGGTCATCCATACCAATCTGGGCCGTGCCCCGCTTGCGGAGTCGGCGGCAAAGGCCGTGGCCGAGGTTGCGCGCGGGTATAGCACGCTCGAGTACAGCGTCGACACCTGTTCGCGCGGGTCGCGCAAGGAGCACGCCGCGCAACTGATCCGCTCGCTCACCGGTGCCGAGGACGCGCTCGTGGTCAACAACAACGCCGCTGCGGTGCTGCTGGTGCTGGCAACCCATGCCGCGGGCAAAGAGGTCATAGTCAGCCGTGGCGAGCTTGTTGAGATCGGCGGCAGCTTCCGTATCCCCGACGTCATGGAGGCCTCGGGTGCCAAGCTCGTCGAGGTCGGGGCCACCAACCGCACGCATCTGGTCGACTACGAGCGTGCCATCACGCCCGATACGGCGATGATCCTTAAGGTCCATCCTTCTAACTATCGCATCGAGGGTTTCCACGAGGAGGTGGGTTCTCGGGAGCTTGCGGCGCTTGCTCACAAGCATGGCCTGCTGTTCTACGAGGACCAGGGTTCGGGCGCGCTGCTGCCCGATGACATCTTGGTGCGCGGCGGCGAGGAACCCACGCCGGCTTCGGTTTCGGCGGGGCTCGATGTGGTGTCGTGCTCGGGCGATAAGCTGCTCGGTGCCGCACAGGCGGGCATTATCATGGGCCGTCGCGATCTGGTCCAGGCCTGCGGCGCACATCCGCTCATGCGCGCTCTGCGTCCGGGCAAGTTGGCGCTCACGGCGCTCGAGGCCACACTGCGCATCTACATGGACGGCGCCGACGTGGCCCATCGCGATATTCCGGTGCTCAGCATGCTCACGCTGCCGCAGGCCCATTTGGAACGACGTGCCCGCAAGCTGCGCGATCGTATGGTCGCCGGGCTCGATAAGGCTGGCTGCCCGTGTGCCGTGCAGGTGGAAATCGTCGAGGAATCGTCGGCCCCCGGTGGCGGCTCGCTGCCTACCGTGGAGTTGCCCACAATGTGCGTTGCCGTGCGTCTTGTTGACGAGCGCCTGTCCGTCGACGCACTCAAACGCTCGCTCGTTCAAGACTTCGATACGCCGGTCGTCACGCGCGCCTCGCACGACCGCATTCTGTTTGATGTGCGCACGCTCGTGGGCGACCGCGATATCGAGACGGCGGCATCGACGCTCGTCGCGTGCGTTGAGAAGGCGATTGCTCGATGAGTGAGGTTCAAGCACTGGTGGAGTGTCCCGTTATCGTAGGTACGGCGGGACATGTTGATCACGGTAAGTCGGCGCTCATCGAGGCGCTGACGGGTAAAAACCCCGACCGCCTGGAAGTTGAACGTCGTCGCGGCATGACCGTTGAGCTTGGCTTTGGTGAGCTGGCGCTGCCGAGTGGCAAGATCGTTGGCCTGGTCGATGTGCCGGGCCATGCGCATTACTTGCGTGCCATGGTGCAGGGCGCCACGGGTATCGACGTGGCCGTGCTGGTGGTTTCGGCCGTCGAGGGCGTGATGCCGCAGACCCGCGAGCACGTGCATGTGCTGGAGCTGCTGGGCGTCACACACATGGTGGTCGCGCTGACGATGTGCGACCTGGCCGACGCCGAGATGACTGAGCTTGCCGAGCTCGATGTCGATGATTTTTTGTCGGACACCGTGTTTTCGGGCGTGCCGATCGTGCCCGTGTCGTCCAAGACCGGTGCGGGAATCGATGACCTGCTGGCTGCGCTCGACGAGCAGGTTGCCGCTTGCTGGGGTGCCTGCCGTGCCCGTGCCGAGCCCACCGATGCCGCACCGCGTCTGCCCATCGACCGCTGCTTTACGATCAAGGGCGCCGGTACCGTGGTGACGGGAACGTTGCACGATGCGCCGGTTGCGGTGGGCGATGAGCTCGTCGCGCTGCCGTCGCGTACGGTCTGTCGCGTGCGCGGGATTCAGGTGCATGGCGATACGCCGCGGGCATTGCCCGGTCAGCGTGTGGCGCTCAACTTGGTGGGCGATGCCGTCGCCGCGCTCGATCGCGGAGAGATGCTCGGCGTGCAGGGTCGCTTTGGCCAGACGATGCGCTTTATGATGGTGTTCACTTACCTGGGCCGCGAGGGTGCCAAGCCGCGCGTGCTCGAGTCGGGCGCGCGCGTGCATGTGATGGCGGGTACGGCCGAGGTTGTCGGTCGCATCATGTTCATGGAGGGCGAGGCCCCCATGGCGGTGGGCGAGACCCGTATTGTTCAGGTGCGCTTGGAAAACTCGCTGCCGCTACGTGCCGGGGACCATGCCGTGGTGCTGTCCTATTCGCCCGTGATGCTTATTGGCGGCGGGCGCGTGCTGCTTTCGCGCTGCCGTCGCTCGCGCGAGCTTGCCGAAGGGGAGCGTACGCTGTATGCGGCGCTCGAGCCCGGCGATATTGCGGGCGGTGTGGGCGCTTGGCTGGCGCTGCAGACGCTGCCGGTTACGGCTGTTGATGTTGCCGAGGCTTTGGATCTTGCTGTCGGCGAGGTCGATGCCGCACTGCGCGGGTTGGTGGCGCAGGGCTCCGTTCGCAAACTTGCCGCGGGTGATTCGGACTACTTGGCGGACGCCGTGGTGCTCGACGCCGCGATGGATGCACTGGCAGCGACCTTGTCGGCCATGCATGCCGCGGCTCCCAAGGAGACGGGCTTTACGCCCGGCGCCGTTGCCCATGCTGCGTGGCCTTCCGCTGATGAATGCGTTGCCGCGGCTCTGATTGCCGAGGGCTGCTCGCGTGGCGCGTGCGCCGCCGAGGGTGCCGAGGTGTTCGACCCGCATTCGGCCGCCGCTGCGGCGCGCGTGGTGCACGAGGCTTGCGAGCGCATCGTTTCCATGCTGGACGAAGCTGGCCTCGACGCACCGACGTTGCCCGAGGTGGGCGAGCAGTTGCAGCTCGATCGCGACACCATGACGCGCGCCCTGCGTGAGCTTTCACTCAACCGCTCCATCGTGAAGGTTGAGCGCGACGTTGCCCTGTCTGCTGCCGCTGAGGCCCGCGCGCGTGAGCTCGTCGCTTCCGCCATTGCCGACGCCGGTGGCGCTGCCACCACGAGCGTGCTGCGCGAGGCCCTGGGCGTGTCGCGCAAGCGTGCCATCAGCATCTTGGAACACCTGGATGCCGTGCGCTTTACGGTGCTCGATAAGGAAGCCGGCGGCCTGAGGTCCCTACGCTAGGCCGGTCACCCGCCCCCGTCTCCTCAGTTGCGGTGAAATAGTTCCTAGTTGGGGGCTTTGGCAGCAAAAACAGGAACTATTCCACCGCAACTTCTTGCTCGTCTTTATGGGATGGGGCCTGTTCGGTTTGGTAAAATACGCCCGCACTTGGGAACGGATGGGCTCCGGTGGGCTCCGCGGTCCTCAAAACCGTTGCGAGGCGTGCAAAACGTCTTGGATGTGTTCGATTCACATACGTTCCCGCCATACGCTACCAGCGCTTTTGTGCTCGCGGTCTTGCTGCGTGCCGCAAAGGCGCTGTTTTGTTTTTGCACGAGCTTTTCGAAGCGCCGTTATTTCGGCGGCTGTATTTAGCTTCGTGCACCGGGTTTCGAGCATGCCGATGGAGGTGTTTTGCCGTATGACTACCGTAAGACGGGCCGATCTTTCTTGTGTCGTTCAAGCGGGCGGGTTGTCGTCGCGCATGGGCTGCGATAAGGCTCGCATGGCGTTTTGCGGCGAGCCGCTCATCGAGCGCGTGCTGGGTCGGCTGGCGCCAATTGCCGGCGAGTTGGTTGTGACGACTTCGCGTCCCAGCGAGCTTGCCTATCTTGAGGAGCTTATGTTTGATGGCCTGCGCCCCCGCGTGGTGATGGACGTCGACGGTCCCGCCGGTGCCATGCGCGGCATCGCGAGCTCGTTGGCCGCGGCCCGATTGCCGCTCGTGGCGATCGTCGCCTGCGACATGCCGTTTGTCTCGCCGGAACTGATCGGCGCGCTTGCCGATCGTGTTGAGGCCGAGGCGCTCGATGTGTGCGTGCCGCGCGAGGAGCGGGGGATTGAGCCGCTTTGCGCCGTCTGGCGCTGCGACGCGTGTGCGCCGATTGCCCACGAGCTGCTTGCCTGCGACCGCCAGCGCATTCGCTGCCTGATCAATCGCGTTCAGGCCGGTTATATGGATGAGCCGCAGATCGTTAAGTCCGCGGGCTCGACGCTCTGCTTCGAGAACGTCAATACGCCCGAAGAGTTTGCGGCGGCCGAGTTACTCGCCTAGACGATTGGAGTTGCCATGTCTCACGATATTTGTCCCGACACGGGAGAGCCCTGCACTTGCGATGGGTCCGAACCCTGTACCTGCGGATGTGGTGGCTGTGGACATACCGCGGAAGAGGAAGCGGCTGCCGCGGCGTATCGTGAGGCACACCGCGAAGGCCCGTCCGGTGATGCCCTCGACCACGAACGCAAGATCATCGTGTCGTTCGACAGCACCTTCGATGTGATGGAATGCGAGCAGCTTTGCCTTGCCGCCGGTGTGCCCGGGCGCATCATGCCGCTGCCGGGCTCCATTACCGCCGGCTGCGGGCTGTGCTGGGTCATGCCGTTCTCGGGCGATGCGCTCGCCGCCTTCCGCGCCGCCACCGAGGGCCGCATAACCCCAGCCGACTACCATCAGCTCGTCCTCTAGCCGTCAACACCACCACAAAGGTGCCTGTCCCCTTTGTGGTGGTTTTGAAACGTGCGGGAAACAGCTTCGAAACACGCGAGTTGCTCGTCAGGTGCTCAAAAACGCTTCTACCTGCATCGTAATCAAAACGAAACATCTGCTCGTCGGCTTATGCGAAACTTTGCTGCAACAGTGCGATATTATCCATACTCGATAAAGCTCGCGGCGCATAGGGTGCCGCGACCGACATTTTCGTTTCCCATCATTGGAGGAAGCATGAGCTACACGCAGAAAGTTCTCGACGAGCTCAAGGCCCGCTATCCCGAGCAGCCTGAGTTCATCCAGGCCGCGACCGAGATCCTCGGCACCATCCAGCCGGCGCTCGACGCCCACCCCGAGTACGAGGAGGCCGCCCTGCTTGAGCGCCTCGTCGAGCCCGAGCGCATCGTTATGTTCCGTGTCCCCTGGGTCGACGACCAGGGCAAGGTTCAGGTCAACCGCGGCTACCGCGTCGAGTTCAACTCTGCCATTGGACCCTACAAGGGCGGCCTGCGCTTTAACCCGACGGTCACCCTGGGCATGCTTAAGTTCCTGGGCCTGGAGCAGATCCTCAAGAACAGCCTGACCACCCTTCCCATGGGCGGCGGCAAGGGCGGCTCCGACTTTGACCCCAAGGGCAAGTCCAACAACGAGATCATGCACTTCTGCCAGTCCTTCATGACCGAGCTCTATCGCCACATCGGCCCCAACACCGACGTTCCCGCCGGCGACCTGGGCGTTGGCGGCCGCGAGGTTGCCTACATGTTCGGTCAGTACAAGCGCCTGACCAACGAGTGGACCGGCGTCCTCACCGGCAAGGGCCTCTCCTTTGGCGGCTCGCTCGCCCGTACCGAGGCCACCGGCTACGGCCTGGTCTACTTTGTGGACGAGTACCTCAAGAGCCGCGGCGACTCCTTCGAGGGCAAGAACGTCGTCGTTCACGGCTCCGGCAACGTCGCTATCTACGCCGTCCAGAAGGTCGCGCAGCTCGGCGGCAAGGTGCTGGCCTGCTCCGACACCCACGGCTGGGTCGAGGATCCCGACGGCATCGACTACTCCGTGCTCGAGCACGTCTACAACCAGAAGCGCTCCGGCCACGACAAGGGCGTCACGCTCGCCATGTACGTTGACGAGAAGCCCGGTGCCGTGTGGCACGAGGGCGACGGCCGCGGCGTGTGGCAGCTGCCCTGCGACATCGCCCTGCCCTGCGCCCGCGAGAACACGCTGCTGCTCGAGGACGCCCAGGCGCTCGTCGCCAACGGCTGCAAGGTGGTCGGCGAGGGCGCGAACATGCCCACGACCATCGAGGCCACGACCTACTTCCAAGAGAACGGCGTCGCCTTTATGCCCGGTAAGGCTGCCAACGCCGGCGGCGTGCTCGTGTCCGGCCTGGAGATGAGCCAGAACGCCGAGCACCTGTCCTGGACCTTCGAGGAGGTCGACGGCAAGCTCGAGCAGCTCATGCGCGGCATGTTCCACAACGTGGACGACACCGCCAAGGAGTACGGCCAGGAGGGCAACTTTGTCATGGGCGCCAACATCGCCGGCTTCCTGAAGGTCGCCGACGCCATGCTCGCTCAGGGCGTCTGCTAAGCCCAGCTCGACATAGCACCTGATGAGGCTCCCAGCATTTGTGCTGGGAGCCTTTTTCTATGGTGGTGAGGGCCGTGCGCCCTCGTTTGGTACACTTAGGGGTACTGGACAAGTAAAGAGATGGGGGAGAACGTGCTCAAGTTCGGTACCTACGTCCGTGTTGGAAACGCGGCCGAAGCCTATGAGCTCTTACAGAAGAACCGCAACAACAAGATTGTGGGCGGCGGCATCTGGATGCGCCTGGGTTCGCGTCGCGTGGCGACGGCGATTGACCTTTCGGCCTGCGGACTCGATCAGATCGAGGAGACCGAGACCGAGTTTCGCATCGGTGCCATGTGCACCCTACGCCAGCTCGAGCGCCATGCCGAGCTCAACGCGCTCGTCAACAATGTCTTTGAGTTTGCCGTCCACGATATCGTGGGCGTGCAGCTGCGCAATACCGCCACGGTGGGCGGCAGCATCTACGGCCGCTTTGGCTTCTCGGACGTGCTCTCGGCTTTCCTGGCGCTCGATTCCTATGTTGAGCTGACGGGCGCCGGCCGCGTACCGCTTGCCGAGTTCGTGGATATGGGCTACGTGCGCGACGTGATTGAGCGCGTCGTGGTCGTTAAGCACGAGTACCGCGTAAGCTACGAGGCCGTGCGCAAGGCCGCGACCGACTTCCCCTCGCTCAACGTCACCGCCGCCTGGTGGGACAACACCTGGCACGTCACCGTGGGCGCCCGCCCGCTGCGCGCAACCCTGCTGCAGGGCGAGGCGTGTGGTCTCACCAACGAGCAGCCTTCCGAGGACGAGCTGCGCGCCCTGGCTGCGTCCGTGCGCGCGCTGAGCTATGGCACCAATATGTGGGGCTCGGCCGACTACCGCCGCCGCATCTCGGCGCCGCTTGCCGTGCAGGCCGTTCGCCGCGCCGCCGGCATCGAGCTTTCGGCCGCGCTTGCCCGCGAGCTCGAGGGCGTGCAGATTCCTAAGTTTGCCACGGACGAGTATTCCTGCCGCCGCGTGCCCGGCGTCGATTCTAGCGAGGTGCGCTAATGGCTGCCAAACTCATCGATCTTTCCTTTACGCTCAACGGCCGCAAGGTCAAGGTTCAGATTGCCCCCGACACCATGCTCTTTGCGCTTTTGCGTGAGCAGGGCTGCGCGTCGGTGCGCTGCGCCTGCGAGACCACCAACTGCGGTCTGTGCACGGTGTGGCTCGACGGCGACCCGGTGCTGAGCTGCTCGGTTCCCGCCGCCCGTGTAGAGGGCCACACCGTCACCACGCTCGAGGGCCTCAAGGCCGAGTCCGAGGCGCTTGCCCGTGCGATGGCTGCCGAAGGCGCCGAGCAGTGCGGTTTTTGCGCCCCCGGCCTCATCATGAACGTGTTGGCGCTCGCCCGCGCCGCCAAGGAGGACCCGAGCCTCGTCGCCACGCGCGAGGAGCTCTCGCGCCAGCTGGCCGGCAACCTCTGCCGCTGCAGCGGCTACGAGAGTCAGCTGCGCGCCATCGTCCGCTTCCTCAACGAGTCCGGCGTGCAGGTGGGCTTTGAGATGCCCAAGCTGCCGGTCAACGACACGAGCTCCGACGGTGTCGTCTACAAGCAGATTACCCACAAGCAGCCCAAGAAGGACTCGAAGGCGCTGCTCGAGGGTCGTCCCGTCTACACGGGCGATATGGTGCCCGCCGGCGCGCTCATCGTCAAACTCAAGCGCAGCCCCTATGCCCGCGCCAAGATCCGCTCCATTGATACGTCGCGCGCCCTGAAGGTGCCCGGCGTGGTGGGCGTTTACACCTATGAGGATGTGCCCAAGCGCCGCTTTACCATCGCCGGTCAGAGCTATCCGCAGCCGAGTCCCTACGACCGCTTGATCCTCGAGAACCTCGTCCGTTACCAAAACGAGGAGGTGGCGATCGTTGCCGCCGAAACCGAGGAGGCCGCCGACAAGGCGCTCAAGCTCATCAAGGTCGACTACGAGGTGCTCGAGCCGCTGCTCGACTTTACCCAGGCACTCGATAACGACATCGTGGTCCACCCCGAGGGCGACGTGACCTTTATGTTCCCGCAGGGCGGCGACGTCCCGCGCAACCTGGTGTGCAGCGGTACCAGTGATTACGGCGATCTGGACGAGGCCTTCGCCCAGAGCGACATCGTCTTTGAGCGCACCTACACCAGCCAGGCCACGCAGACCGCGCCCATGGAGACCTTCCGCGCCTTCGCGACGACCGACGCGTTCGGCCGCATCTCGGTGACCACCTCTACGCAGGTGCCCTTCCACGTGCGCCGCATGGTCGCGCAGTCGCTCGACATTCCGCAGTCGCAGGTGCAGGTCATTAAGCCGCGCATCGGCGGCGGCTTTGGCTCCAAGCAGACGGGCTGCTGCGAGATCTTCGTGGCGTTCGTCACCCAGCAGACTGGCCGTCCGAGCTACTGCTGCTACACCCGCGAGGAGACCATCACTGCGGGCAACTCGCGCCACCAGATGCAGATGACCGTTAAGCTGGGCGCCATGAACGACGGCACCATCACGGCCATCGACCTGCACACGCTGTCCAACGCCGGAGCGTACGGCGAGCACGCCACCACGACGATCGGCCTTTCGGGCCACAAGAGCCTGCCGATTTACAACCATGTAAAGGCGAGCCGCTTTAGCTGGGACGCTGTCTACACCAATACCAACCGCGGCGGCGCGTATCGCGGCTACGGTGCCACCCAGGGCCAGTTTGCCGTGGAGAGTGCCGTCAACGAGCTCGCTGACATGCTGCACATGGACCCCGCCGACCTGCGCCTTAAGAACATCGTGCGCGAGGGCGAGATCATGCCGCAGTACTACAACGAAAAGCTCAACGCCTGCGCACTCGACCGCTGCCTGCTGCGCGCGATGGACATGATCGGTTGGCGCGACAAGCCGCTGGCCGTCGACCTGGGCGACCGCGTGCGTGCTCTGGGCTGTGCGCTCACCATGCAGGGCTCGGGCATTTCCAACGTGGATATCGCCGGCATCGACATGCGCCTGGAAGAGGACGGCTTCATTTCCATCGGCACCGGCGCCACCGATAACGGCATGGGCGTCGACACGATCCTGGCGCAGATTGCCGCCGAGGAGCTGGGCGTGGAGAGCTCGCTCATTGTGGTGCGCGGCGTGGACACCGACGTGTCGCCGTTCGATGCCGGCTCGTACGCGAGCTCGGGTACGTACGTGACGGGCCTGGCAGCCAAGAACGCCGCGACCGAGCTGCGCGAGAAGATCTGCGCTAAGGCCGCCCAGATGTGGGACGTGGACGCCGCCGACGTGGTCTTTGATGGCCAGTACGTGCGCCTGTCCGACGAGCGTGCCGCGCGCGAGCAGAACCGCTACCTCACGCTGCGTGACTTTGCCAACCTGTGCGTCAAGAACATCGCGGGAGGCGACGCGCTGACCTCGCATGCCTCTGCCTGCCTGCCCGTTTCGCCTCCGCCGTTTATGGCCGGCATTGCCGAGGTCGAGGTCGACAAGGCCACCGGCAAGGTGACTGTGGTGGACTATGCGGCGGCCGTCGACTGCGGCACCGTGATCAACGAGGCGCTCGCGCGCGTCCAGGCCGAGGGCGGCATTGCCCAGGGCATCGGCCACGCGCTCTACGAGATTGTCGAGCACGACGACCGCGGCCGCCTGCGCACCGGCAACTTTATGAGCTACAAGCTGCCCACGCGCCTGGATATCGGCAGTATTCGCGTGGCCTTTGAGCCGAGCTACGAGCCTACGGGCCCGTTTGGCGCCAAGTCGATCGGCGAGGTCGTCATCAACACGCCGCTCGCCGCCGTGGCCTCGGCCGTGGCACACGCCACCGGCCACCAGGTGCGCTCGCTGCCGATCACGCCCGAGAAGGCCCTGCTGGGGGAGTAGCGGGTCGGCGAACAAGTCGTAATGGGCGGGGCGGGGCAACTCGCCCCGCCTTTCGCACTCGTGGTGAGGTCGTGAGCCTGTAAAACGTGTGCGTGCGCTTGTCGTTCGTATCTGCTATCATTCCTAGTCTGTGCGCTCATGCGGGCGTGGCGGAATTGGTAGACGCGCCAGATTTAGGTTCTGGTGGGATTCCCGTGAAGGTTCGAGTCCTTTCGCCCGCACCAACGCATCTGCGTCGGCTTCGGCCGTCGCGACTCTTTGTTGCATAAAGGTACCAGCACCTCAGATAAGCTGGGCAGTATGAGGAGGAACGTGTTGAACATCACCGCTTCTGACGTCAAGGACGCCAAGCTCACCGCTACGGTCACCATCCCGGCCGCCGACGTCGACGCCGCGATCAAGAAGGCCTACAAGGACACCGCCAAGAAGTACCGCTTCCCGGGCTTCCGTGCCGGCAAGGCTCCCCGTCCGGTCATCGATTCCGCTCTTGGCGCCGAGGCTACCCTCGCTCAGGCCACCAACGACCTGATCGCCGCCAACGAGCCCGCCGTCCTCAACGAGCTGGACATCGTCCCCACCAAGAGCGGTGACTACAAGGAGCTCGACCTCGCCAAGGATCACGAGGACTACACCTACACCGTCGAGTTCTCCCTGCGTCCCGCCGCTGAGCTCTCCTCCTTCGACG
This sequence comes from Collinsella sp. TF12-2AT, assembly GCF_003436735.1. NCBI lineage: Bacteria > Bacillati > Actinomycetota > Coriobacteriia > Coriobacteriales > Coriobacteriaceae > Collinsella > Collinsella sp. TF12-2AT. The sequence continues at coordinate 29,759 of NZ_QSQK01000014.1, read as the reverse complement.
CTGTCGAGATCGAGATGCCCCCTGCGGAGGTCACCGAGTCCGAGATCAACAACCAGGTCGAGATGCTCCTCAACTACCGTGCCACCTTCGAGGACGTCGAGGGCCGCGCTGTCGAGTCCGAGGACTACGTTACCGTCGACCTCAAGGCCGTCGAGAACGCCGACAACTTTGCCGCCGAGGGCCGTATGCTCATCGCCGGTAGCGACAGCAACCCCGCCGAGTTCAACGAGGCTCTGATCGGCGCCAACGTTGACGACGTCAAGTCCGTCACCTGGACCGACGAGGCCGAGGAGGGCGAGGAGGCCGAGACCCACACCGTCGAGGTCACCGTCAAGGGCATCAAGGTCCGCAACACCCCCGAGCTCACCGACGAGCTCGTCAAGTCCGACTTTGGCTTCGACAGCATCGACGCTATGCGCGACGCCATCAAGATCGAGATCGAGCAGGACAAGGCTTCCCGCCTCCCGGCCGAGAAGGAGAACCGTTGCGTCTCCGCTCTCGCCGAGCGCCTGCAGCTCGACGAGATGGATGCCGACTACGAGCAGTCCGTCTTTGAGGAGCTTGGCCAGAACTTCCTGTCCAACCTCGCTGCCCGCGGCATGACGCTGGACACCTGGCTGCCCGCTTCCGGCCTGACCATGGAGCAGTTCATCGGCGACCTGCACAAGCAGGCCAACGACGTTGCCCGTGAGTCCCTGGCGCTCGACGCCCTCGCCCGTGAGCTCAAGATTGAGGTCACCGAGGACGACATCAACGCCGAGTTCGAGAAGGCCGGCGTCAAGGACGTCGAGGCTTCCAAGGCCGAGTTCATCGCCGATGGTCGCATGCCTGCCGTCCGTGAGTCCATCCGTCGCTCCAAGGCCGTCGACCACCTGGTCGAGAACGCCAAGGTGACCGAGGTCGACGAGACCGCCAAGGACGCCGAGTAATTCTCGCCACCTTGCCCGCGAGCGCATGCGTGCGCCTGTGATGGGGTAAAGTTATACACCGGTTATCCGGTTGCTTCGTACGGTGCCAGCCAATGCATAGCATGCGGGCACCGTACGTTTATCTAGAACCAATTTGGTCCGCAAGAGAGAAATGGAGATGCGTATGATCGCTAAGTTCGATTCCGCCCTCGTGCCATACGTTATCGAGCAGACGCCGCGCGGCGAGCGCAGCTACGATATCTATTCGCGCCTGCTCAACGACCGCATCATCTTCTTGGGCGAGGAGATCAACTCCGTCAGCGCCAACCTGGTCGTTGCCCAGCTGCTGCATCTTGAGAGCCAGGATGCCGAGAAGGATATCTCGCTCTACATCAATTCGCCCGGCGGCGAGGTTTACTCCGGCCTGGCGATTCTTGACACCATGAACTTTATCAAGCCGCAGGTCTCCACCATCTGCGTCGGTATGGCTGCGTCCATGGCCGCCGTGCTGCTTTCGGCTGGCGCCAAGGGCAAGCGCTTCTGCCTGCCGCACTCCAAGGTCATGATTCACCAGCCCAGCGGCGGTGCCCAGGGCCAGCAGACCGAGATCGAGATCGTTGCCGAGGAGATCAAGAAGACCCGCCGCGAGCTCAATCAGATCCTGTCCGATGCCTCGGGCCAGCCCATCGAGAAGGTCCAGGCCGATACCGAGCGAGACAACTACCTGACCGCTGCCGAGGCCCTCGACTACGGCCTGATCGATCGTATCGTCACCTCGCGCGATCTCGCCGCGAAGGACGCCTAGGATGGCAGGAAACATGCAGGACAACTTTGACGAGAATGGCAACCCCATCCGCTGCTCCTTCTGCGGAAAAGAGCAGGGGCAGGTCCGTCGCCTCGTAAAGGGTCCGACCAACATCTTTATCTGTGACGAGTGCGTCGCCGCTTGCTCTGAGATCTTGGAGGAGTCGCTGGCTTCGGACTTTATGGACGCTGCCCGCAACGGCAAGCTGCCGGGCTTCCTCAACGATCACGGCCAGGCTGCTGGGCAGCCCGCCGTGGACCCCGAGGCCGAGGGCTTTGAGCTCGAGGACGACCGCCAGGTCATCACGCACGTGCCGACGCCGCACGAGATCTATGACGAGCTTTCGGCTTATGTCATGGGCCAAGAGGACGCCAAGCGCGCCATGTCGGTTGCCGTGTACAACCATTACCGCCGCGTCATCGAGGGCGGTGCTGCGCTTTCGGCCTTTGACGACGGTTTGGACTCGCAGCTTGACGATGACATGGACGAGGTGGAGCTCGCCAAGTCCAACATCCTGCTGCTCGGTCCCACCGGTACCGGCAAGACCCTGTTGGCCCAGACGCTCGCGCGCATCCTCGAGGTGCCGTTTGCCATCGCCGATGCCACCGCGCTCACCGAGGCTGGTTACGTTGGCGAGGACGTGGAGAACATCCTGCTCAAGCTCATCAATGCTGCCGATGGCGACATTGAGCGCGCTCAGGTGGGCATTATCTACGTGGACGAGATTGACAAGATCGCCCGCAAGGCCGAGAACCTCTCCATTACCCGTGATGTCTCGGGCGAGGGTGTTCAGCAGGCGCTGCTTAAGATTCTTGAGGGCACGGTGGCCAGCGTTCCGCCTACCGGTGGCCGCAAGCATCCCCAGCAGGAGCTGCTGCAGATCGACACGACTAACATCCTGTTTATCTGCGGCGGTGCCTTTGTGGGTCTGGACAAGATCATCGCCGATCGCGTGGGCAACAAGGGCGTGGGCTTTAACTCCGAGATCGCCGGCCCCACCTCGGTCGACGAGAACGACCTGCTGCGTCAGGTGCTCCCGCAGGACCTCAACGCCTTTGGCATGATCCCCGAGTTCGTGGGCCGTACGCCCGTTGTCACCCAGACGCAGGCGCTCGACGAGGACGACCTGGTGTCGATTCTGACCGAGCCCAAGAACGCCGTGGTGCGCCAGTACCGCAAGATGTTCCAGCTTGAGGATGTCGATCTTGAATTTGAGGACGCGGCCCTGCACGAGATCGCCCGCATGGCGCTCGCCCGCAAGACCGGCGCCCGCGGCCTGCGTTCCATCTGCGAGGACGTGCTTCAGCAGACGATGTTCGACCTCCCCAGCGAGGAGGGCGTCGCCAAGGTCGTCGTGACCGAAGCCTCCGTAAAAGGCGAAGAGCAACCCCAGCGCATCTACGGGTAAACCTGCCAAAAACGTGCTTGCAAATAGCCTCCGACCATCCGCGGTCGGTGGCTATTTTATATATACGCAATAACCCCAACTACCTGTGTTATTCTGTGTGTTTGTTTAAGCCTCAGTGAAGTCATATCAGACTGAAGTAATCGATACCTAAGGCGCGTCCGCCTGCTTGGTTTTCGTAGATTCCGCACGAGCCGAAGAGCACTTAATGTGCTCTTCGTGCGAGCCAGGACCTGACCGAGCGAAAACCAAGCAGGCGGACACGCCGGCGGGACAGGGAGAGATATATGGAAGAGATGCCCAAGAACTACGATCCGTCGACCAACGAGCCGGCGATCCTGCAGAAGTGGCTCGACGGCGGCTACTACAAGCGCCGTGAGGGCGTGGGCGACTGCACCGTCACCATTCCGCCTCCCAACGTGACTGGCAAGCTCCACATGGGCCATGCCACCGATGACTCCATCCAGGACGCCATCGTCCGTATGGCCCGCATGCGCGGCAAGTCCACGCGCTGGGTGCTGGGCACCGATCACGCCGGTATCGCCACGCAGACCAAGGTCGACAAGAAGCTCAAGAGCGAGGGTATCAGCCGCCTGGAGATCGGTCGCGACAAGTTTGTTGACGCCTGCTGGGACTGGACCCACGAGTACGGCGGCATCATCGTCGAGCAGATCAAGCGCATGGGCTGCTCCGTCGACTTCGACAACGAGCGCTTCACCATGGACGAGGATTACGCCCAGGCCGTGCGTAAGGTCTTCTGCGACTGGTACCACGACGGCCTGATCTACCGTGGCAAGCGTATCGTCAACTGGTGCCCCAACTGCACCACCGCCATCTCGGACGACGAGGCCGAGTATAAGGACGAGAAGGGCCACCTGTGGCACCTGCGCTACCCGCTGACCGAGCTGGTCAACGGCCAGGACTACATCGTCGTCGCCACCACGCGCCCCGAGACCATGCTCGGCGACACGGGCGTTGCCGTCTCCCCGAAGGACCCCGAGAAGGCCGCCTTTGTGGGTAAGACCGTCATGCTCCCCATCGTCGACCGCGAGATCCCCATCTTTGAGGATTGGCATGTCGACGCCAACTTCGGTTCCGGCTTTGTCAAGGTTACCCCGGCCCACGACCCCAACGATTACGCCATGGGTCAGGCCCACGATCTGCCGCAGATCAACATCTTCGACGAGCACGCTGTGGTCGTCGAGGGCTATGGCGAGTTCACCGGCATGAACCGCGACGAGTGCCGCGAGGCGGTCATCAAGTGGTTCGAGGAGCACGACCTGCTCGACCACGTCGAAGAGCTCGACCACTCCGTCATGCACTGCTACCGTTGCGACTCCGCGCTGGAGCCGTGGCTGTCCGAGCAGTGGTTTGTGGCCGTCGACAAGCTCAAGGGGCCGGCACTCGACGCCGTTAACTCCGGCAAGGTCACCTTCCACCCCGCGCGCTGGACGCAGACCTACACCACCTGGATGGAGAACCTCAAGGACTGGTGCATCAGCCGCCAGCTGTGGTGGGGCCACCGCATCCCCGTGTTCTACTGCGAGGACTGCGGCTGGGAGGACGCCCTTACCGAGGACACCGACGTGTGCCCCAAGTGCGGCGGCCATCACGTCCATCAGGACGAGAACGTGCTGGACACCTGGTTCAGCTCGCAGCTGTGGACCTTCGCCACGCAGGGCTGGCCGCAAAAGCCGGAGCTGCTCGAGGGCCATCATCCCACGACGGCGCTCGTCACCGCACGCGACATCATCGCGCTGTGGGTCGCCCGCATGGTCATGAGCTCGCTGTACTTCCTGGATGAGGTGCCGTTTAAGGACGTCGTCATCTACCCGACGATCCTGGCCAAGGACGGCAGCCGCATGTCCAAGTCCAAAGGCAACGGTGTTGACCCCATGGACCTCATTGGCATGTACGGCGCCGACGCCATGCGCTACAACCTGCTCACGCTGTGTACCAACAACCAGGATGTTAAGTTCGACGCGAACATCGACAAGAAGACCAAGAAGCTCATCGACAGCCCGCGTACCGACCAGGCAAAGAGCTTTGTGACCAAGATCTGGAACGCCAGCCGCTTCCTGCTTATGAACATGGAGGGCTACACGCCCGGCGAGCCCGTCGTGGAGACGCCGGCCGACGCCTGGATGTTCAGCCGCCTGGCCAAGGCCGTGAAGATGGTCACCGAGGGCATCGAGAACTACACCTTTGGCGACATGGCCCGCGGCGTGCAGCAGTTCTTCTGGAACGAGGTCTGCGACTGGTACGTCGAGGTCACCAAGGCCCGCCTGAAGGGCGAGGACCGTCTGCAGGCTCAGCGCAACCTGATCTTTGTGCTCGACACTTCCATTCGCCTGATGCACCCGCTCATGCCGTTTGTCACCGAGGAGATCTGGGACAACATGCCGGCGAGCGTGCTCGATCTGGACGCCGAGGGCAACGTGAATCGCGCCGAGGCGCTCATGATCGCCAAGTGGCCCGAGCCCGCCGACTACGCCAAGTATGTTGACGAGGACGCCGAGCGCGCGTTTGAGCTGTGCCGTACCGCCGTGTCTGCCGCTCGCGCCACGCGTTCGCGTTATCGCTTGAGCCCCAAGGCCGAGCTCGACGTGGTCGTGCGCGCCGGCGCCGAGGACATCGAGAAGCTCGAGAGCCTGCGCTCGACCATCGAGCCGCTGGCGAACACTGCCTCGCTGGTTATGGGTACCGACGTCGAGAAGCCGGCAGCGAGCATCGCCGTGGTCGACAGCGGCGTCGAGGTCTTTGTGGTGCTCGAGGGCAAGGTTGACCTTTCCGCCGAGAAGGCGCGCCTGGAGAAGGAGATCGCCGCGGCCCAGAAGGAGCTCGCCGGCTGCGAGAAGACGCTTGCCAACGAGGGCTTTGTGGCCAAGGCCGCGCCCGCGGTGGTCCAGAAGAAGAGGGACCGTGCAGCTGAGCTCAAGGAGATCCTTGCGGCGCTGACCTCGCAGGTTGCTGACTTCTCGTAGGCGTTACTGGGGGACGCGGTTTGGGGCATTGCTCGCTACTGCGGACACCTATTCCGCCGTTCTAACGAACGGCGGCTGACTCGACGCTGCAAACGCCTCTGATGGCCAATCTGCCGTTCAACTTCGGGCGCATGGGCATAAGCCCTATGCGCCCTTGTTTCACGGCACCTTGGCTCATCAGAGGCGTTTTCGCTGACTATCCTCAACCTATACTGTTTTATTTTTCTATGAATGGCGGTTCTAAAAATGCCTAAGCGTTCCGGCTTGTATACCGTTCCTTTTGAGTTTGATTTGCTTTCGTTTGATGAGGTTGTTGGGCTTGCTGCTGATACGGGGCGGATTTCTGGGGATGCTGGTCCTCTGCTCGAGACGGTTGTCGATATGCTCGATGAGCTGGGACGTCCGGATGAGTATTTCGATTGCATTCAGGTTGCCGGTACCAATGGCAAGACTTCGACCACGCGTTTTTCGGCTGCCATTCTTCGTGGTGAGAGGCTCAAGACCGCGCTGTATACGTCGCCACAGCTGGTACGCTATCCCGAGCGCATGGAAGTCGATGGATGCGTCGTGAGCGATGAGGCATTCGCCCGTGGCGTTTCGGCCGCTGTTGAGGCGGGGCATCGAGTGAATGCCCGTCGTGTGGCGGCGGGGGAGCGTGCCTATACCATCACGCCGTTTGACCTTTTGACGGCTGCTGCACTTGTGGTGTTTGCCGAGGCTCGCGTGGATGTTGCCGTGCTTGAGGTTGGCATGGGCGGACGCTGGGATGCTACGAGTGCGACTGATCCCGTGGCCGTCGCCATTACGGGTATTGGGCTCGATCACACACGTATTTTGGGCGATACGCTCGAGGCCATTGCGGGGGAGAAGGCTGCGGTTATTAAGCCTGGGCGATTGGTTGTTTTGGGCGAGGGCACGCATGAGCCGAGCGTTCAGCGCGTAATGGATACGCGCTGCCGCGAGTGCGGTGTGGTGCCGCTGGTTGTGAGCCATTCCACGACCAAGGTACCGGCGCATGTAGGCGATACCGTGGAGTTTAGCTGTACTACACCGCGTGCCATCTATACGTCGAGTATGGTTAAGCCGGCGTATCAGCCGCAGAATGCTGCGTGCGCGATTATGCTGTGCGAGGGGTATCTGGCTCGCGAGCTCGATCATGACAAGCTCGATGTGTCGCTTGTGGGCTGCCCCACGCCGGGCCGATTTGATGTGCTGGGAACTGATCCGCTCAAGCTGATCGACGCCTGCCATAACCCTCAGAGCTGCGAGAACTTTGTGAGCGCGCTGGACGAGATCGATCCGTGCGTAGAGAATCGCCCCACGCTGCTGTGCGCTGCGCTGGCCGACAAGGACGTGGCGGGTATCGTTGACGTACTGATCCCGGCCTTCCCGCGCGTGGTTGTGACCCAGACCGATTCCGACCGCGCCCTGTCGGCAGAGGAGCTTGCCGCACTTGTGGACGCCGACAAGCTCGCGGGCGTGTATCCGAGCGTGTCCGAGGCCCTCGCTGCCTTCGATGCCGCGGGCGAGCCCTTCGTAGCAGCCGGTACCATCACCCTAGCCGGCGAAGTAGCGGGGCTGCTCCGTTAACCCATCCCCTCATCAGTTGCGGTGAAATACGGACTGTTTTACAAGCCAGAAGCCTCAAACAGTCCGTATATCACCGCAACTCAAAAGCAGTCAATTTGGGACGGGGCTTTTTGGCTGCCCTGCGCCTCGAGTTGACTTGCTCGCCACGAAATGGCCCTATTTACTACGTTTGACCGGTAACCCTCGACCATACAGAGAATTGCGAAATCAAAACCGCAGGTAGATGGCTCGCCATTTTTCAAAAAAGACCCGCATGGTCGACTCATGCGGGTTAAACGTAGTAGATAGGCCGTTTTCGTGGCGCGGCGTTTGTAAGATGTGTCAAAGGGGCTCTCCCTTTGACACATTGCCTAGTCTAGGCGGACCGGATCGTGGGGGTAGGCGTTGAGAATCTCGACGCCGTTCTCGGTCACCAGGGCCAGGTCCTCGATGCGGACGCCGGTGCGGTCGGGGAGGTAGATGCCCGGTTCGATGGAGAACGTCATGCCCGGCTCTACGACCTGCTCGTTGACGAGCGAGACGTCGCCCGGCTCGTGGTCCTGCAGGCCGATCGAGTGACCCAGGCGATGCGTAAAGTATTCGCCGTAGCCCGCGTCTTCAATCACATCGCGTGCGGCGCGGTCCAGGTCGCACATGCGCACGCCCGGTGCGATGAGCGCTTCGGCGGCCTCGTTGGCGCGGCGCACGATGTCGTAGATGCGTGCCGTCTCCTCGTCCGGCTCGCCCCAAAAGAACGTGCGCGTCATGTCCGAGCAATAGTTGCAGCGGCGTCCGCCAATGTCGAACAGCACCACGTCGCCGCGCTTGAGCACAGTGTCGTCGGGTTCGTGATGCGGGTCGCCGGCGTTGGCGCCAAAGCTCACGATGGGCGGAAAGCTAAAGCCCTCGCAGCCGTGCTTGCGATACAGGCCGAGCATCTGGTCGGCAATCTCGCGTTCCGTCACGCCCTCGTGGACAAGCTTAATAGCATCGGCCATTACAGCGTCGTTAGCGGTCGAGGACGCACGCATGAGCTCCTGCTCGGTGGCATCCTTGTGGGTGCGTGCGGCGGTGACGGCAAAGTCACCCAGGAAAAACTCGCTTGCGGCGTGGCGCTCCATGAGCGGCATCAAAAAGCCGGAGCGCATGACGGTGTCGATGCCGAGCGGTTTGGTCGGATCGACCTCGCGAGCGATGGCGTCGGCCACGACATCGGTATCGGTGTGATAGGCGACGCGGGCATTGTCGTACTCGGGCAGTTGATGCAGTGCGTTGACCAGGATCACCGGCTCGGCATCGCGCACGAGCAGCACGCCGCAAAAACGCTCGAACATATCGGCATAAAAGCCGGTCAGGTAATAGATCGACCACGGGTCATTCACGAGCAGCTGCGCACCGGGGTGCTGATCCTCGAGCGCATCGAGCACGCGCGCCATGCGCTGGTCATCGACATGTGCCATGAAACATCCTTTCGCTAGGCTGCCACCATGGTATCCCAAGCCCGGCACATAGGGACGTTCCTTTTATGCCGGCACCTGGGGACACTCCTTGCAAAAGCAGCTAAAAGAGCCCCGTCCCAAATTAGCTGCTTAGGTTGGATCGATGTTCATGCTGGCGACTAGGTCAATGTTGGTGCCGAGAAGATCTTCCAGCACGACGTCGCCCATGCGGATGGGGGCCTCGACGACCACGCCGCGGATGAGGTCCATGGCTTGGGCGTGGAGTGCCAGCGGGATGGCTTCGGCCGTGCGCACGGGGAGCAGGGCTTCGTCGCCGCCGGAGACGGCCACGGTCGTCGTGAGCACGCGCATGGGGCAGGTGAGCTCCTGATGTGCGAACGTATCGCCGCGCGGGCAGTTGTTGCCGGTCACGGAGCGAACTTCCACCACGGCGCCATTTGCGTCGCGCTCCATCTCTACGGTCAGGAGGCACTCGGATGGGCAGGTGGTGCAGTTGAACTGCAGCGTTTCGATCACGTTATCGCTCATCTTGGTTACGCCTCCTCGATGGGATCGACGGATAGGACAATCTTGCTGGCACCCAGGTCGAGCGCTTGTTTGATGACCTTCGCAGGCAGCGGGAAGCTCTCCATAACGCTCGGCTTAAACGCGCGGACCTTGCCGGCGAACAGTTCCTCGCCGTCGGCCAAGATTCTCACGCGGGCGGTATCGACTGGCCGCCGCACGCGGAAGTTGAGCTTGGTGAGCGCCACGGCCGTAATGCGTCCCGGCAGCGCGTATCCCGCAATGCCGGCAGGGAAGACCGTGAGCTCGCAGCCCGTGTCCGCGACCGCGTCCGTCTCGGCTCCGCCACCCAGCACGTACGCCGCTGCAGCTGCGCCAGCCCTCTCGGACTCGGTCGTCACGTTGTCGGCCAGATCGTGCACGTGCAGCACGTTGCCGCAGGCAAAGATGCCCGGCACGCCCGTCTGCAGACTCTGGTCCACCACGGCGCCGCGCGTGTGCGGGTCAAGCTCCACGCCCGCGGCAACCGAAAGCTCGTTCTCGGGAATCAATCCCACCGAAAGCAGCAGCGTGTCGCACGGAACAATGCGCTCGGTCCCCGGAATGGGCGCCAGGTGCTCGTCGACCTGGCTTACCTCGACGGCTTCCACACGGTCGTGCCCGATCACGCGCGTGACGGTGGCGGACAGGTGCAGCGGAATGCCAAAGTCGTCCAGGCAGTTCTTGACATTGCGACGCAGTCCGTTGGCGTACGGCATAAGCTCGTACACGCCCTCGACCGAAATCCCCTCGAGCGTGCAGCGGCGTGCCATGATGAGCCCGATGTCACCCGAGCCCAAAATGACGGCACGCGAGCCGGGCTTGAGGTTTTCGATATTGATGTATCGCTGCGCCAGGCCGGCCGTAAACACGCCGGCGGGACGGCTGCCGGGGATCTTGATCTCGCTGCGAGTGCGCTCGCGGCATCCCATGGCAAGGACGACCGCGCGCCCGGTGAGCTGCAGCATGCCGGCGGGGCTCATGAGCGTGACGGTATGGACCGCGGTGTCTTCTGTAGGCTCGCCTGAATCTACCCCAATTACCATGCTGTTCAGGAACAGCGCAATGTCGGTTGCGTGCACCTGGTCGATAAAGCGCTGCGCGTACTCGGGACCAGTGAGCTCCTGTTTAAAGTGCGACAGGCCAAAGCCGGGGTGGATGCATTGGCGGAGGATGCCGCCCAGGTGCTGCTCGCGCTCCACGATGGCCACGCGCGCTCCGGCCTTATGCGCGGCCAGTGCGGCCGCCATGCCGGCGGGGCCGCCGCCGATAACGACCACGTCGAAGGCTTGCGTTTGTACGGCTTCTACGACGCCGCAATCAATCGCGCTCGATTTGAATTTCGCCATCCTAACGCACCCCCTTCAGCGGTCCCTCAACCAGCCAAGATCCGGCGTCCTCCAGTAATACCTCGCTGGGGTCGCAGTCCAGCTCTCGGGCGAGAATCGCCACCACACGGCTCTGGCAAAAGCCACTTTGGCACCGACCCATGCCGGCACGGCAGCGGCGCTTGACGCCCTCGACCGAAACCGCGCCCGGATGGCGTCGAATCGCCGCCACGATTTCGGCCTCGGGCACCGTCTCGCAGCGGCAGACAATCTGTCCCCACGCGGGATCGGACTCGATCAGCTCCTCCTTGCGCGCCAGCGGTGCGCGGTCAAAGTCGTCCGGCGCGCGGCGAATTGGGTTCCAGTCCGCCCGCTCGTGCAGCTCCACGCCCGCTTCACGCATCACAAGCTCCATGCGCTCGGCAATGGCCGGCGCGCTTGCCACGCCCGGCGACTGAATGCCCGCCGCCTGGAACAGCCCCGGCACCACGGCCGACTGTCCAATAAAGAAGTCGTTCGTTCCCTGAATGACCGGACGCCCGCCGGCAAATGCGCGCACCACACGTCGCGTATCCAGATCGGGCACTAGCTTGTGCGCGCCGGTCAGCAGCGCGTTCACATCGCTCGCATAGGTCTGAGTGTCGCCCGGCTCGCGCACGGCAGCCGTCGCGGTAATCACGGTGTTGCCATGTACGGTGCCCGTCACGATAACGCCCTTCGACACCGGCGTCGGCACGGGGTAGAGCGGCATGAGCGTGCGCGGCTCCTTGTCCAGCACCACGATGTTGCCCTGGCGCCAGACCATCTGAAACTCTTCGGCCCCCGCCATATGCGAGATGTCGGCGGCGCCGTTGCCCGCGGCGTTGATCAGGTAGCGGCAGCGCACATTGCCAGCGGGGGTCGCCAGCGTAAAGCGCGCGTCGTCGCCCGAGTCCGCGACTTCAATCGCTTCCACCGGCGCGGACCGCATAAACGTCACCCCGTTGGCCACGGCGTTCTCCAGCGCGGCGATGGCAACCTCAAACGGGTCGACAAACCCAGTCGAGGGGCACCACAACGCGCACGTTGCATCGGCACTGGCACGCGGCTCTAATTCGTGGATGCGGTCGGGTCCGACGATCGACAGCTCGGGAACACCGTTGACATGGCCGTTGCACCGCAGCTGCTCCAGATGCGTGCGGTCCTCGTCGTTAAAGCCCAAAACCATCGACCCGGTGCGGCAGAACAGAAAGTCCAGCTCCTGGGCCCAGGTACCATACAGCTCACAGCCACGGGCATTGACCTGTGCCTTTACGGTTCCCGGCGCCGGATCGTAGCCGGCGTGCACCAGGCCGCCGTTGGCCTTCGACGCACCCAGCGCAATATCGTTCGCCGCCTCGACTACGCAAATGGACAGTTCAAATCGCGCGAGCTGCCGCGCGATGGCGCATCCGGTGATGCCCGCGCCCACAATTGCGATATCAAACGTTTCTGCCACGGTGCCTCCCAGACGAGTTGACAGGCTGTCAATAAGACTATCCTACGGTCTGCACACCCCCAGCGCGGCGGCAATGCGGTGAACAGCCCCGCAACACCCGCCAACGGCAGAAGAGGGGAGACGCGGCAACGTCGACAACCTCGTCCGCCGACAACTACGGCAACCTTTCGTCTCGATCTGTAACAGTTAGCTGATGATTTGGGTTCTAGATGTTACAGATCGAGACAAACCTTCAGGCGGATTTTGAATGTCTCGATCTGTAACAGTAAGAGGGGTTTTGGGGCCCAAGATGTTACAGATCGAGATTGAAGTCTGGGAGGGACCCCTGTGTCTCGATCTGTAACGTCTAGACCCGGATTCCGCTCCCACCTGTTACAGATTGAGATGTTTGTGTCCGCGCCAGCCCCGTACCCAGCCGTAGTCCCATATAAACAAACCCCGTGGTAAACTTGACTGGACTGTAAATAATCCGAAAGGTACCCGTAATGTCCAAGTACATCTCCGAGCTCATGTCGCCGCAGCTTATGGGCGTCGTCTATGCCTTCGTTGGCTTTATCATCGCCCTGTATGTGCTGTCGGTCGTCTATGTGTTCATCGATGCCCGCCGCCGCGGCGCCAGCGCCCTCGTGGCATGGGGCATCATTGCCCTCATCCCGTTTGTAGGCCTCATCGCCTACCTGGTCCTGCGCCCGCACTCCTACGCGTCCGACCGCGAGGAGCAGGAGCTGGATATGGCCCTGCGCGAACGCCAGCTTGCCCAGTACGGCACCTGCCCGCAGTGCGGCGCCCCCATCGAGAAGGACTTTGTCGTCTGCCCGGTGTGCGACACTCAGGTTCGCAACGTCTGCCCCAGCTGCCATCGCCCGCTCGATGCGCACTGGAAGGTCTGCCCCTACTGCCGAACTCGCATCCAGTAACGCATCCATCGCCGGGCCGGCCGTAAGCCACGGGCTCCTCGCACCCCGCGCATCCCACGGCCGCCACGCGCCCCGCGCCGCCCCACACGATGAAGCATGCGTAGAAAATCGCCCGCCGTGCCATTAAGGTGCGGCGGGCGCTTGTATACCAAGGCAACCTGCCTATAATGATGCAAGTCAAAAACGCCGAGCGCATCGCACGCACTTGCATCAGGCATCCGAGAGGAGAAAACATACCCATGAAGGCACTCTACAATGACGGTTCGGTGGCCGAGCTCCCGCAGGACGAGGTCACGCACGTCATCCGCCACTCCGCCGCGCACATCATGGCGCAGGCCATCAAGCGCCTGTACCCCCAGGCCGATTTTGCCTACGGTCCCGCGACCGACAACGGTTTTTACTACGACGTCGACCTGCCCGAGGGCGTCAAGATCAGCGAGGACGACTTCCCCGCGATCGAGGCCGAGATGAAAAAGATCGTCAAGGAGAACCTCAAGTTCACCGTCTTTGAGAAGCCCCGCGCCGAGGCCATCGCCCTTATGGAGGAGCGCGGCGAGAAGTACAAGGTCGAGCACATCGGCGACCTGGACGACGACGCCCGTATCACCTTCTACCAGCAGGGCGACTACATCGACATGTGCGTCGGCCCCCATATCTGCTACACCAAGGCGCTGAAGGCCTTTAAGCTTACCGGCGTCTCGGGCGCTTACTGGAAGGGCGACAAGGACAACAAGATGCTCACCCGCATCAACGGCGTCGCCTTTGCCACCAAGGAAGAGCTCGACGAGCACATGCACATGCTGGAGGAGGCCAAGAAGCGCGACCACCGCAAGATCGGCCGCGAGATGGACCTCTTTATGATGCGCGACGAGGCCCCCGGCTTCCCGTTCTTCCTGCCTAACGGCATGATCCTTAAGAACACGCTGCTGGACTACTGGCGCGAGATCCACCACAAGGCCGGCTACGTGGAGATCTCCACGCCGCTTATCATGAACAAGCAGCTGTGGAAGACCTCGGGCCACTGGGACCACTACAAGGACAACATGTACTCCACTGTCATCGACGACGAAGAGTACTGCATTAAGCCCATGAACTGCCCGGGCGGCGTGCTGGTGTACGCCTCCAAGCCGCACTCCTACCGCGAGCTGCCCATCCGCGCCGGCGAGATTGGCCTGGTGCACCGCCACGAGCTGCGCGGCGCCCTGCATGGCCTGTTCCGCGTGCGCTGCTTTAACCAGGACGACGCCCACCTGTTTGTGCGTCCCGACCAGCTGACCGACGAGATCGTGGGCGTGGTCAACCTCATCGACTCCGTGTACCAAAAGTTTGGCTTTAAGTATCATGTTGAGCTTTCCACCCGCCCCGAGGACTCCATGGGTTCCGACGAGGACTGGGCACGCGCTGAGGAGGGCCTGCGCACCGCTCTGGAGAAGCTGGGCATGGACTACGAGGTCAACGAGGGCGATGGCGCCTTCTACGGCCCCAAGATCGACTTCCACCTGGAGGACTCGCTCGGACGTACCTGGCAGTGCGGCACCGTCCAGCTCGACTTCCAGATGCCGCTCAACTTTGATCTTGAGTACGTGGACGCCGACGGCACCAAGAAGCGCCCCATCATGCTGCACCGCGTATGCTTTGGCTCCATCGAGCGCTTCATTGGTATTCTGATTGAGCACTTTGCGGGCAAGTTCCCCACCTGGCTGGCTCCCGTGCAGGTCAAAGCGCTTCCTGTCTCCGAGAAGAGCCGCGACTACGCCCACGAGGTGTGTGCCAAGCTGGAGGAGGCCGGCATTCGCGTGGTCTGCGACGACCGCGACGAGAAGATCGGCTACAAGATCCGCGAGGCCCGCAGCATCGACCGCGTGCCCTACATGCTCATTCTGGGCGAGAAGGAGGTCGAGGCCGGCAACATCTCCGTCCGCGATCGCTCCAACGAGACCGTTCAGATGAGCGTTGACGAGTTTGTTGCGAAGGTGCTCGAGGAGATCAAGACTCGCGCCTAAGGCAAACTTCACAACAATTAACAAAGGCGACCGTCTACACAGGGCGGTCGCCTTTTTCATGCCGAAATAAGAAAAGCCGCTGGTTGAGCGGCTTTTTTTGTTGCACAAAAAGGTACAGGTTTTTGTATCTTTCGAGAGACGACATTATACGAGCAATTAATCAGCGTTTGCCCAGATTACGCAAAATGTACTGCTAGTAGGTACATCTCCATACCCTCTATATAAACCTGTACTTTTGCGACTGCGCCTAGCTGCGAGCGAGAAGCCTGTTCTAAACGCCCCTGCATTTGCGTGCATCGCAAAGCCAAAAAGAGGGGGCGAGAACATGGAACAGACGGCACGGCGCCAAGAGCAGCTGCCGGGCGCATTTAACGGCGCCACCACCAACAGCCAGCACGGCCGCGTCCGCTGGTATCTGGTCCACACCCCCAATGGAAAAGAGCGCGAGATCTGCGAAAAGGTCCGCTGCATTATCCCGCACAACCTTATGCAGGACGCTTTTGTGATGCAAAAGGAGTTCTGGTTTAAGCGGGACGGCGCATGGTCGCTCCAAACCAAACCCATGTACAAGGAATATTTCTTCGTCGCCACGCACGATGCCGCAGCGCTCGATAGGGCTTTGGCTCAGTTGAGCTTTGGCTGCCGCATCGCCGGCAGCAGGGAGCGGGCCTATGCGCCCATGCCGGACGATGCGCGGGACTGGTACCGCAGCGTGCTCGACGACGACGGCGTGGTGCGCAACAGCGTTGCGCGCATTGAAGACGGTGTGCTGCACATAGAGCAGGGCCCACTTGTGGGGCAAGAGGCCCACGTAAAAAAGATCGACCGTCACAAGCGCTGGTGCCTGGTGGACGTGGGCGAAGGCGACTCCGCATTTAGGGAGCTGCTTCCGTTAGACGTGCCGAGCAAAACGTAAGGAAGACGTTACGCCGGCAATTTATTTGGTTTTTGAATTTGTGGATTGGGGGGGGGGGTTCCTGGGGACAGGAACGAAATTTTTATTGTGACTACTAAAGAAGTAACAGAGGATAATGCGCCCGTGGGCGCGGCGCTCATTGCTCAGGCCATGGACCGGCGCGAGAGCGCGGCGGGCGCCGGTGCCGGATCCGCTGCAAGCACGGGCACGATGAGCCTCCCAGGCTCGCCCGAGTTTGCCGCAGAGTCCCGCGCGCTCGACACGAGGTCGCTTGGCTACCGCTTCGTCAAGCGCACCTTCGACATCGCGTTCAGCGCGTGCGTCTGCGTCGTGGGGCTCATCCCTGGCGCGGTGCTCTGTGCGTTCATTGCGGCCGATACCAAGGGCGCACCCATCTACGCTCACGAGCGCGCGGGGCGCTTCGGTCGCCCCATCCGCGTGCTCAAGTTCCGCTCCATGGTCGCCGACGCCAACGACGTGGAGAAGTACCTCAGCCCCGAGCAGATCGAGGAGTGGCACCGCGAGCGGAAGGTCACAAACGATCCCCGCATCACCAAGCTAGGCCGCGTCCTGCGCAAGACTTCCCTGGACGAGCTGCCCCAGTTCTTCAACGTGCTCGCGGGCCAGCTCTCCGTCATCGGCCCTCGCGCCATCACCTACGAGGAGCTCGGGAACTTTACGCACGAGCAACAGGTGCAGGTGCTTGCCGTCCCGCAGGGCATTACCGGTGCCTGGCAGTCGGGCCCGCGCAACCTCGCGACCTTCGAGAACGGCCTGCGCCAGGAGTTCGAGCTTGCCTACGCGAAGGGTGCCAGCCTCAAGGCAGACTGGAAGGTCTTCTTCAAGACCTTTGGCGTCATGTTCGGCAAGAAGAAGACGGGGAGGTAGCGCATGAGTGCTGACAAACCCCTCGTCTCGATCGTGGTGCCGACCTACAAGCGCTCTGACAGGATTCGCGTGGCCCTGGACTCAATCGCCGCGCAGGACTACGGCGCGGAGAACATCGAACTGATTGTAGTGAGCGACAATCGGCCGGAGTGGCCGGAAAGCGCCGAGACTGACGCGGCGGTCGCCCCCTATGCCGCGAGCCTTCCGCACTTTAGGCTGCTGCACACCTCCGGCCAGACCGGCGGCGGGGCGGCGCGCAACTACGCCTGCCGCCAGGCGACGGGCGAGTACCTCACGTTCCTCGACGATGACGACGAGTTCCTGCCTGACAAGGTGTCCACCCAGGTCGCCTTCATGCAGGAAAACTCCCTCGACATGAGCTGGCAGGATGTCTCGTGGTATGACGAACGTGGCCGGCTTGTGGAGCACCGCAGGCTCGACCATTGCGAGGACTTCTCCACCGAGGGTCTGCTGCGCGCGCACCTCCTAACGCCGATAAGCCCAACGGCCATCTATATGCTCAGGCGCGACCTGTTCGACCGCACTGAGGGTTTCGGCGAGGTGGCGACCGGCCAAGACTGGTGGCTGATGCTGCGCTGCATAGAGGCTGGCGCCCACATGGGCTACATGCCCGAGGTGCACGTGAGGCAGTACCTCCATTCCGGCGAGAGGCTCTCGCTTGGCAAGAACAAGGTAAACGGCGAGGTCGCAAGGCACGAGGTGGTGCGCGGCTACTACCCGCGCCTCAGCAAGAAGGATGTGCGCTACATCGAATTTCGCCACAACGCCGTGCTCGCCTTCGCTATGAAGCGCAGCAACCAGCCAGGCCAGGCTGTGATTTACGCCTTAAAGGCCATTGCCTCATCGCCCGCCGCCTGCGTCTCTGAGGCGCTGAAGTTCTTCGGCAAGGCGAAATCCTAACTATTTCATATGTGTGCCTGCTCTTAACGAAAGGTTGAATGATATGTCCGAAAAAATGAAGATAGCAGTCGCCGGCACCGGCTATGTGGGGCTCTCGTTGGCCGTTCTGCTCTCGCAGCACAACGAGGTGCGCGCGCTCGACATCGTCTCTGAGAAGGTAGAGAAGATTAACGCTTTTCAGTCGCCCATCCAGGACGACGAGATTGAGCTCTTCCTGGCCGAGGCTAAGGCGGGCACGAGGAAGCTCGACCTGCATGCAACCGTGGACGTCGCCGAGGCCTATACAGGCGCGGATTTCGCCATCGTGGCCACGCCAACGAACTACGACTCGGACCGCAACTTTTTCGACACCTCGTCTGTTGAAGCCGCAATTTCGGCAATCCGCTCGGTGAACCCGACGGCCTGGATTGTCATCAAGTCGACCATCCCTGTGGGTTACACTTCGTCGCTTCGCGAGACGCTTGGCGACAGCCGCATCATCTTCAGTCCCGAGTTCCTTCGAGAGAGCAAGGCGCTCTACGATAATTTGCACCCTAGCCGCATCGTTGTGGGCGCGCCCAAGGACGACGAGGAAGCTGTGAAGGCCGCAAAGACGTTTGCTGGGCTGCTCGCCCAAGGCGTCGGCCCCGCCGAGCTTGAGCGCACCAACCCTGATGGCACGACGGGCATCCCGCAGCTCGTTCTTGGTACCACCGAGGCGGAGGCCGTGAAGCTGTTCGCCAACACCTACCTGGCACTTCGCGTGGCGTACTTCAATGAGCTGGACACTTACTGCGAGATGAGGGGACTCAACACCAAGGACGTCATCGATGGCGTGTGCCTAGAGCCCCGCATTGGCTCCCACTACAACAACCCCTCCTTCGGCTACGGCGGCTACTGCCTGCCCAAGGACACCAAGCAGTTGCTGGCCAACTATAAGGACGTGCCTCAGAACCTTATCGAGGCCATCGTCGATGCCAACCGCACTCGCAAGGACTACATTGCAGACGAGGTACTGCAACTGCTGTGGGACAAGGTATACGAAGGCAAGGAGAAGCCCGTGGCGGGCGTGTACCGCCTGACCATGAAGTCGAACTCCGACAATTTCCGCGCCAGTTCCATCCAGGGCGTTATGAAGCGCGTGAAGGCCAAGGGAGTGCCGGTCGTTGTCTACGAGCCAACGCTGGACGCGCCGGAATTCTTCGGTTCCGAGGTGACGCATGACCTTGAGAGGTTCAAGGCCGAGTGCGACGTGATCATTGCCAACCGGTGGAGCGACGATCTGGCCGATGTTGCCGGCAAGGTGTATACCCGCGACCTATTCAAGAGGGATTAGTATTTGTGGCGATTACTGCTGATAAAAAAAAGAGACGGCTGCTCCTTCTGACGAGGAGGTTCCCCTTTAACCGCGGCGAGGTCGCCGCTGAGTCCTATCTCGAGAACGAGATAGGCGTTCTTTCGACCTATTTCGACGAGGTGCTCGCCGTGGGGACCGAGGCGCAGCCGGGTGACGCGCCCACCTGCGCGCTGCCGGGCAATGTGACGCCCCTGGCCTTGGGTTGCGGTAATACCTCCAAGGACAAGGCTTTGCTTGCAGTCAAAGGGATCGCGTTTCCCCTTTTGGGCGGTGCGGACGTTCGTGAGGCCTATGCCACAGAATCCGTTCATGGAATCGGAAAGCGCGTGTTTCGGGGCTACTTTGCCGCGAGGGCGAAGGCAAAGGCGGACGTGCTTGCGGAGGAACTGGTCCGCTTTGGCTTTGAGCCCACGCACATATACAGCTTTTGGCTTTACGACACCGCTTTGGTCGCTGCTTGGCTGACCGGCACGTACCCATGTGCACGCGCCGTTGCGCGTGCACATGGGTACGATCTGTATGCAGATCGTACCGATGTGCATTATTTGCCCTTCCGGGGATACCTCCTATCCAAGCTTTCCGGAGTGCTTCCCTGCTCGAAAGACGGGGAGGAATACATAAACGCGAACTGGCCGGGCCATGAGGGCAAGGTGACGACCTCCTATCTCGGAACGCGGGAGATGCCAGACAAGTCCGGCGAGCCGTTGACCTGCCCGTTGCGGGTCGTCTCGTGCTCGCGTATTGTCGACGTTAAGCGCGTGCCTCTTCTTGCTAAGGCTGTCACCCTTCTTGATGCCGAAGGGCTTCGCGTCGAATGGACCCATTACGGCGACGGCCCACAGCTCGAGGAGGCGAGGGCCGCCTGCTCGTTGCTGACGCACTCCACCGCGAAGTTCGCGGGGGCTTTGCCGAACGACGCGCTTTTGGGGGAGTACGCAGCGAAGCATTTCGACGTCTTCGTGAACGTCTCGTCAAGCGAGGGCCTGCCGCTTTCGATCATGGAGGCCTGCGGATTCGGCATTCCCGTCATCGCCACGGACGTTGGCGGAACCCACGAGATAGTAAGCGATGGCGTCAACGGCTTTCTCCTACCTAGTGACTGTGGACCGGAAGATGTCGCCGCGGCCATAAAGCGATTCGTCTTTTTGGGCAAGGCCGAAGGGTCTTCTATGAGGCGCGCTGCAAGGGCCGTTTGGGAGAGGGACTTCCGTTTGGAGGCCAACGTGGAGGGGCTTGTGCGCTCGCTCGGAGTCGATTACAGAAACGAAGGTGAATGATGGGCCAGATTGCGCAGAAGATGACCATGCTCAAAAGGTGGAGCAAAATGCTCACTGGCAAGACGGCTGTGGCCGTAGAGCAGAGCTTGGGCAGGGCCTATAATGTCGGACAGTTGTCCGGGTACTACAACGATTTGACCGGCAAGGTCACTGGCAGTACTCTGCTCGACGAGGGCGGTGTCCCTGTTAGCGTCATCGCCGGTGGGGCGCGGGTGCATTTCCCCATCGCCATTTTCCAATACGGTTTGGGCTGTTACGACTTGAGCATTCTCAGGTCGGATGAAGTTGAGCGCTTTCTCGACGCACTAAGGGTATGCTCGGATTGGGCGATCGGCGCCCAGCGGGATGACGGCTCTTGGGACGCATTTGGTCCGATAGGCAGCGCTAAGTACTCCGTCTCCTCGATGGCCCAAGGCGAGGGGTGCTCGATGCTGCTGAGGGCCCATGCGGCTTTCGGGGACGAGTGCTATAGAGTTGCGGCGCTGAAAGCTGCCGAGTTCATGCTTATCGACATGGACAATGGCGGCGTGTCGTCGCATGACGGGGGAGAACTGTTCCTGGAGGAGTACCCTCAACGCCCCAGGCGCAGTGTCATGAACGGTTGGGTGTTTAGCCTTTTCGGTCTCTATGACGCATCGTTGGTCGACGCGCGCTTCGCCGGGCCATTCAAGCACTCTGCGGAGACGTTGGCTTGCCATTTGGATGACTACGACGCCGGCTTCTGGTCTTATTACGACATGGAAAAGCATATCGCCTCTCCCGCCTACCATCATCTACATATAGCGCAGCTCCGCGCAATGGCGGATCTTTCAGGCGACGCAAGGTTCGCGGTGAAGGCCGAGGTATACGAGCGCTATCAGGAATCTCCGGCCAACCGCAGGAAGGCGATTGCTAAAAAGGCGCTGCAGAAGCTGATCGAGAAATCCGATGCGGTGATCGTCCAATGAAGAAGGCCCTCTATATCGTGACCTCGATGGACACCGGCGGGGCCGAGACGGTATTCATGAAGTATTACCGGGCTTTGGACAAGTCGCGCTATCAGCTCGACTTCTGTGTGTCGTCCGACGTGCCGGGCTTTTACGACGCCGAAATCGAGTCGATGGGCGGCAGAATTGTGCACACAGTCAAGAAGACCGAGGCCGGGCCGGTCGCATCGTTCAAGCGGCTCATGCAGATAGCCCGGGACGGCGGTTATTGCTGTGCTGTCAGGTCGTCTCAGCACAGCCTTTCCTGTCTTGATTTGCTCGCCATGAGATTCGGAGGCGTGTCCAGAACCATATTCAGGTCAAGCAACACGGGTACAGTTTCGAACAGCAAAAAGGAGACCCTGCTGCACAATCTTTTCAAGCCCCTTGTCAGGGTTGCGGCGACCGACTTCGCCGCCCCGTCTACCGAGGCGGGCGTCTACATGTTCGGCAAGGCGGGGGTATCGGGGCCGCGTTTCCATCTCATGAAGAACGCGCTCAACCTCGAGGACTACGCCTATGACGCTTCGACACGGGACGATGTTAAGCGCGAACTGGGCGTTCCTGCCGAGTCCTATGTCGTCGGGCACGTCGGGAGGTTCAGTGAGCAGAAGAACCACCTCTTCCTTGTCGATGTTTTTGCTGAAATCGCCCGGAGAAGGCCAGACGCCGTCCTCATTCTCGTCGGCAAAGGCGAGACACGCACGGCCGTTGAGAGGCGCGTTGCCGAGCTCGGATTGACCGATAGGGTGGTGTTTGCCGGGGTTAGGAGCGATGTCCGCCGTCTCTATTCGGCTATGGACGTCTTCATCTTCCCCTCTGTCTACGAAGGCCTGCCGAACGTCGTCGTCGAGGCGCAGGCAAACGGACTCCCTTGCGTGATTAGCGACTCCATCACGCGGGAGGTTGGCATTTGCGAGAACGTCGTTTACAAAAGTCTGGGCGACGCTCTGGACGAATGGGCCGACGCCGCGCTCTCCGCGGATCGCATAGGGTCAAGCGCCAGTGCGAGGGATTTGAAAGGCTCGGGCTATGAAATCAATTCGGAGCTTCCCGGTTTCGTGAGGCTGGTATTCGGATGAACTTTATCGAAACATCGCTTTTCTACTTTCTTGTCGTTTTGCTTTCAGCGGCGCTTGCGCGCATGTCGGAAAACGGCAAGAGTAAGGCTGGGCTGGTCGCTGCCGTGGTTCTTCTTACCGCCATCGGGGGCTTGAGGTCGTATGCGGTTGGGCAGGATACCCTGGGTTATAAAGAGGGAATCGAGTACTTCTACGCGTATGGGACCACGATGTGGAACCATACGTTCAGCGTTCCGTACGGTGTCTTCACAAGTGCGGTGCTCCATATCTGTAACAATTACTCGTTCTTGCTCGTCGTCGAGTCGCTGATCACCAACGCCTTTTTTGCTTTCAGGCTTTGGGATTTTAGACGAACGGCATCGCTCTCGTTTGCGATGTTCGTCTATACGGCAACGGTGTTCCCGCTGTCTATGTGTCTGACGTGCCAGATGATTGCAGTCTCGCTGGTTTTCTACGCAACCAGGTTTTTAGAACAGAATAAGCCGTTGCTTTTTTGCGCTTGGTGGGCTGTTGGCGCTCTTTTGCACGCGTCCGCCCTGATAGGGGTCCTATTCCTCATCTACTACCTATTTTCCAACAAAAGCAAGAGCCGATCGCAGTTCGCCGCGAAGATGCTTGCATCGGTTGCCCTGCTGTTCCTGGCAGCTTATGCGGGCTCTAAGCTCGTCGACCGGTATGCGCGTTACTCCGTGAACGAATCGAGCATCGGGTTGATGGTTTTTGCGCAGGCGACCGTCCTCGCGATCGCATATTTCGTCAGCCGCGAAACTGCGAATGTTGCCCCGGTTGAGAGCGACGGAACGTCGCGGCTCAAAGCCAACCGGATGCCGCTCGTGTTTTACGCTTTAGGCATTTTGGCTTCGGCGTCCTCTTATGTGATTGCCAACGCCGGCCGCATAGCCTATTACTTCACCGTATTAGGCCCTGTGATTTTCGGAGGCTTCGTGAAGGACGCTCGGAAAATAAAAGCCCGTTTTTGTCTTGGCTGTTTTCTAGTTGTCTGGTTCCTTTTCTACGCCTTTTATGCCTATCTGCTTCATACCGGGCTTGGTATCGAGTCTTATTCGTTCGTCTGGATGGGGTAAATAGTGCCCGAAACCGTTTCGGGCATATACGAGCAAAGTCTACGTTGGTGGTTTGCATACGCCCAGGGCTTGTTCCATGTGTAGCGCAGAGAATTAAAAAGTAAAACGCTTTGTTTAAGCTCGGACTTAAGGAAATTGTATATATGGAAAGCAAAATTAAAAAATACCTAAGTGACCCGTGGATGGCCTACTGTGCCTTTACGTCGAAGGGTCTAACGAAATGGGTTTCCGACAGGACGCACCTTCGATTGATGCATCGCGCCAAGTTGGGCATGTGGCCTAGCATAGACTCGCCGGTGACCTTCACTGAGAAGATGCAGTGGCTGAAGCTTAACGATCACAACCCTGCGTACACGACCATGGTCGACAAGTACCGCGCTAAGGACCTCATTGCCTCGCGTGTGGGCTCCGAGCACGTGGTCAAGACGTTGGGCGCCTGGAATTCCGCTGATGACATCGATGTGAGTGGGCTACCGGAGAAGTTCGTACTCAAAACGAACCACGACTGCGGCGGCGTGCTCATCTGCACTGACAAGGGACACTTCGATCTCAACAGTGCCAAGGACTTTTTTCGGGGTCATTTGAAGCAGAATTATTTTTACGGGTGCAGGGAATGGCCTTACAAGAACGTGAAGCCCGTCGTGTTCGCCGAGGAGTTCTTGGAGAGCGAGGGCGATAATGCCCGTGATGAAGACGATAACTGGGAAGGCATCGACGAGTTCGACTTCTTCTGCTTTGACGGGGAACCCCGGCTGATTTCTTATTGTCACGGGGACAAGAACGATTCTGAGAAGAGGTACAACGATTTCTACGACACTGAGTGGAATCTGCTGCCTTTGGCGATGGGATACGCGAGTTCCGAAGAGACGATCCCTGCCCCGGAGCAGCTCAGCGAGATGCTCGAGCTATCAAGGAAACTGAGTGACGGTGTACCTTTCTTGAGGGTCGACCTCTTCATCTGCAAGGGGCGCGTTCTCGTCGGCGAGCTGACTTTCTACCCGTGGGGCGGGTTTACGCCTTTCAGCCCCGCTGAGGCGGAGAGGACGTTGGGGCAAATGGTTTCTTTGCCCCAACGTGAAAACGAGGAATGATGGCAAACGAAAGCTGCATTCAGTGCGTGCGCATGGATAATCAGCCAGTAAGCGCGCTCCGGCGTTTCTTCATGGAGGTTTAGTATGTCCGACACAAAAGACCTCCGGGCGAGGTCGGCAAGCGCGGCAAAGTGGTCTCTGGCAACCGAGATTATCGCCAAAATCATCTCGCCTATCTCGCAGCTCGTCTTAGCGAGGCTGCTGGCGCCAGAGGCGTTTGGCATGGTGGCGACCGTCACCATGGTAGTGAGCTTTGCCGACATGTTCGCGGACGCCGGGTTCCAGAAGTACCTGGTGCAACACAGCTTCCGAGACAAAAAAGACCTGCATGCCAACGCTAGCGTGGCCTTTTGGACGAACTTCGGCATATCGGTGGTCCTGTGGTGTCTCATTGCCATATTCAACGATCCGGTGGCCACCTTCGTGGGCAATCCGTCGCTGGGCTTTCCCTTGGCCGTGGCCTGCCTCTCTCTCCCGTTGACGTCGTTTTCGAGCATTCAGATGGCGTTGTTCCACCGTAATCTCGATTTCAAGTCGCTTATGCCGGTGAGACTGACGTCGACCTTACTTAACTTCGGCTCGACGCTTGTACTGGCGTTTATGGGATTTGGTTACTGGTCGCTTATCGTTGGCACTTTGGCGGCGAATATTGTAAATGCAGTGGGGCTGACTCTGCTGTCTGAGTGGAAGCCGCGTTTTTTCTACTCCTTCAACATGCTGAAGGCTATGTTCTCATTCAGCGGATGGACGCTTTTGGAGTCGTTCACCATATGGCTTTCCTCTTGGGCGGGCACCTTTATCGTGGGGCATTTCCTGGGTGCGGCTGAGTTGGGATATTACAAGACGCCAGTCACCTTTGTGAGCGGGTGCTTCGGGATTATCACGAACGCTACGACGCCCATCTTGTTCTCGTCACTTTCGCGCCTTCAGTTTGATCGGGAAGAATACGTTGCTTATCTGCGACGCTTCCAGTTCATGGTGGCATTGTTCCTGTTGCCGTTGTCTGCGGGTATCTTCGTATTCCGCGAGCCTTTGGTGGCCCTGTTGCTCGGCGATCAGTGGGGCGAGGCGACGCTCATGTTCGGGTTGTATGGGCTGGTGCAGGGGCCGATGGTGCTGCTCTCATACTACAGCAGCGAGATGTATCGCTCTCTTGGTAAACCGCGCGTGTCTACGCTTGTGCAGGTGATGTACCTCGTGTTGATGACGCCGCTTATGACCGTGGCGGCTATGCAAGGGTTCGATGCCGTCGTGTGGGCTGATGCGGGATTGAGAATCCTTTTGATTGCTATCAACCAAGTGGTCACATATTTCGTGGTTGGCCTTTCGTTTGGGCGCACTATGTTGTCGCTCAAGGAGCCCATTTTCTGCACATCGATGATGTGCGCATTTGCATGGGTGACGTATGGACTCGCATCTAGCAACTGGCTTGGCGTCGGGTTGGACATTGTAGGGTGCGTCGTTGTCTATTTCGCGATTTGCTTTGCTTTGCCCAAGAGTAGGAGGGTGCTGCTGAAGCTGGTCAAGGGCGGCGGCTTTAAAACGTTTTGAGGTCTGTAATTAACTTGTTGGGAGTTCCATCTCGGGACTTCCTTAAAACGAAAGAGTGGGGTATATATGCAGGATAGAAAAGTCCTCGTCACTGGCGCCGCCGGCTTCATCGGGGCGTTTCTGGTGAAGCGGCTGCTCGAAACCACCGACGACGCGATCATCGGTCTGGACAACGTGAACAGCTACTACGACCCTGGCATCAAGGAGGCTCGCCTGCGAATGCTGGCGGAGGTGGACAAGGCGGGGCGTTTCGCCTTCGTGCGCGGCGACCTGTGCGATGCCGCGTTGATAGAGCGCCTGTTCGCTGAGAACGGCTTCGACGTTGTGGTGAACTTGGCCGCCCAGGCGGGTGTGCGGTATTCCATTGAGAACCCGAGGGCTTACATCGACTCGAACCTGATTGGATTCTTTAACATTTTGGAAGGATGCCGTCATCACCCGGTGAAGCACCTGGTGTACGCGAGTTCGAGTTCGGTTTATGGCGGCAACGAGAAGGTTCCCTTCAGCGAGGAGGACCGCGTAGACTCCCCCGTGAGTTTGTATGCTGCCACCAAGAAGAGCAATGAACTCATGGCCGCGGCCTACTCCAAGCTCTACTCCATCCCGGCCACGGGTCTGCGCTTCTTTACGGTGTACGGGCCCATGGGAAGGCCCGACATGGCGTACTTCGGCTTCACCGAGAAGTTGCGTCGTGGCGATACGATTAAGATTTTCAACATGGGCGATTGTAAGCGCGACTTTACGTACGTGGACGATATTGTGGAGGGCGTGCGCAGGGTCATGGACGGCGCTCCTGAGGTCAAGATCGGTGCTGATGGTTTGCCAATTGCCGCTCATCGCGTGTATAACATCGGCAATTCGAATCCCGAGAACCTGCTGGACTTCGTGGACACCCTGCAGCGTGTGCTGGTTGAGGAGGGCGTGCTCCCCGCCGATTACGATTTCGAGGCGCATAAGCAGCTCGTTCCTATGCAGCCTGGTGACGTGCCTGTAACCTATGCGGATACTGGCGCCTTGGAGCGCGATTTTGGTTACAAACCCGCAACGCCGCTCGAGGACGGTCTTCGTGAATTCGCGAAGTGGTATCGCGAGTTCTACGGGAATTAGCTGGGTGATAGCAATGTCGAATGTATACAGCAGTGACCGTATTCGCTTTGGGGGGGGGGTCTATTCTCTCAAACCATGCTTTGAGGTTTGTTTGGCTACTTCGAAAGTGCCAGAATTCGCACAATCCTTTATGGCATCTTTTTCGAAAGAGGATGGCTTGCAAATATGGTCTCGAGATCGCGCCTGCCACCTCGATTGGCGAAGGCTTGTATCTGGGTCACGCTTTTGGCATTACGGTAAACCCGAATGCCGTTATCGGTCGCAACTGCAATATGCACAAAGGTGTGACAATTGGTCGGGAAAACCGCGGCAAACGAAAAGGTGCGCCTGTTCTTGGCGATTGCGTTTGGCTTGGTGTCAACTCAACTATTGTTGGTGGCGTTCGTTTAGGCAACGACGTTCTCGTTGCACCGAACACTTATGTTAACTGCGACGTACCAAGCCATTCGATTGTGATTGGGCACCCATGCAAAATCATTTCTCGAGATGGGGCAACAGACGAATATATAAACAACAGGGTCTGAATAATAAAATCGGTTTTACATGTCTTATCCAGGATAGAGGGGGGGGGGGG
>NZ_QSQK01000014.1:0-1557 GCF_003436735.1 Collinsella sp. TF12-2AT | reverse complement strand
GGGGGGGGGGGGGGGGGGGGGGGGATCGTCTTCGCTAATTACAGCGAGTTAGCGACTCAGTGAGCTTTGGCGCGCTCTGATGCGAGCGGAAGGTGAAGCAAACTGGAACGGGTAGTAGATTCACAGAAGCTATATGCAACGTGAGTGTCAAAGATAGCGCGTCTTAACGCATAACCCTGCATTCCTCCTTTCACCGACTGGCAAAACGATTTACACCTAATTGTCGACATTACCTACGCGATTTATCTTTGCCCCCGCATCGATCTCGCTAAACTAATAACTGTCGCTACCAGGGCATTTTCTGGTGCACATTCTATTGGCTCCTGCGAAGATCGGAGCGGGTATGTTTGCCGCCGAGTCCCACGCCAGCCGTCATCACATCGCGATCGCTGCCATGGCCTGCCTATGCGTTTTGCTGGGCGGGCCTTCCTATGCCGCGGGCGCGGAGAGCCTGTTCATCGCGGGCGCGACGTACTGCGAGCCGGGCGTGTCGGGCCCCGGCTGGGCCTGGACCGATGCCGGCCACCTGGAGCTTGACGGCTACGCGGGCGACGCCATCGGCGCCGACGGCGACCTGGTCGTGACGCTTGCCGGGCGCAACTCGGTGACCGAGTCGCATGCGCCCGATGCGGACATCGCGCAGTGCGGCATGGAGGTGTGGGGCAGCCTGACGCTTCGCGGCACCGGGTCCCTGGCGGCATCGGGCTCGCAGTGCGCGATCCACGTCTCGCGGGCGCTCGCGGTGGACGGCTGCGCCGTCGATGCCCGGGCGGACGGGGCCGGCGTCACGGACGAGGCCGTGGCCGGCGTGATCGCCGCCCGCATGGCCGTGCGCGGCGGCGGGCGCGTCGTCGCCGCCGGTGCCGCGCCCGCCGCCGGCGTGCAGGCTTTTGGCGTGTACCTGCAGGACGCGGGCGCAGGCGACGATTCGGCCGGGCGCGGGCTTTCCGTCGATACCTCGCGGCTCGATGCGACCGGTGCCGACGGCGGCGTCGCATGCGCGGGCGGGTCGCTCGTGTCCGCGCGGTTCGTGGCGCCTGCGGGCGGGGCCTTCGGTGCCGGCGGCGCGGTGGATGCCTCCGGGTCCATGGCGCCGCATGTGGTGATTGAGCCCCAGGGCGCCACGGCGCCGGCGGGGGAGACCGACGGGCGCGAGGAGCCCGGTGGCGCGGGCGAGCCGGCCGGTGGTGCCGGTCCTGCCGTTGGGCGGCCCGGCGCCGGGTCCGCGACGGATCCCGTCCTTAAGCCCGCGACCGCGACGCCCAAGACGACCACGACAACCAAAACGACAGTGGTCAAGACCGCGGCGTCCGCGCCATCCAGGGCCAAGACCGCCAGCGCTGCCACCGTCACGCTCCCCAGGACAGCCGACAGCAACTGGATCGCCGCCTCCTTGGCGCTACTCCTGCTGGGAACAGCGCTTGTGTTTGTTAACGTCGTGATTGCGGTTCTAGGTAGGCCAAAGCGTAAAGGCGATTGATCGAACTGCCATACACTTCTAGGTAGGGGCAATTGCAACGTGTATGACGCATAGCAGGGGCGCGCCGGCAAACGCCG
>NZ_QSQK01000013.1:0-62879 GCF_003436735.1 Collinsella sp. TF12-2AT | reverse complement strand
GATTTTGCCTCTTGACAATGTCCTGCTCATATTAAAAGGAACGTCCCCAAGTGCCGGCAGTTTGGGACAGTCATTCTTGATGAGAATCGGGCGCAGTGCCAAAAGCCCCGTTGGGCGAGATGTCGAACGGGAAGGTGCCGCAGCGATTGAACGCAGCGATAAACATGCGGATGGCGTTGGACGGCGTGGTACCCACGAGCTGGGTTGCCGCCGCGAAGGCTGCCTTCTCCTCGGGCAAGACCTTCGCGACTACAGGGGTCATGTGTTCTGCCATGGCGCTTCCTTTTTGAAACGACGGTAGTGCGGATAGATGCGGGCCACGCGGCTGGGCGACGGGCTGTGAAGGCAACCCGATTGGCCCGCATCCGGAGTTTGTTTCTGCGGCGTTGGTATTACTTGGTATTCCTAAGTATTACCCCGCAGATAGAATACCACATCTGCTCCACTCCAAAGGTAGATTTCTACCAAGTTGGTGCATATGAACCTGTCGCCCTTCTCACCAAACGGCAATGCCCCGTCCACGCAAATACGCGAACGGGGCATTGTTCAAATTGTGCCGTCAGTGACTCTTTTGCGCCAGCGGCCTTCTAGCTCTAGCTAAGCTCGGGCCAGTAACCCTTGTTAGCCTCGATCATGTCGTCGAGGACTTCCTTGGCAACCTTCATCGAAGGCACGGTCTTGTTGAGCGTAAAGGCCTTGAGCGCCTTCTCGTACGAACCCTCGATCGTGGCCTCGACCACGAGCTTCTCGGAGTTCAGCTGCTGCATCATAAGACCCTGCTGGAACAGCGGAATGTTGTCGCGGCTGATGACCTCGGGGCCGTTCTTGCCAATGTAGGCAGGCAGCTCGACCATAGCGTCGTAGGGCATGTTGGGGATAGCGCCCTTGTTCTCGCAAATGACCAGGAAGCGCTGCTTGGTGTCGTTCTTCAGAGCGATGGCCAGGTCGGCAATCCAGTCGCCGTGGCTGCCCGCATAGAACGTGCTCTCGTCGATCTCGCCCGTCTTCTCGTAATGGTCGATGCCGTCAAAGAGGTTCTTCTCGCGCGTCTCCTCAACCTCGTTTGCACGAGTGCGCTCGGGGTTGGAATGCTCGACGAACTCCTTCTGCTGCAGGTAGTAGTTCAGGTACGTGTTGGGCAGGTACTCCGGGAAGCACTCCATGATCTCGTACTCGCCCTTCCAGACGTAGTACCAGCTGCCCTTGGTGTGGCGGTTCTGCTCGGGGTGCTCGTCGGTGGCTTCCTCGGGCTTCTTGGACATCAGCGAGCTCATGCCCTTGAGGTACGAATCGGGCAGCAGGATCTCATGCTCCTTGATGTACTCGCGCAGCTGCGGGAGCACCTCCTCGCCCTTGTGGCGAATCGAGGTGAACCAACCAAAGTGGTTGAGGCCAAAGTAATCGTACTCGACATCCTTCTTGTCGATATCGAGTGCGGCGCAAACCACGTCGATGATCGCGATCGGCATGTCGCAGATGTTGATGATGCGAGCGTTGGGACGCAGCACGCGGCAGCCCTCGGAGACGATGGCAGCGGGGTTGGAGTAGTTGAGAATCCAGTAGTCCTTCTTGGCGTACTTCTCAACGTCATCGATCAGCTCGACCATGGGGAAGATGGTGCGCATGCCGTAGGCAAGGCCGCCGCAGCCGCAGGTCTCCTGACCAACGCAGCCGTGACGCAGCGGAATCTTCTCGTCCTGCTCGCGCATGGCATAGCCGCCCACGCGCATCTGGGCAAACACGAAGCTCGCGTCGGTAAAAGCCGTCTCCTTGTCGGTGGTCACCGTGAGCTTGATGTCCAGGCCAAGGTCCTCGTGCAAAATCCAGTCCACGAGCACGCCGATCTTGCGCTGGCGCTCCTCGTTGATGTCGTACAGACGAATCTCGTCAACGTCGAGCTCGTCCTTGCGCAGGGCGATGGACTTGACGATGCCGGGGGTAAAGGTGGATCCGCCACCACACAGAGTAATGATCATTGTTTACTGCTCCTTCTCAATTGCGTTTTCGACCTTGTCGCGCATCTCGGCAACCTTCATGCCAAAGATGATCTGGATATTGTTGCCGTTGCGGTTGATGCCGCTGTTGGGCACGTGGTTGATGAGGCTCTCATCGATGAGGTCCGGGTTCTTAACGTTCACGCGGAGACGCGTAAAGCAGTTCTCGAGCTCCTCGATGTTGTCCTTGCCGCCAAGACCTGCGACCAGGTCGGCAATGCCCGCATCGACGCCCTCTGCGGGAGCCGCGGCAACAGCGCCCTGCTTCACCGCGACAGACGCGGCGGCCTCGCCCTCGGCAACGGACTCGGCGAGCTCGGACTCCTCCTCGCGACCAGGCGTGTGGAGGTTGAGCTTCTTAATGAGGAAGGTAAAGAGGAAGAAGTACAGAGCGGCGTTGACGACTCCGAGCACGAGCATCATCGGCCAGTTGGTCTTATCGACACCGAGGACCAGGTTGGAAACCACGATGTTGATGATGCCGCCTGCAGTCGAAGCGGGCACGGAGAGGACCTTGAGCAGGACCAGGAAGATGCCGGAAAGAACCGAGTGAACGACAAAGAGCACGGGAGCGGCAAAGACAAAGAGGAAGTCCATGGGCTCGGTGACACAGGAGAGCACAGCGGTGATGATCAGCGGGATGATAACGGCCTTGGTCTTATCCTTGTTCCCCTTGTAAGCGGTGAAGATAAAGGCGAGACCGATACCGATGTAGGGCCACAGGTTGTTGAAGGTGTAGCTGTTGAAGTAGGTGCTATCGGAGAAGGGCTGGCCCGTCATTGCCATCTCGGCGACACGGATGGGATAGGCGCCGGCGATAACCTGATCACCCAGCGTAAGGGTGCCGCCCACATCGGAGAACTGGAACGGGGTGTAGATGAGGTGGTGCAGACCGGTGGGAACGAGCAGCTTGTTGAGCATGCCGTAGATAAACAGACCAATGTTGCCCGACTCCTTAATGATGCCGGCAACGGAGGAGATGGCACCCTGAACCGGAGGCCAAACGATGCAGAAGCCAGCGCCCATGATCCAGGAGATGATGATCATGATCAGGAACGGAAAGCGAACGCCCGAGAACATCGAAAGGGCAATGGGGAACTGCTTATTCGAGTACTTGTTGAACACGGCACCGGTGATGCAACCAAGAATGATGCCGCCAAACACGCCGGTATCGAGCACCTGAATGCCCATAACGGTGCTCTGGCCGGTTCCGGTAAGGCCGAGCATGCCGCTCGCTTCGGCAAGAGAGCCAGTGGCGTTGAGCACGATGTTATTGGCCTGCAGGAACAGGAAGAACGACATCAGGGCGATCAGCGAAGCATGGCCCTTGTTCTTCTTTGCCATGGCGCCGGCGATGCCCACGCAGAACAGAATCGAGAGGTTGTTGATGATAAACATCAGCGACTGATAGACAACGGCGCCCACAAGCTGGAACGGACCGGAGCCCAGCACGGGAATCACGGCGCAGATGGTCTTGTTGGTCAGAATGATGCCCACGATGAGCAGAATGCCGGCAACCGAGAGATACATCATCGGCTGAACGATCGACTTCGCGAACACCTCCAACGGCGCTTTGAAATTGAACTTCTTTTTTGCGGTCATAGCGGTACTCCCCTTCCTTTTCCGCAAATTAAGACAGATGTGCCCTGGACAAGGCCATAAGCCCTGCCTTATATCAATCGATGTGTGGGCACGTTATGCCTAGAGACCAGGTTCTCCAAGCAGGTTAACAATGTGATATGCGAGATAACTCTTCTCGGCATCGGTAACGACAACGTTATAGGCAGACGACAAGTGGGCGGCTATGGCGTCCGCGCACGAGAACGCGCACGGATACTTAGTTTCATCGATTCGGAACAGCGCATCGTCATTGATCTGCCCGGCCGCGGGGTCAAGCGCCCGCTGTGCGAAAAACTGCAGGTGGCGGACGAAACGCTCATAGGGCAACGAGGTGTCGTCGAGGGTCGCAGCGTAACGATCGGAAACAATCGCGAGTACGTCGCGAACAAGCTGGACCGAGATGATGAGACGGTCGGAGCGTTGCGGCATGGTGGCGTTGACGATATGCAGCGTAATAAAACCCTGCTCTTCTTCGCTCATCTGGATGCCCATATACTCCTTGACAATCTGCAGCGCACGGCCCGCAAGCGCATACTCCTTGCGATAGAACTGTTGGATCTCGAGCAGCAACGGATTCTCACAGGGGACGCCCTTGCGCTCGCGCTCCAAAGCAAGGCCGATATGGTCTGCGAGAGCAATGAGGATCTTGTCGTTGATATCAACATTGAGCTCTCGACGGAGCATCTGAACAATGTCCTCGGCAATCACGAGGTTGACGGTGGGAATGGACTCCAAAAGATGTGCCAAGCGGTCAATCGTACGCGAATCCTGAGAAGTGCCCTCCTGCAGCGCATAGGTCTTTTCGACCGATGTTTCATCGATAGCGTCGCCGGCATGACGGCCAAAGCAGAGGCCTCGACCGATGACAATGAGCTCGGAGCCATCGTCCGAAGTGACCATTGCGACGTTATTGTTAAAAACTCGCTTGATAACCACGGTACCCACCACAAGAATTTACTCGGAAAGCCAGACGACAGGCTCTTTAACAGCAACAGGGCCGGAAGCATGCTCACGAAGAGTCGAGTTCTCCGAGCGCTCGCACACGATAACGAAGACCGTAGGATCGAAGCCGGCGGCGCGAACCACGTCGAAATCGACCTCGACGAGGGGCTGGCCCGCGTCGACATGGTCACCCTGGGCAACAAGCGCATGGAAGCCCTTGCCCTCAAGCTTAACAGTATCGATTCCGATATGCAGCATCACCTGAGCAGAGCTGTCGTCGGGCATGATGCCCAGCGCGTGCTCAGTCGGGAACAGCGCCGCGATGGTACCGGAGACAGGAGCGCACACCGTTCCCTCTTGGGGAACCACGGCAACGCCATCGCCCACTGCACGGCTGCTAAAAGCGGGGTCCTTGGTATTTTCTAGATGAACAAGCTCGCCGGAAACAGGGGCGAGGATTTCGAACTCGGAAGCCGCAGTCGTCTGCTTATCCGAGCCACCCATCAGGCGAGAAAAGAAACCCATGGTGGCATGTCCCTTCATAAATATAGCCCAACCAAAATCAAGCGAATGCGTCCATAGAGACACATCCGTTCAAAGACTTTGGTTAGGCCCACGTCCGAGGGACTCGGTAACCTTCCGCATTTCTTTTTACGGGAGCTATTGTAGACAAGCCCAAAGCCAGAATAGTCATTATGACCGGTGAGCGGTATTTTTTCTTCGATAAACGGTATTTAGGCAGCACTTGGGGACGTTCCTTTTCTGCCGGCACTCGGGGACACTCCTCACTCTGGTGCATTGGGGACAGGTTTGTTTGCACCAGGTTGGTGCAGATTAACCTGGCCCCATTGCACCAATTTCGTATGCGCTAGACAAAGAGCTCGCATTCCTTCCGCACGACGCAAACCTTGCTCAGCATCTGGGAAACAGCGGATAGCTTGTTGGGATCAAGCTTACGAGCGCCTCGCGGGCATACGGCAATGCAGCGCATGCAGGAGATGCACGCCTCGCCAGCTGCTCGTTTGGGGTCACCCTTGTCGATAGCACAAACGGGGCACGCCGCGGCGCATGCACCGCAGGAAACGCAATCCTCTGTTGCCTCAGGTGCCATGCGGTGACCTCTGGCTTGTTTGTAAGGACGATTGCCGGGAATAGAGGGCTCGGATGTATCCTCAGCCAACAGCTTTTGCTGAATTTGCTGCGCAAACTCTGCGAGCTGCGCCGCATCCTGCGCATCCGGTCGCCCAGCAGCAAACTGTCGCGCAATGGAATGTTCTGCAATGGCTGCAACTGCCGCGATTACCCGGAATCCCGCATGCTTCGCAACGTCCTCCAGCTCTACGAGCGTGTCCTCAAACGCGCGGTTTCCGTAGACGCACACCAGAACGGCCCGCGCTCCGTTGCCGTGAACCATGTTCAGTCGGTCGACCACCACGGCAGGGACTCTGCCGGCATACGCTGGCACGGAGATAACAGCCACGTCGTCCTTCGTCATCGAGACCTCGTGGAAATCCAACCCGCTATCGGTCAGATCGACGGTAACGGTATTCTTGTCCAGCGCTCCAGCCACAAGGCAAGACACCTTCTCCGTTCCACCCGTCGGACTAAACACAATTTCAAATACGCTCATCTAGACACCCTCCCCCTACGCTCAGCAACGCGTCAAGCCGTTTTCACATCCAGCCAGAGTATACGGCACGTGGGGTCCCCATTTTGGCGCACCAAGCACCCCAATGCACCAACCCTACGCTGCCTGCCTCTTCGTTTTGTATAAATTACGGTACAGATTGTATATATTTACGGGATGCTGCCGTGTTCTCCCAAGGTACCCCATCCTGGCCCGTGCAAAAAAACGGAGTATTCTGCAACGTGACCGCGCCAGCACCGCCGCGGGCGGGCAAAACTGTAGGGCGCTGCGTCATTTAGGGTTCCGACATAGCGAGAATGACGTACCTTTGCTTCGAAAAACGGCGAAATCTAACTCAAAACGCTCATAGGGAGTATCTGAAGGCCACCGTTGGCAATACCGAATCGTATGCAGCCAGCTAGAGCTGCTGAATACTCCAAAAAATGCACGGCGCACCCCATGGGACCCATTGCCGCATGGCAGGAAACAGGCCCACGGCATCCTCTAGATGCATTCCCGAGGAAATCACATTTGAACTAGCGATCGGATACGGCAAACAAAAAGGGCCCCGAGCGTAGTTGCTCAGGGCCCTTGGTTCACCTCGCTCTAGTGGGCGATGCGTATGCTATTTGCGCTTGCCGCCGCCGTCACCGGGACGACGGGAGCTGCCGCCGCGCTTGCCGCCACGGCTGTTGCCATAGCTGCCACGGTTATCGCGACCGCCGGCGCGGCCGCCGCGGGAGCCGGCCTGGTTGCCGCCACGCCCGCCACGATAGCCGCCACGACGCTCCTCGCGGGTATCGTCGTAGTTGCGCCAGTCATCGCGACGATCGCGGCTGGCACGCGGATCACGACGATCGCGCGACTCGTTAGAACGGCCAGCGCCGCTGCGGCCGCCATTGCCGCGAGCACCCTCGCGACGCTCGCCGCCGCGGCTACCGCGCTCTTCAAAGCACTTGCCGCCACGGGACTCACCGCCACGGGCACCTCGCTCACCGCGACCCTCGCCGCCGCGACGCTTATCACGGCCACCGCGCTCGTCATCGCGACCGGAACGACGACGGTCGCCCGAGCCGCGCTTGCCGCCACGCGAGCCACGGCCCTCGTCCTCGCGCTCGACACGACGACGGCCACCGCGGTCCTCGTCCTCGCGGCGACGGCGATGCGCCTCGCCCTGGAACTGCTTGGCACGACGCTCGGCACGGTTACCGCGCGGGGCCTGCTCGACGGCGGCAGCACCGCCGCGCTCCTCGGCAGCCACCTCGCGGGCCACGCTCTCCACAGCCTCGTCCACGCGAGCCTGAACGCCCTCGCGCACGCGGGTCTTGCCGCCGCGCTTGGGACGGCTCGGACGCTCGCCGTCGCCGCGGCGCTCGTCGCGACCGCGGTTGGAACGACCAGCCACGTCGCCGTAATCGTCGCCGTTGCGCTTGCCGTCGCGACGCGCTTGCTCGAGTTTCTTCTTGCTCTTGGACTTGCCGCGCTTGGTCTTCTTCTTCACCTTAAAGGCGGCAGGATCGCGCTCGGGGTCAACGGCGGGCGGGTTGGGACCCACGTGCAGGTCGCCCGCTTCGTAAATATCGGCCGTCTTGTCCATGAGCTTCTCAATCTCGTAGAACTCGTCGACGTCCTGCTCGGTCACAAACGTAATGGCCCAGCCCAGCTCGCCGGCGCGGCCCGTACGGCCAATGCGGTGGATATAGTCGGTCGGCTCGGCCGGCACGTCGAAGTTCACGACGTAGCGCACGTCGCTAATGTCGATGCCGCGGGCGAGAACATCGGTTGCCACCAGCACGTCGACGGTGCCGTCGCGGAAGGCAGAAAGCGCGCGCTCGCGCTGGGCCTGGCTGCGGTTGCCGTGAATCGCGGCGGCCTTGATACCCTTGCGCTCAAGGCGACGGCAGCAGCTGTCGGCGCGGTGCTTGGTGCGCATAAAGACGATGGTGCGCTCCGGGCCCTCCTTTTTGAGGAACTCAGGCAGCAGGTTGTTCTTTGCCTCGATGGACACCGGGAACACAAACTGATCGACGGTGTCGGCGGTCGACGTGGCCGGCGCGATCTCCACGCGGGCCGGGTCGCTCACCAGGTCGGTGATCTCGCCCACGGCCTCCTCGTCGAGCGTCGCCGAGAACAGCAGCGTCTGGCGCTCGGCCGGCGTCTCGCGCACAATGCGGCGGACGGCGGGCAAAAAGCCCATGTCGAGCATGCGATCGGCCTCGTCGAGCACCAGCACCTTGACCTCGTCCAGGTGGCAGGCACCCTGCTCGATCAGATCGACCAGACGGCCCGGCGTGGCGACCAGGATGTCGCAACCGCACTTGAGGGCAGCGGTCTGGGGCTTGTAGCTCACGCCGCCCACGACGGTCACGGCAACATGGCCGGTGACGTCGGCGATTTTGCTCGCGACCTCGTCGATCTGCTGGGCAAGCTCGCGCGTAGGGGTGATGACGAGCATCACGGGGCCACGGCCGTTGCCCTCGGGCTTCTTGGCACCGCGACGGCGGTTGCGGCCGCCGCGCTCACGCACGGGTTTGGGCGGAGCAATGTGCTCCAGGTTGTTCATGGTCGGCAGCAAGAAGGCGGCCGTCTTGCCGGTGCCGGTCTGGGCGGCGGCAAGCAGGTCGCGACCCTCGAGCACCACGGGGATGGAGCCGGCCTGAACGGGCGTGGGCGCCGTGTAGCCCAGATTCTCGATAGCACGGAGCATCTCGTCCGAAAGCCCCAGCTCGTCAAAGGCGGGCAGGCTCTCGGTAGCGGACTCGACGGCTTGGGCGGCATTGGCCTCATCGGCAGCATCGAAGGCAGCCTGGGTCATGGCCTCGCGGGTCTCGTCCAGAATCTCGGCGTCGGTGACGTCGGATACAGAATTACGCATATGTTGTTGTTCCTTATCTGCACGCGCAATGGGCACGGCATGCGGCCGCGCGGGCGTGCTTGGTAGTGCGCTAATACATACAAAAACGGGTGCGCACAGAGAGGACGTTGCTCAGCACGCTGGCGATCGCTTTGGCAGCCCTATCACGCGCCGTCCAGACGCAGCAGCACTAAGCGATGGAGCAGATTCGCCGCGGGTTAGTATACCCGTGCTTCGCATGCCCCCACGTAAACCACAGATGACGAGGCGGACGCGGCGGGCCCGGCTGATTGTCTCAATCTGTAACGGCTGCGAAGCAAAACCGGCCCTAAATGTTACAGAACAAGACAGAGGGGGATTTCCGTCCAGTCCAAACCAAATCTCTCAGTCTTCCTGCAATTTCGAACATGTGGCCTATAATGTTGCTTTGGTTACGCTATATATTGCGCAGCCATTTAATACGTCGCCCACCGGGGGCCATTAATTCCTATCGCCTTATTGGCTAGGAAGCAATCAAAGGAGGTATCCGTGGCAGCAGAGACGCCTTGCTCGGTCCTCTATAACGATATTCGCTCGTTCGGCGGTCTTAAACATCTCGAGATCGCCCGAATGCTCATCAATGGAAACTCTTATCTCGGCAGTACCCTGCTCGAGAAATGCTCTTCCAACCGCTCGTATCTCACCCGTTACATCGTCCATCGCGAGCCTGACCAGTGCGCGCCCGCCATCTACAGCGACTTTGCCGTCACCACGCTCAATCTTTCCGCGGCAATCTGCAGCAAGCTCGGCGGCGGCGAGTCCGCCTATCAGGCAATCGCCGAGCACTATCGCGGCCCGGCCGCCAACGAAATGATGTCGGCTCTCGCCAGCTACAAGCTGGACAGCCGCCTATATGCAAATGCCCTCAATCACATCGACAACTTTGACGGCAATGCCGTGCGCGAGAAGAGTACGCTTTACCTTATGCTCTTTGTGGCAACGGGGGCGCTCGCTGACCCCATCCAAGGCGTGGCCACCGTCGAGCGCTTTTGCAATAGCAAGACTGGCGGGCATTTTGGCACCACCGAGACCACCGTCGGCCGTGGTTTTTTGAGCAGCT
This sequence comes from Collinsella sp. TF12-2AT, assembly GCF_003436735.1. Lineage (NCBI taxonomy): Bacteria > Bacillati > Actinomycetota > Coriobacteriia > Coriobacteriales > Coriobacteriaceae > Collinsella > Collinsella sp. TF12-2AT. Next base: position 52,743 of record NZ_QSQK01000013.1, on the reverse strand, counting down.
TGGATCAACCGCGCACCGTCGCCCCCAACCTCGGTCTGCTCAGGACACATGCCGACAACTGCGTCGACATGCAAATCCATCCCCTCACACGCGATCCGCGCGGCACCGTGATTGGTTCTTTGCCCAAAACCTCGCCCAGCATCACCGATGTGGGCGCCGACGCATCGCGCGAGCATCTTCGCATTTGGCTTGAGGGTGAGCACTGGTACGCCCAGGGCCTTGGATCGACCAACGGCACAGTGCTCGAATCGGGCGCGGGCGACGGCTATATTGTGATTGAGCCGCCGCGCGACCAACGCGAGCCCGGCAAGATCTATCCCCCGGTTGAAATCGAAAACAGCGACAGGCTCCATCTGGGTCTCTACACGACATTCCTTGTCATTGTGGATTAGCGCGGGCGGTGATCGAAAGACGGTCGCCGTCCGTCTTTCGTCTTCTACCTTCTGCGTCGTAAACGACAATACTCAGCGGCATACGTGGACAGTGCGGTTATCATGGTATTTTACCGATATCCGCACTGCCCACGTATACGCGCGGCAACCCATGCCAGACAAAGGAACGCCATGGATACTACCGATAGCGCCTATGGCGACAAACTCATTCGTCTTGACACGTTCGACACCGCCGTGGCGGTCGACCCCAGCGCCAAGGACGACGCCAAGCGTCGGTTTATGACGCTTATTCTCCAGACGGCCCACCGCGACAACGGCAACATCGGGCACGTGCTGCGCGCGACCAACACGAGCGGCGAGGTCTTTGCCGTCAAGCTACTCAAGGACAACGCCATCCTTTCCCCCGCTGCCCCCGACCGCTCCGCCGAGCAATCGGCCGCGCACCTGGCCAACACCGCCGCGCTGTTCGAGGAGTACCGTCATCTGTGTACCGTCTCGCACCTGCGCGGATTTCCGCGCGTCTATGGCTACGGATCGTGCGAGAACAACCCGCTCATCCTCATGGAGTGGGTCGAGGGCACCTCACTCAAACAGGCGCTGCCCCTGCTTCCGCACGACGCCTTGGGCGGGCTAACCACCCAGATGGTGGCCGCCGTTGGAAACGCCGTGCTTCGTGCGCTCTTGATGACCCAAGGCCTCGTGAATCCGGTCATCCATCGCGACCTGTCGCCTGCCAATATCATGTTCCGCACCACCAGCCGAACGCTCGAGCAGCAGATTGCCGATTGCTCCTTTGACCCCTGCCTCATCGACATGGGCTCCGCGACCATGGCTCTCGGCGACGCCACAATCACCCGGCGCGCCGACATCTGGCGCTTTGCCACGCCCGCATACGCCGCGCCCGAGATGCTCACGCAGGATATCGAAGGAATCGCGGCCCTTCGCCGTTCGCCGGCAATCGACGTCTATGCGCTTTCGAGCATTCTGTACCAGCTCTACAGCGGTCGCAAACCGTTTGACTTTGAGTCGACGGACGCCGCTGCAACCGGCTCGTTCTATCTCGTAAAGACCAAGACCAATCCGGCACCGCTCGAGCCGCGCTGCGAGGGCGATGAAGCGCTCGTCCAGATCATCATGAAAGGCATCTCGGTCGAACAGGGCGATCGCCCTACCGAGCAGCAGATGCTCGAGGTGCTCTCGGCATACCTCACCGACGCCGAATCCGAGGGCCGCGAAGGCACAGGAGACGAGGCTGCAATTGATATCGATTCCGGCACGCACCTTAAGGTCGACGTCGCCGGCGAGCGAGCGCGAGAGATTCTGGAGCAGGCCCGGCACGATGCCATGACCCGCCGCCGCTTTATTATCGGTGGCGTTGTCGCAGCCGTTGCGGGGCTCGGCGTTATCGGAGCCGCAACCCATGGCTTCGGCATCCCCGACTACCTGGACGGCATCCGCGGTACGCTTGACGACTACACCTGGGATCAGCTGCAAGAGATTTCGCTCAAGATTAAGGCGGCGAAGAGCAACGCCGAAGCTCGCAAGATCGCCAAGCGTTATCATCTGCTCGACGACGACGGCCGTATTCCCTACCCGAGCACCAAGCGCGTTACGCTCACCAACGGGCTGGAGGTCGGGGCGCAACTCGTGGGCATTCTTCACGACGACCTGGCGGATACCAACGGCAAGGCCGGTCTGTCATTTATCTTTGACGCAGGTATTGCCGAGCGCGATGCCTCAGAGCACCCGCTCAACGGTGGCTGGGAAGACTGCGAGCTGCGCACATGGCTCGATGAGGACGGCATTAAGCTGCTTCCCAAGGAACTGCAATCGGTTATCAGTCCGGTCAAGAAGATCTCGAACAACGTCGGCGCCACCAAAAGCACTTCGTGCCTGAGCGAGCTGCCCGCGACCCTTTGGCTGCCCGCCATGGTCGAGCTCTGCGGCGGACAGGCGCCCAAGGACTTTAGCGAGGACTGCCATTACCTATCCGGCATCTACAACGGCGAGGGCAAGGAATACCAGCTGTTCCGCGAGCTTAAGGTGAGCCCCTTTACCACGAACAGCATGACGATTCGCCAGTGGAAGGGCAAGGATGTCTGTTGGTGGGAGCGTACGGCGAGCCCCGACACGTCGGAGAACGAGGGCACGCTCTATATGAACCGCGTGGGCGACGACGGCGATGTCTTTAATTACGCCACGTCTGCAAGCAAGCCCGATAAACGGACCTGCGTGATTCCCGGATTCTGCATCTAGGCGGCGGGCGTCTTGCCGTGACGGGACCCCTCCCCGGCAATTGTCTCGATCTGTAACATTAGCTCGGCAGATACAGGTCTAGATGTTACAGAACGAGACAAACCCCAGCCCCGCGAGACAACATCTCAATCTGTAACAGTATGGGGTCAAAAACCTCTCTTGATGTTACAGATCAAGACATTTGAGTTGGCCGCGGGCGGTCTGTCTCGATCTGTAACAGTTAGAGGTCATATTTGCTGCTAGATGTTACAGATTGAGACATTGAGTTTTCTGCCAACTGTTTGTCTTGATCTGCAACAAATACTCGGTAAAACGGGGTCTAGTTGTTACAGATCGAGACGTTTGGCAGAGACGGCCACCGATTGAGCAGCCACCCTCATCTGTAATGAAAAGTCATACATTCCAACCATTACTGGACACCCCCAGGGGGTATGGGTGTATAGTATCAGCAGGTTAACAATTCCAACAGCGAACCACAGAAAGGAGAAGCCATGGCTCAAGATAAGTTCGACGTGGGTGGCATGACATGCGCCGCCTGCCAGGCGCACGTGGATCGTGCCGTGAGCAAGCTCGACGGCGTCGAGAGCGTCGCGGTCAATCTGCTCGCCGGCTCTATGCTGGTGGACTACGACCCCGCGCAGGTCACCCCCGACGACATCTGCACCGCCGTCGATCGCGCTGGCTACTCGGCCTCACCCGTCAGCACGGGCACCGACGCCGCCCAAAGCGGCAGTACGCAAGCCAGGTCCGGCGCCGCCCATATGGAGTCGCCCACCAAAAAACTGGAGGCCGCCGCCTCTGCCATGCGCACTCGTCTCATCGTCTCGATCGTATTCCTCATCCCACTGTTCTACATAGGCATGGGGCACATGCTTGGCTGGCCGCTGCCCGGCATTTTCACCGACCATACCCACAGCATGACGCTCGCCCTCACCGAGCTCGTCCTGCTTATCCCCATCGTCTATGTCAACGACGCGTACTTTATCAACGGGTTTAAATCGCTCGCGCACGGCGCGCCCACCATGGACGCCCTTATTGCCGTGGGCGCCACCGCTTCCGTCGCCTGGTCGTTCTATGCCATGTTTATCATGGCCGACCAGCTGGCCGCCGGGCAAATCCACGAGGCCATGATGACGAGCATGGGCAACCTGTATTTTGAGAGTGCGGGCACGATCCTGTCGCTCGTCACCGTGGGCAAATACCTCGAGACACGCAGCAAATCCAAGACCGGCGGCGCCATCGAGGCGCTCATCGACCTGGCGCCCAAGAGCGCGACCGTCGTGGCAGAGGACGGCACCGAGACCACCGTCGACGTCGACAGCATCCTTCCCGGCCAGGTTCTGCGCGTACGCCCCGGAGAGTCCATCCCCGTCGATGGCGTGGTGCTCGAGGGCAGCTCGGCCGTGGACGAGAGTGCGCTCACCGGCGAGTCTATCCCCGTGGAAAAGACCGCCGGTGCTACCGTTAACGCCGCCACGGTCAACCGCACGGGCTCGTTTACCTTCCGCGCCACGCGTGTGGGTGCCGACACGTCGCTCGCCAAGATTATCCAGCTCGTCGAGGACGCCAACGCCACCAAGGCGCCCATCGCCCGCATGGCCGACAAGGTCGCCGGCGTGTTCGTGCCCGTGGTGTTTGTAATCTCGGTCGTGACCTTTGTAGTGTGGATGGCACTGACCGGCAGCATGAACGAGGCGCTCACCTCCGCCGTGGCCGTGCTGGTGATCAGCTGCCCGTGCGCACTGGGTCTGGCCACGCCCGTCGCCATTATGGTGGGTACCGGCAAGGGCGCCGAGATGGGCATTCTGTTCAAGAGTGCCGAGGCGCTGGAGAATCTGCGCAGTGTGGGCACCGTGGTGCTCGACAAGACGGGCACGGTCACCCGCGGCAAGCCTGCCGTGACCGATATCGTAGTAGCCACGCGCGCTGACGGCTCGCCCGCCATGAGCGAAAAGTCGCTGCTCAAGCTGGCCGCCGCGTTGGAGCGCTCGAGCGAGCACCCGCTGGCCGAGGCGATTATGGCCGAGTGCGAGGCACGCGGAATTGTCGCGCGCATGGTCGAGGACTTTGCCGCCGTGCCCGGTCGTGGCGTAACGGCGCGCGAGGGGCAGAATGTCATCGCCGCCGGCAACGTACGCCTGATGAACGAGTTGGGCGTTACCGTGCCCGCGGGTCTTACCGAGCAATTTGCCGCCGAGGGCAAAACACCGCTGTTCTTTGCCAAGAACGGCGAGCTTGTCGGCACCATCGCCGTGGCTGACGAGGTCAAAGAGACGAGCGCCGGGGCTATCGCCGCGCTCCGCAAGCTCGGCGTCGACGTGCGCATGCTCACCGGCGACAACCGCGTGACGGCCGAGGCTATCGCCCGCCGCGTGGGACTCACCAGCGAACAGGTCATCGCCGACGTCCTCCCCGCCGACAAGGAACGCCACGTGCGCGAACTGCAGGATGCGGGCGGCAAGGTCGCCATGGTGGGCGACGGCATCAACGACTCCCCCGCCCTGGCGCGCGCCGACGTGGGCCTTGCGATCGGCACCGGCGCCGACATCGCCAAAGAAGGGGCAGATGTGGTGCTCATGCGCAGCGACCTCATGGATGTTGCGCGCGCCATCGAGCTTTCGCGCGCCACGATCCGCAACATCAAGCAGGACCTGTTCTGGGCGCTGTTCTACAACGGCATCGGCATTCCGCTGGCGGCAGGCGTGTTCTTCCCCCTCACCGGTTGGCAGCTCTCGCCGATGTTCGGCGCCGCGGCCATGAGCCTGTCGAGCGTGTGCGTCGTAAGCAATGCGCTGCGCCTACGAACCTTTAAGCCTAAAGTGGCAAAATAGGTTCACCCTTAAGTCCATTTAGAACGGGTTTTCCAGGTGCCCGAGATTGACCTGAAAGAGGAGCGACGCGTACTTTGGTACGCGAGCGACGGCTTGAAGGTCAAGGTCGGGTGCCTGGGAAAGCCGACACAACAGAGAGGAATACCCATGCGTTACACAATCAAGACTTCCGGCCTCATGTGCGGCCACTGCGACGCTACTGTCGAGACGGCACTGCTCAACGTGGCCGGCGTGACCGACGCCGACGCCGATCACGAGACCCAGACCGTCCAGGTGGAGTGCGCCGACACCGTGACCGCCGAGCAGCTCGCCGCCGCCGTCGAGGGCGCCGGCGAGAAGTTCCACGCCCTGTCCGTAACCGCCGCGTAACGACCCACGCGCACCCCGACCAGAAACGAGGACCCGCCATGATGGCAGACCATAAATCGGTGACCCGCATGCTCAAGACGGCACGCGGTCAGATCGACGGCATCCTGCGGATGGTCGAGGAGGACCGCTACTGCGTCGATATTTCCACGCAGCTTATGGCAACGCAGGCGCTCATTGCGCGCATCAACGCCGACGTGCTCAAGGCGCATATCGAGGGCTGCGTGACTTCGGCAATCGAATCGGGCGACGAAGACCTCAAGGCCGCCAAGCTCGCCGAGATCGAACGCGTCGTCGACAAGCTCTCCAAGTAATTGGGGCATTGGGGACAGACTTCTTTGCACCATCTTGGTGTATCGGGGATAGGTACGTTTGCACCATCTTGGTGTATCGGGGATAGGTACGTTTGCACCACCTTGGTGCAGATTAACCTGTCCCCCTTGCTCTAAATCGGGTATAAAGGCGTGCAGCATATCGAACGAAAGGCAATTTGCATGAATGACTTTATGAAGGGTCGCAATGGTGCCGATGAACTCACCATCGTGATGGGTTTTGCCGGCATTGTCATCGCGATGATCGGATCGATAGCCCGAATCCAGTGGCTCAGCTGGATCGCTATCGCCGTCATCGTGATTGGCGTGCTGCGCGGCCTGTCCAAAAACATCGACGCACGTCGCAAGGAGAACGAGGCCTTTGTCGCCGCGACCGCGAACGTCCCCGGCTTGGGCAAGTTCGTCTCCAGCTTGGGCGGTGGAACTGCAGCGGCCGGCACCTCGCGCGCGGCTGGAACGAGCAAGGAAGACTTTGAGCGTGCCAAGCGCACGGCCAAGAAGATGTGGAAGGGCCGCAAGACCACGGCATACCTCAAGTGCCCCAACTGCGGCCAGATGCTCTCCGTCCCCAAGGGCAAAGGCAAGATCCGCGTCACCTGCCCCAAGTGCCACGCCAAGATGGAAACCCGCTCCTAGCGCCCGCACGCGGGACAAATTAATCAGGTTTGTTTGTCTCAAATCTTAAGTATTTGTTCGATAAAAAAGCCGAGGCCTCGTGTTGAGCCTCGGCTTTTTGTATGCGGCAACGGAGCTGCACCTTTGTCACACCTACGCCACGCCGTCGCGGGCCAGCTCCTCGGCAAGCGCTTCTGCAGGCATGGCCATAATCGTGTCGAGCTCGGCGTCCACCTCGGGAATACGTTTCACCTTGAGCTTGCGTACCAGATCACCGCGACACATCACATGCGTCGGCTCACGCAGAGCGCACAGGTCATCGAGCGGATTCTTGCGCGTCACCAGGATATCGGCGGCCTTGCCGCACTCGATCGTACCGGTCTCGCCGCCCAGCCCCAGGAGCTCGGCATTGACCTGCGTAGCCGTATGCAGCACGAAGGCGTTGCTCACGCCGACATACTTGGCAAAATAGGCCACCTCACGCCACATGTCGTACTGCGTCACGAACGGGCAGCTCGAATCTGTGCCAAGGCCCACCTTAACGCCAGCTTCCAGCGCCGCACGAGCACTCTCGATAATGCCCGAGCACACGATGTCGCCGTTCTTCTTTTGCGTGTCAGTCGAATGGGTCTTCTCCGGATCGAGCAACACAAACGGCAGCGCCGGGCTGATCGTGCAGGTAACGCTGGGCGCACGATCCTCAAGCTGCGTGCCCGCGGCGCCACGGTACAGCTCCAGGATCTCGGGCGTCATCGGGGCACCGTGCTCGATCGTGTCGACCCCGGCCTCAAGCGCGGCCTTCACGCCCTCGGTGCTCTCGACATGAGCCATAACCGGCAGGCCCACCTCGTGCGCCGCCTTGCACGCCGCCGCGGCAACATCGATCGGCATGCGCAGCACGCCCGGCTCGCCAACTTCGGTCGCGTCGAACACGCCACCCGTCACGAACAACTTGATGACGTCGGCACCACGCGCGTACAAGTCGCGCACCTGTTCGGCCGCCTCGTCGGGCGTATTGGCGACCTGCGCGAACAGCCCCGCGCCGTGGCCACCCGGCACTGTAACGCCCGTTCCCGGCGCTACCAGACGCGGACCCTGATACTTGCCGGCATCGATAGCATCGCGCACGGCGATGTCGGCAAACAGCGGGTCACCCGCACCGCGCACCGTAGTCACGCCGCTTGCCAGCTGCTGCTGGGCGCTGCCTTTGAGGATGTGGCGAACGATGGCGCGGCCCACGGGATTGTCGAGCTTCTTCATCAGCGCGCCCGCATCACCCGCCGAGACCGGCATGCCCGAACCGCACAGATGCACGTGCATATTGATGAGGCCCGGCATGAGATACGCCCCTGCCAGATCGATGACCTCGGCCCCCGCTGGAGCTTGGGCCACAGCGCTCGGTCCCATCCAGGTGATGATGCCACGCTCGACGACCACGGCCATATCGGGCTGCGGCTCCATATGCTCCGAACCATCCAGAACGGTCGCATTGATAAACAATGTGGGACGATCGGCAGATGCCATATCGAGCTCCTCCCTCACGATTAACTTGAACATTTGTCCATTATCACCTAGTCCCGCTGGATTGCTGCAGACGCATCGGTTAACGGAAGGAAGAGGGGATGTGGGGAGACGGAACACGTTGCAGTCCCACCCCAGCGACACCAGGGAAATATCTCGATCTGTAACAGCTACAGGGTTATTAGGCCCCTTGATGTTACAGATCGAGACATTCGGTCGACGTTTCACCGGCTTGTCTCGATCTGTAACAATTACGAGCTCAAACAGCCTCTAAACGTTACAGATCGAGACAAAACCTCTCAGCGCCCATACCACTGGCATCTCCACTCCTCAGCCAATTCAACCTGCCGAGGAATACCCGCCAGCCTCATTTTCTCGATCAGCTTCCCCGGATTCTTGAGCTCATCAAACGTAAACCGAAGCACCTTATGCCCGAGCATTGTCAGATGAGATTCCCGCTGACGCTCTGCCACGAATGGGTCAGCCGACTCCCGACCCTCGCCGCTCTGCAAGGTGTACTTCCCCTTTCCGTCGAGCTCGCCGATGACACACGTCCCGTCCTCGAGCCGCCAAAAATAGTCGACACGAAACACCTGGCTCGGATCGAGCGGGTCGCAAAACTCCACCTGCAGCTCCGGAACCGGAAAGCCGTACGCAATAAAGAATGCTCGGAACCGAGACTCGCCGCCGTTTTCAGACAGCCCGTCCGCATACGACGCAATCACCTGTGCCCTGCGATACCCTCGCCTGCCCTCGCAATCGGCGCGGAGGCGCTCGCACAAATCCCCACGTGATACGCCTTTCGCCCGCAGTGCAGAATCGGCAATCGCCAACCCGTAGGAGAACGGTGCACGCAGTAGGCAATCCTCCACCGTGCGCCAAAACGACGTCACCTGCACGCCGTCGACTTGTTCAAGTGCGCCCGCCGCCTGCGGACGCAACAGCCGACATCCTGCACTCAGCGGCACCGAGCAACCTGTCTTAACAAGATATCGTGGCCCAAGCAGATCATTCGGCACCTCCAGACCCCACAAAAGTGCCGCGTCATAGCCCCAAAACGCCCAATCGGGATGAAACTCCGCAAGCCCTTTGATGGCCCGCAGCGCTCGCTCCGTCGGCGTCAGCGCATCCCAATCATGTTGAAAGCAGAACAAATACGGCTCGGGTTCCGCGATATCGTCGGTTCCAACATGACGCCGCAGCCACATGAGCTCGGCATTGTCATGCGTTGCGAGCAGCGCACCTTGCTCGGTCGCCTCCGTGAGTCGCGCGAGCATCCTATTCCGCGCCAACGTGTTGCGAGTCGTATGCTTGTGCTTGAAAACGGTATTAGACACTTCCATCACCACCACATCGGACAAATGGACCATCGTCACCGTTGCCTCCACCGACAAACGTCTTGATCTGTAACAAGAAGAACGATTTTTGGACTGTAGATGTTACAGATTGAGACATTCCCCCCCAGCCAGGTGCCAAACGTCTCGATCTGTAACAGTTAGACGTTCTCCAGGCCCCTAAACGTTACAGATTTAGACAAACCAGCGGCGCCCAAGCATTCGTCTCGATCTGTAACAGGTAGACCGGTGTTTTGCCCCCAAACGTTACAGATCGAGACAAAAAGGCAAAAGGCAAGGCAGGCGACAACTACCCATCCCCTACTCCCACTCCTGCTCGTAGATGTTGAGCGACTTTACGTACCGCCCCTGGGCGCCCATGATGTCGCGGACCAGACGCAAGAAGAAGCAGATGCACGAGGTGTCAAAGCCGTCCTGCAGGTCCTCCGGATGCACCGCACCCGGCCCATCGACCGCCGTATCGCTCAGCCGCGCGATGTCATACAGGTAGAGCTGTCCCGCCGTAAGCCAGACATCATCGACGCAGGCGAGGCGCACCGCAATCGCGCCGTCACTCCAGTGCTCCTTCTGCACGATATGCGGATCGTAGACATCAAAGCGATGATCGGTGCGCGTGTCCTTCAGCACGACCATGCCGGACGCAGGATCCTTGTCCAAAATGCCAAAGCGCGAGAAATACTGCGTGTCGCGTACCTGCTCGAGCCGCTTGAGCGAGGCAGGCGAAAGCGATGCCGGCGGCTCGTCAACATATAGCTCGAGCAGCGTTTTGCCATGGCGATAGGGGCGCTCAAACAGCAGCCAATCGGTAAACGCCATGTTGTAGGCCATGATTTCGTTTTGCGAAGGCTCGGTGCAATAGCTGAGCCACGGGTCGACAATGATCTCGAACTGTTCGCGCGCCGGCTCCAGGAATTGAAACTTCCGCAGCATCCAAAAGTGAGCCATGTCGGCAATATCGTTGCCGACGGCTTCAGCCAGCTCTGCTCGGTCAAAAGCGTGGTCAGTCATGGCATCCTCCTCAAACTGATGGACCTCAATTTGAGCTTACGAGGAGGGTGGGCAGCCACGACCAGCGCGGGCAAAATAGGCCTCCGGCTGCAAACCAGATGCTGACCAAACACTTGACGAAAAGCTTGACCGAAAATGCGCGCCGCAACAAAACCGCAGGTAAACATCGACGGCCAACCCGCCCTTTTGAGCCAGATGCCCGCAGCCACCACAGAAACAACAGGTGACCACAGCCCAAGAAGTCGACAAATGAACGCCCGTACGTCGACAAACGAGCAAACTGCTCGCAAATCCGCAAGGAGTGTCCCCGAATGCCGACAGAAAAGGAACGTCCCTAACTGTCGGCACTTAGGGACGTTCCTTTTGTGCCGGCAGTTAGGGACAGCCCTTGCCGATTCGATTGTTGAATATCTCCGTGACTACTTTACAGCTCCAGCGCGTCGGCGACTTCGGCAGCGCAGGCCAGGGCGTCGGCCATGGCGTTCACCACGAGCGAGCTGCCGTTGCGGGCATCACCCGCCACATACACCGGCGCGGCATCCGCGGCGACACCCTCCGCGCGAGCCGCGAGATGCGAGCCCTCAGCAGCCATCACCGGCAGCGGACGACCGGCGGTGGCAACAGGCACGCTCACCGCATCGAACACGCCATGCTCGGGACCCGTAAAGCCGCAGGCGATGAGCACCAGCTGCGCCGGCGCCTCGTGCTCGGAGCCCGCGATGCGCTCGGGCTTTCCCGCCGACCAGTCCAGATCGACCACGCGCAGGCCCGCGGCCGCACCCTTCTTGTCCAGCAGCACCTCGAGCGTATCCACGCCCCAGGCACGCATCTCACCACCCATCGCAGCGATAGCCTCCTGCTGGCCGTAGTCGGTCTTCTTCACGTTGGGCCACTGCGGCCAGGGGTTGCTCGCCGCGCGCTTATCGGGCGCAGCCGGCAAGAACTCAAACTGGCGCACGCTGCGCGCGCCCTGACGCACGGCGGTACCCACGCAGTCGTTTCCAGTATCGCCACCGCCAATGACCACGACATCCAGGCCGCGCGCGTTCACCGCGGGCTCGCTACCATCGAGCACCGAGACGGTCGAAGCCGTCAGGTAGTCCACCGCGTACACCACGCCCGGAGCGTCAATGTTCGCAGCCGAAAGCCCGCGCGGGGCACGGGCACCAGCAGCCACCACGACGGCGTCAAAGTCGTCGAGCCTGGCGGTAACCTTGGGATCGCTCACGTCAGCACCCAGCTCGAACACAATGCCCAGCTCACGCATGAACGCCACGCGACGCTCGACCACGGACTTCTCGAGCTTCATGTTGGGAATGCCGTACATGAGCAGACCGCCCGGGCGGTCGTCGCGCTCAAACACCGTCACGCGGGCGCCACGACGTGCAAGCTCCCATGCCGCCACCAGACCAGCAGGACCGGAGCCCACCACGGCAACCGCGGGTGCGCCCTCCCCTGCCGGCTCAAAGCGACGCGGACCGCCATTTGCCCACTCATGGTCGCTGATTGCACGCTCGTTGTCATGGATCGTCGTGGGCTGGCCGTCGACCGAACCCAGGTTGCACGCGGCCTCGCACAGCGCCGGGCACACACGGCTCGTAAACTCGGGCATGGGCGATGTGAGCGACAGGCGCTCGGCAGCCTCGTCCCAGCGGCCGCGGTACACCAGCTCATTCCACTCGGGAATCAGGTTGTGCAGCGGGCAGCCACTCGGGCGTGCCTTGCCAAAGCTCGCGCCCATCTGGCAAAACGCCACGCCGCACATCATGCAGCGGCTCGCCTGGGCGCGACGTGCATCGTCATCGAGCTCCACGTACAGCGGATCAAAATCATGGCTGCGCTCCTCCACAGGGCGCAGCTCGTGGGTCACGCGATCGATATCAAGAAAAGCACCGGGCTTACCCATGGCACTTACGCCTCCTTCTTGGTCGAAGCAACAGAGCTGGTAGCGGCCACGGGCGCAGCACCCGCAGCACCGCCCGCAGCATCAAAGCGGGCAACATCAGCAGCGTCGGCGCGACCGGTCACGATGTCAAACGCCAACTCCTCGCCCTGCGCATGTGTCTTGCCGGCAGCCTCGCTCGCAGCGACAATCGCCAGCACACGCTCGTACTCGGTCGGAATGACCTTCACAAAGTGCTTGCTCATCGTCTCAAAGCTGTAGAGCAGCTTGATGCCGCGCGGGCTCTGCGTCGCGTCCACGTGCTCCTGGATGAGCTCGCGAATCTGCGCCAGCTCGCCGGCAGTCGGGGCCTTGAGCTCAACGCTCTCGTGGTTCACGCGGGCATCGAGCGTGCCGTACTGGTCAAAGACATAAGCCACGCCACCCGTCATGCCGGCAGCGAAGTTCTGCCCGACCTCGCCCAGGATGAGCGCCAGGCCACCCGTCATGTACTCGCAACCGTGGTTGCCGCAACCCTCGACCACCACGGTGGCACCGGAGTTGCGTACGCCAAAGCGCTGGCCGGCCAGGCCGTTGATGAAGCCACGGCCGCTCGTGGCGCCAAAGAACGCAACGTTGCCCACGATGATGTTTTCGTCGAACTTATAGGTCGCATGCGGGTTGGGGCGCACCGACACCTCGCCGCCCGAAAGGCCCTTGCCAAAGTAGTCGTTGGCGTCGCCGCACACGTTGAGCGTAATGCCGCGCGGCAGGAAGGCGCCAAAGCTCTGACCGGCCGATCCATCGCAATCGATGGTGATGGAGCCGGCGGGCAGGCCCTCGGGATGTGCCTTGGTCACCGCGTTACCCAGGATGGTGCCCACGCAACGGTTGACGTTGGCGATGTCGGCATGGAAGCGAATCGGACGCAGGTGCGCACGGGCATCGGCCGTATAGGGCACGAACAACGTGGAGTCGAGCGTCTTGTCGAGCTCGCTGTCGGCAGCCATCTGCGGCAGGAAGTGGCGACCGTCGGCACCCGGGATATGGGCACCGAACTCGCAGGTCGCGCTTGCCAGCACGGGCGACAGATCGAGCAGGTTGGCCTTGCGGTTGCCCGGGACCTCGATCTGGCGCAAGCACTCGGGGTGGCCGACCATCTCGTCGACGGTGCGGAAGCCCAGGCTCGCCATGACCTCGCGCAGCTGCTCGGCAACAAAGAGCATAAAGTGCTCGACGTGCTCGGGCTTGCCGCGGAAGCCGCGACGCAGGCGGCAGTTTTGCGTAGCGATGCCGGCCGGGCAGGTGTCCTGCTGGCAGTCGCGCTGCATGAGGCAACCCATGGAGATGAGCGGCATGGTCGCAAAGCCAAACTCCTCGGCGCCCAGCAAGCAGGCGACGGCAACATCGGTGCCGTCCATAAGCTTGCCGTCGGCCTCGATCACCACGCGTGAGCGCAGCCCGTTTTGCAGCAGCGTCTGCTGGGCCTCGGCGAGGCCAAGCTCCAGCGGCAGTCCCGCATGCCAAATGGAGTCGCGCTCAGCGGCACCCGAGCCGCCATTGTGGCCGCTGATCAAGATCTTGTCGGCAGCGCCCTTGGCAACGCCGGTGGCGATGGTGCCGACGCCGGCCTCGCTGACCAGCTTGACCGACACGCGTGCGCCGGGGTTGGCGTTCTTAAGATCGAAGATCAGCTCTGCCAGGTCCTCGATAGAGTAAATATCGTGATGCGGCGGAGGCGAGATCAGGCCGATGCCGGGCGTGGACTGGCGGACCTCGGCGATCCAGGGGTAGACCTTCTTGCCGGGGAGGTGTCCGCCCTCGCCGGGTTTGGCGCCCTGGGCCATCTTGATCTGAATCTCGAAGGCACTGCACAGGTAGCGACTCGTCACGCCAAAGCGCGCACTTGCTACCTGCTTGATGGCGGAGTTCTTGGAATCACCGTTGGCCAGCGGGGTCTCGCGACGCGGATCCTCACCACCCTCGCCCGAGTTGGAGCGTCCATGCAGGCGGTTCATGGCGATGGCCATGCACTCATGCGCCTCTTTGCTGATGGAGCCATACGACATGGCGCCGGTGTTAAAGCGGCGGACGATGTTGAGCGCGGGCTCCACCTCGTCGAGCGAAACCGGCGTGCGGCCGCTGGCATTAAAGTCGAGCAAGTCGCGCAGGCGCACGGCACGGCCGGTGCGGTGCAGGCGGGCGCTGTACTCCTTAAAGGTGTCGTAGCTGTCCTCACGGCAGGCGGTCTGCAGCAAGTAGACAGTCTGCGGATCGATGAGGTGATCCTCGCCGCCGAGCGGGCGCCACTTGGTCAGACCCAGCGTGGGCAGCTGATCGGGAGCCGGGCTCTTAAGGATAGCGAGCGCGGCGTCGTAGCGCTCGTTTTGCTCGCGCTCAACGTCCTCGACACCCATACCGCCCACACGGCTCACCGTGCCGGCGAAGTACGCGTTGACGAACTCCGGCGTAAAGCCCACGGCCTCGAAGATCTGCGCCGAATGGTAGCTCTGTACCGTGGAGATGCCCATCTTGGACATGATGGAGACGATGCCGGCGGTCGCAGCCTTGTTGTAGTTGGCGATGCCCTGCTCGGCCGTCACGTCCAGGTCGCCGTGTGCCGCCAGATCGCGGATGCACGCATGCGCGTTATACGGATAGATGCCGCTCGCGGAGTAGCCCACCAGCGCCGCAAAGTCGTGCGGGGACACGGCGTCGCCGCACTCCACCACGATATCGGCAAAGGTGCGCACGCCGGCACGGATCAGATGGTTGTGCACGCAACCCACGGCGAGCAGCGACGGCACGGGGACCTCGCCCGCAGCGGCGCGATCGCTCAGCACCACGATGTTCACGCCATCGCGCACCGCAGCCTCAACGTCCTCTGCAAGCTGCTTGAGCGCAGCCTGCAGCGCACCCTCGCCGGCATTGCGGCGGTACACGGCACGAAAACGGCGGGTCTTAAAGCCCACGCGGTCGATGGCGCAAATGCGGTCAAACTCCTCCTTGCTCAGCAGCGGTCGCTCCAAGCGAACCAGCTGGCAGGCCGTACGGGAGTCCTCGAGCAGGTTACCGTGGTTGCCCAGGTAGAGCGTGGTCGAAGTCACCATGTGCTCGCGCAGGGCGTCGATCGGCGGGTTTGTGACCTGAGCGAACAGCTGATAGAAATAGTCGTAGAACGAGCGCGTCTTTTTGGACAGGCAGGCCAGCGGCGCATCGATGCCCATCGAGGCGAGCGGGGCCTTGCCCTGCTGGGCCATAGGGCGCACGACCTCGTCGACATCATCCCAGTGATAGCCGAGCTTGGCCATGCGCACGGCGGCGGGCACCTCGGCATCCTCGGCGGGCGCGGAGGGCTCATCGAGCGCGTCGACGGTCAGTGTCTCCTCGGCAATCCAGTCGCGGTAGGGCTTCTCCTTGGCATAGCGGGCGCGCAGCTCGTCGTTGTAGATCACGCGGCCGCGGGCAAAATCGACCTCGAGCATCTGGCCCGGTCCCAGGCAGCCGCTCGTCAGGATGTTCTCGGGGCTCACCTCGATGGTGCCCACCTCGCTTGCCAGCATAAAGCGGCCATCGCGCGTCACGTAGTAGCGGGCGGGGCGCAAGCCGTTGCGGTCGAGGGCGGCACCCAGGGTACGGCCGTCGGTAAAGGCGATGGCCGCCGGGCCGTCCCAGGGCTCCATGAGCATGGACTGGTAAGCGTCGTAGGCGCGGCGCTCCTCACTCAGGCTATCGTTGTGGTCCCACGGCTCGGGCAGCAACATGGACGCGGCACGCGTGAGCGGGCGACCGTTCATGACCAAGAATTCGAGCACGTTGTCCAGAATCGCGGAGTCGGAACCCTCGCGGTTGATGATGGGCATCACGCGCTCAAGATCGTGCTGCAGCACGGGGCTGTACAGGTTGGGTTCGCGGGCGCGAATCCAGTTGACGTTGCCCTTGAGGGTGTTGATCTCGCCGTTATGGATGATAAAGCGGTTGGGGTGCGCACGCTCCCAGCTGGGCGTGGTGTTGGTGGAGTAGCGCGAGTGGACGAGCGCCACGGCCGTTTTGACGGCGGCGTCGTTGAGGTCGATGAAGAAGCGGCGCATCTGTGTGGCGACCAGCATGCCCTTGTACACGATGGTGCGCGAGCTCATGGAGCACACGTAGAAGATCTTGTCTCGCAGGGCAAACTCGGCATCGGCCTTCTTTTCGATGGTGCGGCGGCACACGTACAGGCGACGCTCAAAGGCATCGCCGGCGGGCGTGTCGTCCGGACGGCCCAGGAAGGCCTGCAGGATAGTGGGCATGCAGGCGCGGGCCGTCTCGCCCAGGTCGTGCGGGTCGACGGGCACCTCGCGCCAAAAGAGCAGCGGCACGCCGGCCTCGGCACAGCCCTCCTCAAACACGCGGCGGGCATCCTCTACGCCCTTGTCGTCCTGCGGGAAGAACAGCATGGCCACGCCATAGTCGCCCTCTGCCGGCAGAATCTGACCGCACTTTTGAGCCTCTTTACGGAAAAAGTGATGCGGAACCTGGAACAGGATGCCAGCGCCATCGCCGGTATTCTTCTCGAGTCCCGTGCCGCCGCGGTGCTCCAAGTTGACCAGAATGGACAGCGCATCGTCCAGAATCTGGTGATGGCGCTCACCGTTGATATCGGCAAGCGCGCCGATGCCACATGCATCATGGTCGAATTCGGGGCGATAAAGGCCCTGCTGCTGAGCGGAATCTGCCTGCATCGCGATCCTCCCCTAGTTATTTAGACAGTCAGTTGAATAGGCATACTAGGAGCATCGCCGGCCCGTTGTGTTTCCCACCCGTTTCGAAACAATCGCGTAACGCACGCCCTACGAGCGGACACCGCCGACCTCAAGGGCGACAACATAGGCCCCAAGTTCGGCCTGTTAGCTCACCACTTCAAACATCTCAATCTGTAACAGGAAGGCCCAATTACGACGACTAACTGTTACAGATTGAGATGTTTTCGAGAGACAGTTCCGAATGTCTCGATCTGTAACACAAAGGGCCGGTTTTGGCGGCAAACTGTTACAGATCGAGACATTCCATAGGACCATTTCTTCCTGTCTCGATCTGTAACACCTAGGCCCAATTTCCATCCCTCGTTGTTACAGATCGAGACATTTCGGCAGCCCCCTTTCACCATCCCATTCAAATACAACAATTTTGTTAGTCTTGCTTAACTTTTAAGCTTAAAACGGGTATCCTTTGCGGCGTCAAGCAAACGGCACGCACACCGTGCCAGATCAAGGAGGCCCCTATGGCGCACCAAGCAGACCAGCAGACGATGCAACTTGTCCTTATCCGTCACGGAGAATCCGAGTGGAACAAACTCAACCTGTTCACCGGCTGGACCGACGTAGAACTCACCGACACGGGCCGCGAAGAAGCCGCAGCAGGCGGTCGAGCCCTCAAAGAAGCCGGTTTCGACTTTGACGTCTGCTACACCTCGCGTCTCAAGCGCGCAATTCACACCCTCGACATCGTGCTCGGCCAAATGGATCGCGAGTGGTTGCCCGTCATCAAATCCTGGAAGCTCAACGAGCGCCACTACGGAGCGTTGCAGGGTCTCAACAAGGCCAATGCCGCGGCGGAGCACGGCGACGAGCAGGTGCTCATCTGGCGCCGCTCCTTCGATGTCTGCCCGCCGGCGCTCGAGCCGGACGACGCGCGCGATCCCCACACCCAGGAGCAATACCGTGATGTCGCGCCCGATCAGCTGCCCTATACCGAGTGCCTCAAGGACACGATCTCCCGCGCCTGGCCTTATTTCGAAGACGAGATTCGCCCCCAGATGCTCGCCGGCAAGCGCGTACTCATCGCCGCACACGGCAACTCCCTGCGCTCACTCGTCATGAAGCTCGAGCACCTCACGCCCGAGGAGATCCTCAAGGTCAACATCCCCACCGGCGTGCCGCTCGTCTACACCTTCGACACCGATTTCAACGTCCTCGACAAGCGCTACATCGGCGACCCGGCGACCATCGCCGCCAAGATCGACGCCGTGGCCAATCAGGGCAAAGCACACAAGTAGCCCCAACCCAAAACCGACGCGTGGCGCCGCACGGCCCAGATGCGACGTCACGCCGCCCATACACAGGAGCGCACCATGCTCAACCATCTCAAACAACACTTTGGTTCCCGGCGCACCGGCGGTCACGGAGGCCTAGACATTGCGCGGCATATCGGCCCCGGGCTGCTCGTGACCGTCGGCTTTATCGACCCGGGCAACTGGGCCTCCAATATGGCCGCGGGCTCGCAGTTTGGCTACGCGCTGCTGTGGATCGTCACGCTGTCCACGATTATGCTCATTGTGCTGCAGCACAACGCGGCGCACCTGGGTATCGCCACGGGCGCCTGCCTTGCCGAGGCCACGACACGTTACCTCCCCCGCTTCGTTGGACGCACGGTACTCGCCAGTGCCTATCTCGCGACTGTCGCCACCGCCATGGCCGAAGTCCTGGGTGGCGCGATTGCCCTTCAAATGCTCTTTGGGCTGCCCGTGCGCGCGGGCTGCGTCATCGTGGCGGCAGTATCGATGGCGATGCTCATGACGAGCTCTTACAAGCGCGCCGAACGCTGGATCATCGCCTTCGTAGGCGTGGTAGGACTCTCGTTTTTGGCCGAGCTTGCACTAGTCAAGGTCGACTGGCCGCAAGCCGCCGCAAGCTGGATCACGCCCAGTATGCCCACTGGCTCTGCCGCGATTATCGTGAGTGTCCTGGGTGCGGTCGTTATGCCACACAACCTTTTTCTGCACTCCGAGGTCATCCAATCCATGCACTTCGAAGGCCAAGGCGAGCAGGTTATCGAAGAGCGTCTGCGCTACGAGCTCTTCGACACGCTCTTTTCGATGGGCGTGGGCTGGGCAATCAACTCGGCCATGGTCATCCTGGCCGCAACGACCTTCTTTGCGCACGGCATGGTCGTAGACGACCTCGCCGTCGCAGCGGCCACGCTCTCCCCCATTCTGGGCCCGGCGAGCTCGACCATCTTTGCGGTAGCGCTGCTGTTCGCGGGACTATCGAGCAGCGTGACAGCGGGCATGGCGGCGGGGACCATCACTGCGGGCATGTTCGACGAGGAATACGATATCCACGACCGACATTCCTCGATCGGGGTGGCGGCCTGTTTCGTCGGCGCAGTGACGGCGTGCCTGGTCGTCCCAAATCCTTTTGAAGGTCTCATCTGGAGTCAGGCACTGCTGTCGCTTCAGCTACCGATTACGGTCTTTGTGCTCATACGGCTCACCAGTTCACCCCGCGTTATGGGCAAATACGCCAATTCGCGCCCGCTCAACGCGCTGCTCGTAGGGATTGGTGCCATCGTGACGATTCTCGATGTCGTGTTGCTAACGGGGATGTAATGAGACGGGGCACCTACCCAGGCAAACGTCTCGATCTGTAACATCTAGACCCGCTTTTGATGTCTAGATGTTACAGATCGAGATCATTCCGAGGGACAGCTCCGTTTATCTCAATCTGTAACAAGTGGACCCAATTTCCACCGTTAGATGTTACAGATTGAGATCTTCTTCCGGACGGTTTTGGTTTGTCTCGATATGTAACAAGTGGGCCCAATTTCCACCGTTAGACGTTACAGATTAAGACAAAAGGTCGGCCGGACTCACAACAGACAGGATCGGCCAACAGCAACCGTGATCCCTTAGGGGCGGAGGAAAAGGGCCCCGGCCGAGAATTCGACCGGGGCCCTTGGACAGAGCTATGTGTTGCCGTGAGCCGCGTGCCGACGAGCTACTCCTCGACGAGCTCAAACTGATCGGGACCGACGCCGCACACCGGGCACACATAATCCTCGGGCAGCTCGGGCGTATCGACCTCAACCTCGTAACCGCAAACGACGCACACGAACTTATACGTCTTCTTCTCCTCAGCCATGATGTTCTCCTCTCAAACGCGACTGGTGATGTACTTCATTTATCAGTATAGATTCTCAATAATATAATGCAAGTATTTTTAAAACATTTCTAGCCTTGATACGAGGACGCCTTCGGAGGCGTCTTGCCCTTCAGGACCTTATGGTAGTAATCGTAGGTGAGCGGCGTCTCGTCACTCAAGCGCTCGGCATCCTCGACCTCGCCGATAAACAGTAGATGCGTGCCAACATCCACAGTGTCGATCAAATGGCAGCTAAACAGGGCCGCCGCGTGCTCGGGCACATAGGGCATGCCCAGAGCCGTCTCGCGGGTCTCGTATTTGGCAAACTTGTCATAATCGCTGCTAGTGCGGAACCCAAAGTTACCGATGTAGAGCATATCGGCGGTCTGATCGATCACGGTCAGCGCGAACGCTTTGGCCGAAGCGATGACGCCCGAGGTGACGTTGTCCTTGTTCACGGCAACCGAAATGCGCGGCGGCATGGACGTCACCTGCACCGCTGTGTTGATGACGCAGCCGGCGCGCAGCCCGTCTGCCGCGGCGCTCACCACGTACAGGCCGCTCGGCATGGTAAAGAACGCAGTTTTGTCCATAACGATCACTCCCCTAGCTCGGGTTGGAACCTCATGGATGTATGTACCCACAAAAAAGGCAGCGCCCATAGCGGACGCTGCCTTTGAAACATATGTGTCAGAACAGTAAGAAAGATGAGACGCCCGCAGTTGCGGTGAAATAAGGACTGAATAGCCCCTCAAACAGGCAAAACAGTCCGTATTCCACCGCAACTTATACAGAACGCCTAGCGATTGCGCTCCTTGAGGGCGCGGTCGATCTCGCGCTGGACATCGCGCTTGGCCATATCCTCGCGCTTGTCGTAAAGCTTCTTGCCGCGGCCTAGGCCCAGCAGCAGCTTTACGCGGCCGTCGGTATTAAAGTAGAGCTCCAGCGGCACCAGCGCATAGCCGCGGTTGCGAAGTTTGCCGTCAAGAAAGTCGATCTCCTTGCGGTGCAGCAGCAGACGGCGCCGACGGTCGGGATCGCGATTCCACACGCCACCATGGCTATAAGGGTGGATATGCAGGCCGACGAGCCAGCACTCCCCACCACGAATCAGTGCGAAGGTATCGGTAATCTGGCACGCGCGCTCGCGAATCGACTTGACCTCGGTACCGCTCAGCTCAATACCGCACTCAAACGTCTCATCGATAAAGTACTCGTGATGTGCCGAGCGATTCTTGGAAATGAGCTTGCGCTCGCGCTTACTGAGCATCGCCGGCCTCCTTGGCGCCATCGGCGTTTGAACCCGCAGCCTCGCGCTTTGCCCTGCGCTCGGCATTAAGCTCGGCATCGCTCTCGCGCACCAGCTTGATAATCGCCGCGCATGCCTCCTCGCCCACCAGGTCGCGGGCACGGACCGTCAGACGCGTAGCCTCCTGCTTGTCGCCGTCGCTTGCAGCATCGGTCGCGCACATGATCAGGCAGATGGCGATCTCGGCCGAAGGCGAGGTCGGCACGCCCTGCAGGGCGAGCTCACCCATCACATGGTCGTCACTCTCGTCCGCGGCATCCGGATAGGTGGTATGGATCTTGTTGAGCAGGCGCGTCGTATGCGCATCATTGGGCGCCAGGCGCAGCGCCAGACGCGCGCAGCCCACGGCTGCCGAAATGTTCTCGGTCTCGGGCTCCAAGAAGTACTGACCCAAGTTGGTGTAGGCACGTGCGGCGCACTTACCGTCGCTCGCGCGCTCCAGCACCGAGAACGAGAGCGATGCCCACTCCTGCTTGTCCTCGAGCGCGCGGAACAGCTCGGCCAAGTCCAAGCGATAGTTGCAGTTCATGGGATCCCAACGCACGGCCTGCATCAGGGCATTCCGAGCACTCACATAATCCTGCTGGCGAATGTAGGCAAACGCCATGTCGGAGTACAGGCGGTCAAAGGGAACCTCGACCTGCACCAGCTCGCGCGGATCCTTCTCCACGCGGCGATAGGCCAGGCGCTCAAACTTGCTGTCGAAGCTAAAGTACTGGCGCTTCTCCTCCGTCTTGCATTCAGCGTCGATATACTCCTCGGCAAGCTCCACCAGACGCTCCAGCAGCGGCGTCGCCGTAGCCAGGTCGCCCTGCGCCAGATAGTTCTCGGCATACGTGATGTCTTCCAAGCTGATAGGCAGGTCCATGACAACTCCTCGGTCCGGGCGGCAGACTCAACGCGCGCCTTAAATATCGGTCAATACACAAAACCCGGGTCTCTTACGAGGCCCGGGCGTTCAATTTTGGTAGCCCGTACCAGATTCGAACTGGTGATCTCCGCCTTGAGAGGGCGGCGTCCTAAACCGCTAGACGAACGGGCCATATGTAGCAAATGCAATGGCTGGGATGGAGGGAGTCGAACCCCCATTGACGGAACCAGAATCCGCTGTCCTGCCATTAGACGACATCCCAATGACTGCATCGCTGCGCTCGGCTGTGCCTTTGCGCAAGAAAGAAATATACGGGAAGTCCGGCCGTGACGCAAGCCCCAATTTTGACTTTTTTGAAATTCAGTCAAATACGGCCAACACGTGAAGGACCTGTGAAGTCGACCGCTGCACACGAAGGGCAAAACGCCGCGAGCGGTAGCCGTCAACCGTTGGCAGATTCTACCGCGAAAACGATAGCACCAGGCAACACAATCGAAGTATCAATGATCACGTAGATATCGAGGCGCCATGGACGAAGAGCTTGATTACCTATGGGAGACCCTGGGCCTCGAGATCACTGCTGACCTTTGGCCCGAACGGGACAAAATCCATCCCACTCTGCGCCCCGCCATCACGGTGATGCAGGCAAAATACCGCCGTGCATCCTTTTTGATCATGCGGATGTCATGGCACGCGGGACTCCCCGACCTTAAGCGAATCCAGGCAAGCCTCGTCGAGCTGTCCGGTATGCCGACCGTCATATCCGAGGCGCACCTGGAGCAGCGCCAGCGCGAGCGACTGCAACAGCAGCGGATCCCCTTTATCTGCCCCGGCGTTCAGGCATATCTGCCCTTTATGGACGAGGAGTACTGGAGCGGCAAGCCCAACAAGCACGTAAAGGTCTACGATCCGCACGAATGGGCGCAGTTGGAGGACTGACTGGGGCAAGCCTGCCGGCGGAAAGTGC
Source organism: Collinsella sp. TF12-2AT (assembly GCF_003436735.1). NCBI lineage: Bacteria > Bacillati > Actinomycetota > Coriobacteriia > Coriobacteriales > Coriobacteriaceae > Collinsella > Collinsella sp. TF12-2AT. Next base: position 29,137 of record NZ_QSQK01000013.1, on the reverse strand, counting down.
GTCCCAGATTTCAAGCTCAAACCGGTCCCCACTTTCCCATCGAGCCCTCAACCGGAAACCGTATCCCGTAATCGAAGCTCAAAACGGGTCGCACTTTCCGCAGCCGCTACAGCAACGCCTCGACCCAAGCCGATTCCCTAAAGCCGGGAATCGCAAAGTCGTCGCCCACCAACAGCGGACGCTTGACCAGCATGCCGTCGGTCGCCAGCAGCTCGTAGCACTCCCGATCCGTCATGCCCGCATCTAGACGCGCCTTCAGGCCCAGCTCTCGATATTTCATGCCCGACGAATTAAAGAAGCGCCGCACCGGCAGTCCCGAACGAGCAATCCAGGTCGCAAGCTCATCAGCCGTGGGATTGTCCAAAACGATATCGCGGTCGATATACTCTACCCCGTGTTCGTCCAGCCATGCCTTGGCCTTCTTACAGGTCGAGCACTTGGGATATTCAACAAACAGTACGGTCATGGAAATCCTCCGAATATAGATCGGTCAACGCAGACACACGCCACACGAGGCGCCTTCGCATGATGGGCCAATTGTAGCCCACGGGTCACACGCTAAACGAACCGTACCCCGAATCCGCGTTTGATGAACGGCAGCAGCTCCATTGCCTCGGGCGTGATATGACCCGCAACGTTCATGCGCTCGTCACCGGGAAGATCGACCCGCGCAATCTCAAGCTCGCCTTCGTAGCGCCCATAGCCGCTATTGCTCACAGCGATCGACCCCGTCTTTCGTGACAGGCCGGCACCGGCATCCATCGGCACGGAATCCGGCTTAAGCGTCGTACGCGACTCCTGAGACCTAAAGATGAGGGTGCTCGAATCGGGTCGGTCGTGATGAATCTGCCCACGTACATAGGCATAACCGGGCTCAAGCTCGCATTGCAGGTCCACGTATCCGGTGGAAACATGAGCAAACTGCGTCCAGCCCGCATCGGAAAGATCGGGGTCGCCGACCAACACAATGTCGCAATCGGCGCCATGTGCAAGCTCAAGCATATTGAGAGCAACCTTTGACGCGCGACCGCGCTGCGCCTCGACCGTCGGCAGTCCCTCGAATACCGGCCCGCGAACGTTAGCATCACCCGGCACAAAAGCCATGATTTCGAATCCAAGCGCCGCAAGACGAAGATTCACCCGAGCAATGTCCTCCAGAGCTAAACCGGTATAAGGCTTGGGGTAAAAATTGTGGCAGGCGGCAAAACGAGTCACATCGGCACCGGCCTCACGCCACGATGTGATTTCATCAGAACTCACCGTCGATGCATTGACCACAATGCGAAATACACCGGACAGCTCCGCGACCCGCCGGGCGCTAAAGCCATAGTCCAAACGAAGGTATTCCAACCCCAGATCGCGCAGGTCCTCGATGCGCTCAAGCCCGAGCAAATCGCACGTGCGCGGCCCCACATCGGCAATGAGCGCAATGCCGCGGGCGGAAAGCAGCGACAGCACATGACGGACCTTATCGGCATACGCCGCTCCCCCATCCTCGGGAATATGCAGCGAGGTGAACGCATAGCGCGCACCCGCCGCGGCACCGTGTTCAATCGTCCGCTCAATATCCTGCAGAGGGCTGGAAAGATAAATCGAAATACCCGTTTTCACGCTTCAACACTCCTTTAAAAAAGGCCGGCGGAGCAGTTAGCCCCGCCGGCACAACCATAGCATCAAGAAATCTGCCGCGCGCCGCGAGCCCTAAGCAACACGGCTCGCGATATCAAACTACTCGCCAAAGAACTCGTTGATCTTCTGCTCGTCGACGCCAAAGAACCACGTCAGGACAAAGCCGGCGGCATAGGCAAGCAGCATAGCGGCAACGTAACCGAGCTGCTGGCCAGGAACGACGATCAGCAGGCCAAACAGACCGGAAACGCCCTGAGAAACCGTGCCGATGTGAAGCAGCGCCGCGAGCGCGCCGCCAAATCCGGCACCCAGGCAGGCCGTCACAAACGGACGAACGAGCGGCAGCGTAACAGCATACATCAGAGGCTCGCCCACACCCAGGATTCCAACGGGAATGGACTCTGCGACGTACTTCTTGAGCTTGGCGTTCTTGGTCTTAAAGTACAGCGCCAGACCGGCACCGACCTGGCCGCCGCCAGCCATCATAAGGATGGGGAGCAGGTAATTGATGCCCTTGGTAGCGCCGTCGGGATCGTTGAGCATAGCGTGGATCGGCGTGAGCGCCTGATGCAGGCCGACGGAAACCAGCGGCAAGAAGCCTGCCGACAGGATATAGCCGCCCAGGACGCCCAGCTTCTCGAAAATAAAGGTCAAAACGCTAAAGATGGCAGTCGTCAGCCATGCGCCAACCGGCTGGATGACGAGCATCAGAGCAAAGGCGCCGATGATGAGCACCAGCAGCGGGGACAAAAACGTGTCGAGTGCGTTGGGCATAACCTTGCGAATCTGACGCTCCATCCAGGCAAAAAATGCGCCAGCGATAAGAGCCGCGATCATGCCGCCCGCTGCGGGGTTGTACTGCGCATTGGTGAGCGGCAGCAGAATGGCAGTGGCAGGATCAGCCGCGCCAGGCGCAAGCAGGGGCATGGCACTGTTGGCGATACACATCATGCCGGCGATGCCGCCCAGCGCAGCGGAGCCGCCAAACTCACGTGCCGCGTTATAGCCCACCAAGATGGGCAGATAGGCAAACAGGGCCCAGCCCATGGAACGAATGCCCTGGTACCACCACTCGCCTGCAAGCGCGCCTGCCGTCGAGACGTTAATGACGTTGCAGATACCGTTGATGAGGCCAGCCGCAATGATGCCGGGAAGCAGGGCGACGAAGACATTGGAAATCTTCTTGAGGAAGGCCTGAACCGGCTTGGACTCGTACTTTGCCTTCTGCGCGGCCTTGTTTGTGGCCGCAGCGTCAACCACGCTCTCGTCGGCAACGCCTTTCGCAAGGCCGGTGAGCTTGGAGAACTCCTCGAGCACCTTATTCACCTTGCCCGGCCCCAGCACGATCTGCATCGTGTCGTCCTCGACCAAGCCCATCACGCCGTCGAGTGCCTTAATACCCTCCGTGTCGACGCTGCCCGTGTCTTTGACGGTCACGCGCAGGCGCGTCATGCACGCCGCGTTTGCCAACACGTTGTCTTTACCGCCCAAAAGGTCCAGCAGCTTTTGAGCCAGCTCTTTGTTCGTCATAACTCCTCCTTGTATTGGGTATCTCGTCTGGATGTCATATCAGCTCACGCCGCGCACCTATTGGGCATCGGCATTGCTCTTCTCATGGCCACTCACCGCAGCACGGACATGGCCTCTCGCTCGCTCAAGAGCTACCGCAGCCTGCTCGGCATCGCAGCCCAGCAGTACCGAGACAATAGCGGTTTTTACGTGGCCGCCGGCATCTGCAAGCGCCTGAATAGCGCGCTCGCGCGTGCAGCCGGTCGCCTCCATCACGATGTTCTGGCCGCGCACCACCAACTTCTCGTTCGTCTGCTGCACATCGACCATCAGGTTTTGGTATACCTTGCCGATCTTGACCATGGCACCGGTCGAAATCATGTTGAGAATGAGCTTTTGAACCGTTCCCGCCTTGAGCCTCGTTGAGCCGGTCAGCACCTCGGGACCGGGCACGGGTTCAATGGCAAGATCTGCGCTCTCCCCGATCTTCGACCCTTGGTTGCAGGCAATTGCAATGGTCTTGCACCCAGTTGCCTTGGCGTACACAAGGCCGCCCACCACATAGGGAGTACGACCGCTTGCCGCCAGGCCAACGACAAGATCCTTGTCCGAGAGTCCACGCTCCCGCAGGTCGCTCGCGCCAAGCTCCTCGCTGTCTTCGGCACCTTCGACAGCCTTGATAAACGCCGTCTCGCCTCCGGCAATGAGCCCGACAATCAGATCGGGTGACACGCCAAACGTGGGCGGACACTCCGAAGCGTCGAGTACGCCCAGACGACCGCTGGTGCCTGCGCCCATGTAAAAGACGCGCCCGCCGCGCTCGAGTGCCTCAGCAGCCCAGTCGATTGCTGTGGCAACCTGGGGCAGCACTTTTGTGACCGACTGGACGGCACGAAGATCCTCATCGTTCATCGTCGTAACGATTTGCAGCGATGTCATCGTATCGAGGTCCATAGACCTTTGATTACGCTTTTCGGTCGTGAATTTTGTTAAATCGAGCATTTCATTCACCTCATCTTTCCTGTTTCTCGATGTAGTTTTGCTTAATGACATGCGTCGCCCGTTCGTAGTCGCTGGCAACGTAAGCAGCGTACAGGGCATCGACAACCATAAGCTGGGCCATACGCGAAGCCATGGCACCGCTGCGGACCAAGGGCTCACTCGCAGCGACGCCGAGCACGGCATCGGCCATGGTGGCAAGCTTGGATGATCCATCTACTTTGGTCACGGCCACAACGGGACAGTTGTGACGTTGGGCCTCGGCGGTGCAGTCCAGCACCTCTTGCGTCAAGCCCGAGTAGCTAAAGGCGATTGCCATATCGCCCTCATGCATGTTCTTGGCACACAAGAGCTGATCATGCCAGTCGTCGTACAGATGGCACTCTTTGTCGACACGCATGAGCTTTTGCGCCAGATCGTGCGCGACCAAACGAGAGGCACCGATACCGAACAGATTGACTGCGCGTGCCCGCTTAAGATAGGCCGCGCATCGCTCCAAGACGGTGTAATCGAGCGTTCGCGCCGTCGCTTCGATCGTGCGCACGTTGCTTTTCATCACCTTCCCCACGATACGTTCGACGCTGTCATCCATGGAGATGTCCTCGAGGGCTACGTCTTTCTTGTCACCTAAGAGCGCCAGCTCGGCAATCAGTTCGCGCTGGAACTCCTTGTAGCCCGCAAAACCCAAACGCTTGCAAAAGCGCAAAATGCTCGAGGGCGAGGAGAACGTGGCATCGGCAAGACCGCGGACGGACAGCCCGACCACCTCGTGCGGATGATCGCTCACATATGCGATGACATTGCGTTCCGCCGGGCTCGCGCTGAGCTCACGCTCGCGAAGCCGCAAAAGCAATCCGTTTGCCATCTCAAACACCTCCGTTGAGAAGAATTAAAGACCAACGAATGATTCGTACCGGATACAAACAGCTTTTACGGTACATTGTGCCGCATCGTGGCGCACAAAGGGCGAGCGTTCTACCGCTCGCCCCTCAAATCCGACCGCTCGGAAATACGCGCGACACAAAATAATTCAACAAGGTCGCATGATCAGAAACGGGTTTGTTACCGGCTAGCGCCTCGCATGGGCGCCGATCGGCCGAGTCGCATAGCGCACCAACGCCGCTGCCAGCAATACCAACAGCATCGCGGTAACATAGCCCGCAGCATCGAATCCTAAATCGATAACGTCGAAATGCCTGCCGGGAACAAAGATCTTATGTACCTGATCGCCAACGGAGCAGACGGCGCAAAAGAGCAACACGGGCACGCAACGGGAGCATACGCTCCACGGACGCCTGGAAAAGCAAACCACGACCACCGAGGCGAACAATCCGACGAAGAAAAACTCTACGGTATGGGCAACGCGACGGACGTTCGCGCCCACCCACATGCGAATGGAAGCAAGTCGGCCAGACCGGACATTCGAAGCAGCCGAATCGGTGCCCCCGGTCATCCCGTTCTCGGTCTGAGCTTCACCCGTGGCATCGGCAGCCTGTACGCCCGTAGCCTGACCCTCCACCACACGCGCGGTGGACTCGCTCAGCAACGACGTCTGCACCGCGTTTTGCTCCGTCAGCACCCAGATGCCCGCCAGCGTTGCGACGAACAGAGCGATCGCGGTCCATCCGATTATTTGTTTTACGCGTGCCAAAGGCCAACCTCCGTTTTTTGAATATCAGCGAGTGTAGTCCAAAATGGCATCGTCACCGTATCAAAATTTGAATCGCAACAGGAAGCAACAAAGCGACGCAAACTCCTACCCCGCCTCGCGCATCCAGCGATCGAACGTCCCCACGCACACGCCCAGGCACTTTGCTGCCTGGCTGCGGGTAATATCGCCTGCCTCATAGCTATCGCGCACCAGCTCAAACTGAGGAGGGCACGGCTTGCGAGGTCGACCGAAACGAACCCCTCGCGCCCGCGCCGCTGCAATTCCCTCCGCCTGGCGCCGATGGATATTCTCGCGCTCCACCTGCGCCACGTAGCTCAGCAGTTGCAGCACAATATCGGCAATCAGGATGTTGGTCACATCCGGCGTGCCGCTGGCCCTGGCGCGCGTGTCAAGCAATGGCATGTCCAACACCACAATGGCAACCCCGAGCTCCTTGGTAATGCGTCGCCATTCCTCAAGAATCTCGGAGTAATTACGACCAAGTCGGTCGATAGAAAGCACCACTAGCACGTCCCCGTCTCCCAGGACGTGCAGCAGCTCGCGATAACGCGGTCGATCGAAGTCCTTGCCGCTCGCATGGTCGGCATAAATATTCGCCGAGCCCACGCCATAGGCGCCCAGCGCATCCAGCTGCCGATTAAGATTCTGATCGCGCGAACTCACCCGCGCATAACCATACACCGTCGCCATCTCATCCCCGCTTTCTTGTAAACCTGCCAAAAAGGGACAGGTTTATTTTGGTAGGTTTTACCTCTCCAATAGCAGGCAAGCAGGCGGCCGAGCAGACGGCAAGATAGCCACGATTCAAATGCGAAGGGCGGTCCCGAAAGGCCGCTCTCCGCCCCCACACCATGAGTCGGAATTTGGCTAATGGATAAGCTTAAAGTCCAAGTGCCCGCGCGTGGTATTGACGCGTGAGACCTCGATGATCACACGCTGCCCCAGTTCATAGCGGGTCCCCGTGTCGACACCTGTGAGCGTGAGCGCGTCCTCGTCAAACTCGAACCACTCGTTGCCCAGGCTCTTGATCGAAACCAAGCCTTCGACCTGTGTCAGGTCCAAGCGTACGAACAGGCCCATACTGCTGACCCATGAGACCGTTCCGGCATAGCGCTCGCCCAGGCGATCCTCATAGTACTGGGCAATCTTGATCTTTTGCGTCGCATGGCTAGCGGCATCTGCCGCGCGCTCGGCATCGCTGCATGCGCGGCAGATCTGCGGCAGAATGCGCGGCAGCGACTCGCGCCCCTTGCCGATCAGCCGCGGCGTACGGACCAGGGCGTCCTTGCCGCCGAGCTGCTCATAGGCCAACTGCAGTTTGAGCACGCGGTGCACCACCAGATCGGGGTAGCGACGGATGGGACTCGTAAAGTGACAGTAGCACGGCGCGGCGAGCGCAAAGTGGCCCTCGTTGCGCGGCTTGTACAGTGCGCGCTGCATGCTGCGCAGAAGCAGCGTGTTGACGAGCGGTGCGTTGGCCGTACCGGCGGCAGCATCAACTGCAGCCTGTAGCTCATCGGGACTCCCCAGGGCGATACCGGCAGCACGGCGATCGTCGATGATGCCTAGCTGCGCCAGCGCAACGGCGGCACCGTGCAGGCTATCGGGGCTCGGATCCTCATGCACGCGATAGCAGGCCTCGATATCACGGTCTGCCAGCCACTCTGCAACGCACTCGTTGGCGAGTAGCATGGCTTCCTCGATAAGCGACGTGGCACACGAACGCTCGCGCGCCACAATCTGCACGGGTACTCCGTCCTCATCCAATAGAGCGCGAATCTCGGCCGTGTCAAAATCGACTGAGCCGCGGGCACGACGAATACGACGGCGAAGTTCGGCGAGTTCGTTGGCGGCGACAAGGAAATCGCCGAGGTCGACGTTATAGCCGCGAGCAGTTTCCTCGCACGCAAGACCGCGCTCAAGCGCCTCCTCGCGCGAGGCCTCAGCAGCCGCAACATCCTCAGCGGCGCCTTCCAGCACCGAATACTCAACCGCGCCGGCACGCACCAGCAGCGCCTCGGCGCCGTCATAGTCCATACGCACACGCGAGCGAATCACGCTGGGGTAAGGATCGTAATGCCGCACGCGACCCTGCGCATCGAGCTCAATGTCAACGGTAAACGCAAGACGGTCCTCGTCAGGGCGAAGCGAGCATAGGTCACAGGACAGGCGTTCGGGCAGCATGGGAAGCACGCGATCGGCCAGATACACCGATGTCGTACGATGGCGAGCCTCAAGATCGATATGCCCGTCCCAAGCCACATAGTGAGAAACGTCAGCGATATGCACACCCAGCTTGTAGCCACCCTCGGGCGTGCGCTCAAGCGAAATGGCATCGTCAAAGTCGCGCGCGTCGACCGGGTCGATCGTGATGACAAAGCGGTCGCGCAGATCGCGGCGGAGCGGGTCCTTAAGCGCCGCGGACACATCGAGCGAAAGCCCCTCGGCCTCGTCCAGCGCGGCCTCGGGATAGCTATCGGTATAGCCGTAACGCGCCATCACGTATTGAACGCCCAAATCGGGCGCGTCATCTCCGCCAATGCGGCGTTCGATCGTCACGGTGCCCGATTCCAGGCGCGTCGGGTAGGTCAAAATGCGCGCGACAACGGCATCACCCGGGTGGACGCCCAGACGATCCGCCGAGGCATCCTCGGACAGAATGAAGAAGTCGGCCTTCAGGCGCGAATCGAGCGGCTCGATCACACCGAGCGGACCAGCGGTCTGGTACGTACCCACCACGCTTATGGCTGCGCGCTCAACCACGCCTTCGATCACGGCGCGCCGCTCACCGTGCGGGCTGTTCTTAATGCTCACGGCAACGGTATCGCCATCCATGATCTCGCGCTTACCGCGGCCCATAACCTTGTAGTCGCCGCTCTCGGTTATGACATAGGCGCCATGCTCATGGAGCTGCACGCGCCCGGTCAGGCTCAGACGGCGTTCGCTGCGCACCGGCCCACGCTTATTGCGAGCACCGCGCTTATGCTTGTTATTGCGCCCCATGGCGCCTCCTTGCTATCGATGACGAACTCCAAAGAGTCTACCCAAATGATTCGCTTTCCTGCCGTCCCCTAGAGATCAAAAAACGGGCCGCCCCATAAGAGACGACCCGTTGGAAGGGATGAATTCCAGGCATGCCTACACGCGCAGGTAGCGGCGCATGGCTATGGCAGAACCAAAGAGACCGATAATCACACCGACCAGAATCAGCGCAGCATAGGTCACCAGGTAGTACTGCATCGGCAGGGCAAACGACATCCAGCCGATGCTCTCCTGCAAACGCGGAATCATCAGATTGCGCAGCAGCTCCAGAACGCCGATGGAAAGCAGCGAGCCCAAAATGGCCTGCAGTACGCCCTCGGTGATAAACGGGCCGCGAATGAAGCCGTTGCTGGCGCCGACCAGACGCATAATCGCAATCTCACGACGACGCGCCGTGATGGACAGGCGAATCGTGTTGTTGATGAAGATGAATGCGATAAAGGTCAAAAGGCCAACGAGCACCACGGCGGCGATGCGGATGTAGTTGGTCACCTGGAACAGGCGGCTCACTTCCTCTTGGCCGTACAGCACGCTCGCGTTGACGTCGCCGTCATCCGCGATCTTCTGGAAGTCGGCGTTCTTCTTGAGCTTCTGGGCCGTGCTCTCGACCTTGGACGGATCGTCCATCTCAATTGCAAACGAAGCCGGCAGCGGGTTCTGGCCATCGAGCGCGCTCATGGTGGCGTCGGCGTTGCCCGACATCTTGCTCGTATACTCGGCCAGCGCGTCGTCCTTGTCCTTGTACGTCACGGACTTGACGTTGCTCCACGTCTTGAGCTCAGCCTCAAAGGCCTGAACATCTGCCTGGTCGGCGTCATCGCTAATAAAGGCGTTGATGACGACCTGATCCTCGACGGTGCCGATCACGGAGTTCAGCATCGCGGAGCCCATGATGAACAGGCCGATGATAAACAGCGAAAGGAAGATCGTGATGACGGCGCCGAGCGAGGTAGTCCAGTTACGGAAGAAGTGACTGATTGCCTCTTTGAAGGAGTAGCCCACGTTAGTTGGTGCCATAGTTGCCGTAACCTCCCCTCTCCTGGTCGCGGATAACGTGGCCGCCCTCGAGGGCGATCACGCGACGGTGCATGCTATCGACCATCTCGCGGTCGTGCGTGGCGACGATCACGGTGGTGCCGGTGCGGTTAATACGCTCGAGCAGCTTCATGATGCCCAGCGAGATCGCCGGGTCGAGGTTACCCGTGGGCTCGTCGCAGATCAGCAGCGGCGGACGGTTGACCATAGCGCGGGCGACGGCGACGCGCTGCTGCTCGCCACCGGAAAGCTGGTCGGGCAGCGAGTCCATCTGATCGGCCAGACCGACCAGACGCAGCACCTCCGGCACCTGGCTGCGAATGACGCCCTTGGGCTTGCCGATGCACTGCAGGGCAAACGCCACGTTTTCGTAGGCGGTCTTTTGCGGCAGAAGCTTAAAGTCCTGGAACACGGCGCCAATCTGGCGGCGCAGGAACGGAACCTTGCGGTTCTTGATCTTCATGAGGTCCTGACCGGCAACCAAGATGCGGCCGCTCGTCGGCTTGACGTCGCGGTTGAGCGTCGACAGCAGCGTGGTCTTACCCGAGCCGGAATGACCGACCAGGAAGACGAACTCGCCCGGATAGATCTCGATGTTGATGTCGTCGAGTGCAGGCTTGTTGGGCTGTGCCGGATAGATCTTGGTGACATGCTCCATAAGGATGACGGGCTCGACACCGGCCTGCTTGGCCATCTTCTTGCGGTTGGCTTGCGGATCGATGGGCGCAAACACCGACGTAAAATCGGGGTTGTTGAGCGCGTTATCGAGGCTTGCGACCTCGGCGGCCTGATCGCTCTCGACCACCGAGGCAGCAGGCTGCGTGGGATCGGGAATAGCGGCAAAGAGACCGGACTGCGCAGGCTGAGGAACCGGCGTCGCAGGGGCCATGGGGTCGGGAATGCCGGCCATGGTAGGCTGCGGCGTGGCGGCGCCAGCCTGAGGCTGCTCCACGCGAGCGGTCACGGCCTGAACGGGCTCAAAACCCGCCGTGCCGGAAAGCGCGACATCGCTGGTGGGATTGTAGGCAAAGGGATCGGATGCCGGCTGTGCCTGATCTGCCGGCTGAGCGGGGGCCTGAGCAACAGGCTGGCCCTCTGAATCCGGAGTGGCGAAACGACTGCCCTGGACGCCCGTCTGCGTCTTGGGGGCATCATCGCCCGCACCGGAGGTACGGAAGTGGTTACCCACTGGTGCTCCTTATCGTCGTGCGTTTAAACTACATGAGCGCTTAGTATTTTAGCAGCATTAGCTTTGCTGCACATAAGAAGCATGGCGGGCTTTGGGATCCCACCGGCCGGGCGCAGGGTTACCTCCCAAATCGTCCTCGCGCATGGCCGGCATTTGTCCTGCTCCTGCGGAGCTGCGGACAAACGCCGGCCTGCGCTGCGGAAAGATTTGGGAGGTAACCCTGCGCCCGGTCTGCGGCTACTATGGGGCCGACGCACCAACTTGAGATGCTGCGCATACAAAGTTGGAAGGGTCTGAATTGCACTTTGTTGGGATGGGCCCGTTTCCCCATGGGAACTTTGCTTGGCAGGACTCTAATTTAAATTCAACAAAAACAGGGGCGCCCTCTTTGGGGATGCCCCTGTTCTGGCTTGGATGTGGTTGTTGAGACGATACTTTGCCTCGTCTTGCCTTATGCCAAGAACTCCTTGGTGGTCGCCACGATGTTGGCGGCGTCCAGGCCGTACTTGTGCAGGAGCTCGGCACCCGGGCCGGACTCGCCGAAGGTGTCGTTGACGCCAATCTTCTTGAGCGGCGTCGGGCACTGCTCACACAGGACGTCGGCAACGGCGCTGCCCAGGCCACCGATCACAGAGTGCTCCTCGACGGTCACGACGTGGCCGGTCTTGGTGGCGCTCTTGACGATCAGGTCGGCATCGATGGGCTTGATGGTGTGCATGTTGATGACCTCGGCGTCGATGCCCTCGGCAGCGAGCTGCTCGGCGGCCTCGAGAGCCTCGCCGACCATCAGGCCGCAGGCGATGATGGTCGCATCGGCGCCCTCGCGCATGACAATGCCCTTACCCAACTCGAACTTGTAGGTCTCGGGGTCGTTGATAACCGGCGAGGCCAAACGGGCGAAGCGCATGTACACCGGACCGTCGCACTCGTAGGCGGCGCGCGTCACGGCGCGGGCCTCCACGTCGTCGGCGGGAACAATTACGGTCATGCCGGGGATGACGCGCATGAGGGCGATATCCTCGCAGCACTGGTGCGTGGCGCCGTCCTCGCCCACCGAGATGCCGGCGTGCGTGGCACCGATCTTAACGTTGAGGTGCGGGTAGCCGATGGAGTTGCGGACCTGCTCAAAGGCGCGACCGGCAGCGAACATGGCAAAGGTACTCGCGAAGGCAACACGACCAGTGGTCGCGATACCGGCGGCGACGCCCATCAGGTTGCTCTCGGCGATACCCACGTCGAAGAAGCGGTCGGGGCAAGCGGCCTTAAACTTACCGGTCTGCGTGGCGGCGGCCAGGTCGGCGTCGAGGACCACAAAGTCATCGTGCTCGTTGGCGAGCTCGACGAGGGCCTCGCCGTAGCTTACACGCGTGGCGATTTTCTTGACGTCTGCCATCCTAGAGCTCCTCTCCGGCGGCCGTGAGCTCTGCCATGGCCTGCTCAAACTGTTCATCGTTGGGGGCCTTGCCGTGCCAACCAACCTGGTTCTCCATAAAGGACACGCCCTTGCCCTTTGTGGTCTCGGCGATAATGGCGGTCGGCTGCCCCTTGGTGGCGCGAGCCTCGGCAAAGGCGGCGCGGATCTGGTCGAAGTCGTTGCCGTCGGTGAGCTCAACCACGTGGAACTTGAAGGCGCGGAACTTGTCGGCGAGCGGCATGGGGTCGTTGACCTCCTCGACGGGGCCGTCGATCTGCAGGCCATTGTGGTCGACGATCACGCAGAGGTTGTCAAGCTGCTGGTTGCCGGCAAACATGGCAGCCTCCCAAACCTGGCCCTCCTCGCTCTCGCCGTCGCCCAGCAGGGCGTAGGTGCGATAGCCGTCGCCCCAGTGCTTGGCGGCAACGGCCATGCCCACGGCGGCGGAGATGCCCTGGCCGAGCGAACCGGTGGACATATCGACGCCCGGGGTGTCGTTCATGTTGGGGTGACCTTGCAGGTGGCTGCCGATGTGGCGCAGCGTCTCGAGATCCTCCTTGGGGAAGAATCCGCGCTCGGCGAGCACGGCGTACAGACCAGGCGCGCAATGACCCTTGGAAAGCACGAAGCGATCGCGGTCGGCCTTGCGGGGGTCGGCCGGGTCGACGTTCATTTCCTCAAAGTACAGATAGGTCATGATGTCGGCAGCGCCGAGCGAACCGCCCGGATGGCCGGACTTGGCAGCGTGCACGCCGGTGACGATGCCCTTCCTTACCTCGTTGGCAACCTTTTTGAGCTCTTCGTCGCTCATTGTGCCTTCCTTTCATCCTCTTAAGACAAGATGCGCACGGCACGGAAAGGTAGTCCCAACACAGCCGCGATGCACGTACGTCATTCATTATGCTGGAAACTGATGGCTTTACCAGACTTTTTATCATTATTTGAGCAATTTAGCAGGCAGTCCCGCAGATGAAACGGTTTATCAATGTGAACGTCTTTTGGATGGAACGCAGTCGGCCCTACGCGTTAATGTCCTTGAATCCCTCACCGAAAGCTTCCGTAACGTCGGCGACCGTCACAATGGCGTGAGGATCGCGCTCGCGCACGATCGTTTTGAGGGTGTTGAGCTCGCGGCGGCTCACAATGACCATGATCACCGGCTTCTCGGCGCCCGAGTACATGCCGGTCGCCTTAAACTTGGTGCAGCCGCGACCCAGGCCATACATAATATCGGCAGCGATATCAGGGAACTTGTCCGAGATGATGAGTACCATACGGCGCCTGTTGCCGCCGTCGACCACGGCATCGATCACGTAGCCGCTAATGACCATCGAAAGGCCCGCATACAGCGCGTTTTCGACCGAGAAGACCGGGGCCGACAGCGCGCACACGGCAACGTCGATCGCCATGACGGTGGAGCCCACCGGTAGTGACGTATTGCGCGAGATAATCTGACCGATGGTGTCAGAGCCGCCAGTGTTGGCACCGGCGCGTAGCACCATGCCGTAGCCAATGCCCGTGATAATGCCGCCCCACATAGCGGGCAGCATCAGGTCGGCATGTGCCAGCGGCGCCACAAACGGAGCGAACAGGTCGGTGAAGAAGCCCAGCAGCACAAAGCCCGTCGCCGTCTGGACCACGTAGAACATGCCCCCCTCGCGCATAACGACCAGCAGCAGCAAGGCATTCATCACGATGGTTTGAATACCGACAGGCAGCGAGATGCCATGCGAGGCGCCGACCGCCTGGATAATCGTGGCGAGACCCGTAACGCCGCCGGCAGCAAGACCGTTGGGAATCAAAAACAGATCCGTCGCGATAGCTGCCAGGGCGCAGCCAAACATGATCTTGGGCAAGTCATGAAAGAAGTTCAGCGAAAGAATGCGCTTGATGTCCAGACGATATGCCATGCTGCCTCCCTCAAAAAAGCGCACCCAAACGAGTGCGCTTTGAACTTCTTACTGTATTCGATTCTACCGATTCACCGAGCAAATACCACCCCCTGCGAAGTGTTTGCATCGACCCGGAGCCAACCATGTGCCTAGGCGTCCGAGCCTTCCGCACCGGCGTTGCCGGTAGCCCAACGGTGATAGCCAATTACAAACGGATCCAGATCGCCATCGTCAAGAACGGCCTCGACATTGCTAGTCTCCACACCCGAGCGCAGGTCCTTGACCATCTGATACGGGTAGAGCACGTAGCTGCGAATCTGGTTACCAAAACCGATCGTGGTCTTGGGTCCACGAATCTCGTCGAGCGCCTCGGCGCGCTTCTCGAGCTCGATCTCGTACAGACGGGCCTTGAGAATCTGCATGCACGCGGCCTTGTTTTGAATCTGGCTGCGCTCGTTTTGGCAAGTGACAACGATGCCGCTGGGAAAATGCGTCACGCGTACGGCGGAGTCGGTGGTGTTGACGCCCTGTCCGCCCGGGCCGCTCGCGTGGTACACGTCCACGCGGATGTCATCGGGGCTGATCTCGATATCGATATCATCGGGTAGCACGGGGATGACCTCGACGCCGGCAAACGTGGTCTGGCGGCGCTTCTTGTCGTCGGTGGGGCTAATGCGAACCAAGCGGTGGACGCCGGCCTCGGCGCGCAGCATGCCAAATGCGTCCTTGCCCTCGACGGTAAAGGTCGCGCGGTCGATGCCGATGACCTCAGCGGCGGGGCAGTCGTTAATCGTGACCTTCCAGCCGCGACGCTGGCAGTACTTCATGTACATCTTAAATAGCATGAAGGTCCAGTCCTGGGCCTCCAGACCACCCTGTCCGGGCTTGATGGTCACAATGGCATCGCCGTGATCGAACTCACCGGTAAACCAGCTCGAAAGCTCAAGCTCATCGATGGCACGGGCCAGGCGCTCAGCCGTGGCTGTAGCCTCCTCGCGAAGGGCGGCGGCATCGGGGTCATCCCCCATCTCCTCGGCAAGCTCCAGCGCGGCGCGGGCATCGGAAAGCTCGCCGCGCGCGTTGTCCACGGCAGCGATATCTTCCTTGGTGCGCGCGATTTCCTCCATGGTGGCACGGGCGGCGTCAGCGTCATCCCAAAAGCCGGGGGCCACGCTTTTGGCCTCGAGCTCGGTCACGCGCGTGCGCTTTTCGTCCAAGTGGAGATACGACTCGACCTCGCCGAGCCGGTCCGCAAACGCGTCCAGCTCGGCGGGCGTTACCTCTAAAGCCTCAGCCATTAACGATTCCTGCCGTGGCAGTACTTAAACTTCTTGCCGCTACCGCAGGGGCACGGGTCGTTGCGGCCCACGTTGACGTACGGATCGTCGCTCTCGGACTTGCGATAGGTGGTCACCTTGCCACCGTTGTTGACGGCAGCCGGACCACCCTGGACAGCCGTGCGGGCCTGCACCTGCGCCTGCTTGCGCAGCACCGAGTCGCCGTTGTCACCATCGACCTCGGCAGGACCGGAGAAGTGCGCACCCTCGAGCGCGGGCTCCTCCTTGTGCTCCACGGCACGCGGGGCAGCCTTGATCTCGATGCGCAGAACCGTGCGCAGGTAATCCTCGTACATGGTGTCGACGAGGATCTGGAACGCGCCGTAGGCCTCGGTCTTGTACTCGACCAGCGGGTCGCGCTGGCCAAAGCCGCGCAGGCCGATGCCGGTCTTGAGATAGTCCATCTCCTGCAGGTAGTTCATCCAGCGGGTATCGATGACGCGCAGCATGACCTGGGTGTTGAGCTCGCGCATCAGGTCCTCGCCCAAGCGCTCGGCCTTCATGTTGTAGCACTTCTCTACGTAAGCCAGGACATCGGCAGCCAGAGCCTCATAATCCTCGTCGGGGAACTTCGGCGTATCGATGTGGCCGGTGAGCTCCACAACCCACTTGCGCAGGCCCTCCAGGTCGCGCTCGCCATCGTGACTGTCCTTGGTGCAGAACTCCTGAACGCAGCGGTACACGGTGTCGTGCATGACCTCGGTGATGTGGTCGGTCAGGTCCTTGCCGTCCAGAATCTTATTGCGCTCAGCGTAGATGACCTGGCGCTGCTTGTTCATGACGTCGTCGTACTCAAGGACGCTCTTGCGCATGGAGAAGTTGATGCTCTCGACCTTGTGCTGGGCGTTCTCGACGGCCTTGGAGATGATCTTGTGCTGGATGGGCATGTCGTCGCCCATGTCGGCGGTGACCATCATCTTGGAGACACGGTCCATCTTGTCGCCGCCGAACAGGCGCATGAGGTCGTCCTCGAGCGACAGGTAGAACTGAGTCTCGCCCGGATCGCCCTGACGACCGGAGCGGCCGCGCAGCTGGTTGTCGATACGACGGGACTCATGGCGCTCGGTGCCGATGACGGTCAGACCGCCGGCGGCAAGCACGCGCTCGCGCTCGGCCTTGCAGGTCTCCTTGGCCTCGGCGTTAAACTGCTCGAGCTGCTCGGGTGTCACGTCCTCCATGGTCAGGCCCTCGTACTCAAGGCGCTCGCGCACCAGCTCGTCGGGGTTGCCGCCCAGCAGGATGTCGGTACCACGACCGGCCATGTTAGTAGCGATGGTCACGGCGCCGTAGCGTCCGGCCTGAGCAACGATATGAGCCTCGCGCTCGTGGTGCTTGGCGTTGAGGACCTCGTGCGCGATGCCGCGCTTGGTAAGGGCGGCCGACAGTTTCTCGGAGCTTTCGATGGAGACGGTGCCCACCAGGACCGGCTGGCCCTTGGCGTGACGTCGCTCGACGTCGTCGGCGACGGCGTTGTACTTGGCCTGGATGGTGCGGTAGACCAGGTCCTCGTGGTCAACACGCTGCACGGGCTTGTTGGAGGGGATGACCTCGACGGGCAGCTTGTAAATCTCGCGGAACTCGGCGTCCTCGGTGAGTGCCGTACCGGTCATGCCGGAGAGCTTGTCATACAGACGGAAGTAGTTCTGCAAGGTGATGGTGGCCAGCGTCTGGTTCTCCTCGCGCACGAGCACGCCCTCTTTGGCCTCGATGGCCTGATGCAGGCCCTCGGAGTAGCGGCGGCCTTCCATGATGCGGCCGGTGAACTCGTCGACGATCTTGACCTCGCCGTTGGTGACCACGTACTGCTTGTCGCGGTGGAACATGTACTGGGCCTTCAGCGCCTGCTGCAGGTGGTTGACCAGCTGACCGGAGAGATCGGCATAGATGTCATCGATACCCAGGCGGCGCTCAATCTTCTTAAGGCCGCGCTCGGTGGCGGCGATAGTGTGCTTGGCCTCGTCCATGACGTAGTCGCCCGTGGGCTCGACGTCCTCGGTGGCGGTGAGCATGTCGTGCGAGACATCCTCGCCGCGCTCAAGGCCGCGCACGGCACGCGCGAAGTCCTTGTAGGTGCTGGCGGACTTGGTGCCGGCGCCCGAGATGATGAGAGGGGTACGTGCCTCGTCGATCAGGATGGAGTCGACCTCGTCGACGATGGCGTAGCTGTGGCCGCGCTGTACGCGCTGCTCGGGGCGGGTGACCATGTTGTCGCGCAGGTAGTCGAAACCGAACTCGGAGTTGGTGCCGTAGGTGACGTCTGCCTGGTAGGCCGGACGCTTGAGCTCGAGCGGCATGTTGTTCTGGAGCAGACCGACGGTCATGCCCAGGTACTTGTAGATGCGGCCCATCCACTCGGAGTCGCGCTTGGCAAGGTAATCATTGACAGTAACGACGTGCACGCCCTTGCCGGCAATAGCGTTGAGGTAGCCGGCCAGCGTGGAGACGAGCGTCTTGCCTTCGCCGGTCTTCATCTCGGCGATATGCCCCTCGTGCAGCGCCATGGCGCCGATGAGCTGTACGTCAAAGTGACGCATGCCCGTGATGCGCTTGGAAGCCTCGCGCACGGTGGCAAAAGCCTCGGGGAGCATGTCGTCGAGCGACTCGCCGTTGGCGTAACGCTCGCGGAACTTATCGGTCTGGCCGCGGAGTTCCTCCTCGGTCATCTTCTCAAACTGGGGCTCAAGACCGTTGATCTGGTCGACGATCTTGTAGTAGCGCTTAAGGTCCTTATCGGATCCAAAGGACAGCAGCTTTGACATGAATCCCATGTGGTTTTCCTTTTTGGCCATCGCCCACGCCGTGCAGCTGCGGGCGAGTTAAACACAGATGATTGTACTTTAGCCAAACAAGGCACGGCCTATACGGTCGACCTCGACCGCCACGTAATAACTATGACCAACCTGCCACAATGGGACAGGTTTATTTTGGCAAGTTTTATCTGAGCAAACGCCGTCTCTCTGCCATTTGGTGCCACGGGGACAGGTTAGCTTGCACCAATAAAAAGAAAAGGGCCGCGCACCCAAATGGATGCACGGCCCTTATGCCATGAATGCGAGCGATTCCGCGGCGAGCTATTTACTCAGCAGCCTCGGTGGTCTCGGCCTCGGCAGCGGCCTCCTCGACGGGAGCCTCTGCGGGAGCCTCGGCGGCCTGCTTGGCAGCCTCCTCGGCGAACTTAGCAGCACGCTTAGCCTTCTCGGCAGCCTTAGCCTCAGCGGCGGCCTTGCGAGCGGCCTCGGCCTCAGCAGCCTTGGCGGCCTTGGCAGCCTTGGCCTCCTCAGCCTTCTTGAGCTGGGCGGCAGCGGCGCCACCGAACTTGTCGGCGAAGCGCTGGACGCGTCCACCGGTGTCGACGAACTTCTGCTGGCCGGTGTAGAACGGGTGGCACTCGTTGCAAAGCTCAACCTTCATCTCGGACACGGTAGCGTGCGTCTTGAAGGTGTTGCCGCAGGAGCACGTCACCGTGCACTCGACATACTGGGGATGGATACCCTGCTTCATGGTAGGACTCCTTATTGGTCAGGCGCTGGTTACCGATCAGCGCATAAGGCGTCTTGGTTTCCGACCAAGACAACAAACTCGGCTATGGTACCACGGCGCCGCGTGTCCCACAAAAGGTTCACGGTCTTTTCGGCACAACACGAGCTGGACCTTAAATATCAACTTCATCCGAACACTCCCCCACATTCATCTCTCGTATGTATCGAGATATTCCTGCTTGAGCGTCTGCGAGGACGACTTGATCTTTTCCACGAGCGTGCCGGCCTCGATGAAGTAGAACGAGTCGGTGAGGTCTGCCAGGTCGTCGAGCAGATGGCTTGAAATGAGCACGCTTCGTCCCCGCGCCACCTCGCTGCGCATCGCGTCGCAGGAGGTTTTCCGCTTTCCCGGATCGAGGCCGTTCAGCGGTTCATCGAGGATAAGGTACGGGCAATCGGTCGATATCGCCATGGCAAGCTTTACCTGCTGCTTCATTCCTGTCGAGAGTTTACGGGTCGGCTTGTCGAGATATGAGGAGATTCCGAGGGAGCTGCAGAGCGAGTCGATGTCGGTGGCCGATTTCCACGCCTCCCTAACGAAAGCAAGGTGCTCGAGGGCTGATAGCGTGGGGTAAAGATCCGTGCCGCCTGAAGAGCTCAGGTAGACGAGTTCTGCAAATTCGGCTGATTGACGTTGGCTGATTCCGTCTGCCACCAGGCTTCCCGAGTGGATACGGATGGGAAATTGGCCCGACAGCGCTTCAAGAAAGGTGGTTTTCCCCGAGCCGTTGGGAGCAATGAGGCCCGCCGCCGTTCCCGGGCTCAAGAAAAGCGATCCGATTGAAAGTATCGTCGTGCTTCCGTATCCCACGCTCACGTCCAGAAGCTCGAGCCCATGGCGCTTTTTCGCGGGTCCAGACTGTTTGGGCGAACGTGTCGCAACGGCGCCGACCGCAAAAAAGACCGCGACGTATATCAGGGCCACGGCAAGCATCGATGCACCGCTTGAACCGGAGCCAATGAATTCTGTTGGGAAGCATCCTACGTAACCCGTTGCCTCGATAGGCGAGAATACGGCCAGCGGCAGGAGATTGAGCGCGGCGTTATGCTCCAGTGCCGAATCGGACAGTAACGGGAATACCGGGGCCGCGACAAGCAGCGCGGAGGTAAGGGGGCCCGCGAGGACGCGCCTCGTTGCGGTCGATAGGACGACGGAACAAACGGATATTAAGGTTCCGCCCGCAAGAAGCGCGATAAGCAGGGCTGTGAAGACGTTTCCCGCAGTCGTGGTGGTAAGCGCGCCGTCATGGAAGAAGGCGATCGGGTACCCAATTTGCCCGAAGCCGTTTAGGGCCAAGGCGTAAATGCCCCCGGGTGCGAGGCCGGCGAGGAGCATCGCGGTCCCCGCGGCGATTATCGAAAACACGATCTGGATAAGGCGCCGGAATTTGGGCGCGGGCGCCTTTGCCGCCAGGGTCCCGGGCCTTGTGGCGCCGAGCACGAGTATCGACGAGAGAAGGAAGGGGATGAAGGGAAGGAAAGACGGCGCCGTGGCAATGGCGTAAGGCAGGAAGGAAAGGAATGGCAGGTCGTTTGCGGAGGCCGGGATATCCGTGATGCCGGAGCTGCTCAGGGCACGGCAATATGCGAGCGCTGCGTCATTGGTCTCTCGGTCTCCCACGATGGACCCGGATTGGAAGCCTTCGCCCATGAGCGCGTAGTAGCTCTCGGCAGAATCGAGAAAGGCGGCGTCGGTTTGAGCGGCAAGGGCGGCGTTCGCGTATCTTGCAAGCTCCGCGTCAGCTTGCTGCTCTGGCGATAGGTCTGTGCCGCTGGCCTGGGGCGCGCGCGTATTGAATGCGTCGACAAAGCCCTGCATGCCCTGCTTCATAAAGAAGGGCCCGTAGATGGGTGAATTGAACGCAATGGGGACGGAAAAGGCTGCAGCGAGAACGAGCGTACAAATCCATGCGGCCTTGTCTCTTAGGATCAGTTTGAGAAGAAGTCGACAGTACATTCAGAAGCACCTACGTTCCTCAAAGAATCGTTAGATTAAAAGTAACAGACCGGATGAAGATACGTGCGACGGGGGCGAGGCGAATGGCTGAGCGGTATCGATACGCGGGTTCAACGGCATCATATTGACCACATAGATTTTTAACTTGCATTTCTACCCGCCCTTTTCGTAGAGTCGCCGATACGTGCTTAGCGCACCCTCGGCGCGTCCGGCAGGCTTTGCGAAATGGGATCCAGGAGACTTCGGCGCAGCATCATCTTGCGGAATGCTTCTAATGAGCCTCCCATCCTTCAAAAACAGAATCTCATCGCACAGCCTATCGACCGAATCCAAGATGTGGGATGACATGATGATGCACGTACCAGAATCGGCCAGCTTCCTGAGAATCTCGGAATGCAAGTCCACCCTGCTGGGGTCGAGCGCGTTCATGGGCTCATCTAATAGAAGGTACCGCGCGCCCGTCGCATACGCAATCGCCAGGGTAAGCTGCTGCTTCATGCCCTGGCTCAGAGTGCGGGTCCTCATCTTCGCGAACTCGCCTATCTGCGTTTGTTCCACTATCTCTTCGATATCGCGAGCATGCGGCCACATATCGCAAACCATCTTGAGGTGATCTTCCGCACGCAATCCGGGATACAGCAGCGTCCCCTCACCAGGTGCATAGAAGATCATAGAACGGACCTCTCTCGCACCCGTACCCTGCACCTCATCCAGAACGATGCTCCCGTCCACGCGAGGACCCGGCAAACCTGCCATCGCACGCAGCAACGTCGTCTTTCCATGCCCGTTCGGAGCGACGAGACCGTAGACCGTACCCGGGGCAAACTCAGCGTTCACCGAATCTACGAGCACCTTCTTTCCATAAGAGATCGTCAGCGTTTGAAGGTCAATCATCGAGATCATCCCCTTTCGATCTTTGGAACACTCAGGCGCACCATCAACGGAGATACGGCGCCCAAGACCACCAGCAGAGCGCCCGATGCGCCGACGACCTCTCCAAAAGGCATCGCGTTCGTCCCTCGCCCAAGGAACCCAATCGTCCCCACCTGGGAAGCGGGATCAAACGAGGCGAATGGAGCCAGCAGCGCGACGCCCATGCCCACGCTTTCAACATGAGCGCTCAACGAACCCAACACCAAGAGAACCGCGCAAACCATTCCGGTGACAACGGGGTTGCGGCTAATCGCTGCTGTCAACGCAGCGACGACGGAAATCACGCCGTATGCCATGACCAGCAACGGAATACTGCACAACACCGCCTCCCCCACCATGGACGTTGTCGAAGCTCCCGCCCGAATGAGAGCGACGGGATACTCCGATCCACCCGCACCGTTCTTAATCACGGACACAACGACAGCGGGAACCATCGACACCAAAAGCAGCACCAAGCCAAGCAGGAGAGCCAGCGCAACAGCCGTCAGAAAACGCACATGCGCTGTTGCGGGGATCTGGAGAACCAGAAGGGAACGACACTGCAGGTGGGTGCACGCGAGCGATGTGACAACCACGGGCAACAGCAAAAATAAGGAGGGAAGCGCTGCCTGGAGATACGAAAGGAGGATTAATGGGGGCATCTTCGTACTTAACTCGTAAACCTTGGGGTCCGGCAAGCTCGCGATCGACTCAAGCAGAAGGGCGCGCGCCTCCGCACGAGAAGGAGTCTCCGGCTCGATTCCGATCGATTGCAGGAGAGTCGCATCTGCCGCGCCCAGCTCACCTCGAGCGCGCTCGTACGTCGCAAGGCTTCGAAACCCCTCCGCAGGCATAGGCGCGTACACGAAACCCGAAAGAGCATCCCGCATGTCTTCCAGGGCCGCTTTGCCCTCGACGTCCATATTCGCAGCGTTCTGCTCTAAATACCGATCTATTGAACGGAGCTCCCCATCCCTATACCGAACAGCGGAAACGTTATCAGCGTCAGGAAACATCTCGACCAGAGCCGGGGCCAGCATCGTCGTCGACATTGCAATCGCGCATACGGCGAGGGTAGGAGAACGCAGGAGCAGTTTCCCCATCGTTCTTACGTATGCAACGGCGGAGGCACAAGCGCTCGAACGAGTTGCCGTTCTCGATGCAGTGAAGGAACCTCTCTCAAGACAAATCGGGGATATCGGGCACGCGCAGCCGCTCTTTCCAGCAACGCAAAGCAGGCTAATTGCCAGCACCTCGATCCCGATTGCGCATACGAGGGCAATCGCGCCACGCTCGAAGCAAAGTCCAGGCAGATTCACTATCTGCGTTGTCGGGTACGGGCTATAGGCGCCGACGGTCAACTCAGTGTTCGCATACGTAAGGGGATTCAACAGGGCGAACTCACGTAAAGCGATGGATCTTCCGTAATACCCGGGAACCATCGTCACCCCCATCAGGGCACATACGAACACGATTCCAAGCGTAGGGTTATTGGCAATCTTCACGGCAAGGTGAACGACAAGCGAGATGAACGCTGCCACCAAGAATTGCAAGATGGCCGTCTGCGCGAACACCAGCCAAGCCGGTTTGATAACCGGAGTCGCATATTGAATGTAGCCTATCGGATAGAACGGCGAGCCCGGGCCATTCTTCACAAGCGCGGCGATTATCCCTGGAAGATTGATGGCGAGGACGGCAAGCATTGCAAAAACACTCGCCCATACGCTCGATGCAACAAGTCTACCCAGCTCGCCCATCGGCGCCTGGATGATGAGCTTTTCACGTTTGTTAAGACGCGCGGCAAGGAACGAGACGGCAACGGCCGTTGCGACCCATAGCAAGTACTCCTTCGATCCGTCATAATAGGTGTACTCTCCATCCGATATCTGCAGAAACGGAAGTAGGGGAGAGAGCGGTGCCAAGATAAGACGTCCCGCGGCAAGAGGGTACAGAAGCGCGGGCATGCTTGATGAAGAGGTGTAGACACCGTCCTCCCCCGCATTCACAAGCGCATCCGCATAGGATGCTGACAATTCCTGCTCAACACGGGTTATTCCCGACTCGAGGTATTCGACCCGTCCGTCGATGCCAGCCGCGCTCCTGAAGACGGGCAGAGCACAAAGAACCATCAACGCAACAACGGCAACACAGAGTGACCTGGAGGAGAGGAGCGACCTAAAGATTGCCTTCGAGATTTTGAGCATATTCATCGCCAACCTTAACCTCATCCAGTCGGAATAGAGGGGCCGAACAAAATGCTCGGCCCTTATTACTTGCCGGCAAAGTCAATTTAACATAAACTGTTAAAAAGTAACCTGAGTTTTTTAAATTCTTCGGAGGTTATTATGAGTTCCGACAATCGCACTCCCCGGCTTCATTCCTTCCGCATCGCATGTGCGATAGCCTCTGCGACCCTTTGCGCCACCGCCATCGCACAAGTGGCGTTCTCCTTAAAGCCAGCAATCGAAGTGCTCGACAACCCTGTAATTGCAGACTCCCCCGCGTATCCAGCCCTTGCGATCTCGACATTGGTCCCTGCCGTCATCGGTATCGCTACGACCATCCTCAGCGCCGTTCTCGTGTGGACGATCAAGAGCGGAGACCCCTTCAAGAAAGGGTCTGCGACATGCTTGAAGGTGCTCGGCATTCTCTTCGTTGTTCAAGCTGCCACCAGCCTCTACGCCGGCTCACTCAAAACCTCCGTTTCGATGTTTGGCGGCGAGGGGGCCGTCGGCGCCCAAGAGATCGCTTCATCATTCGATTGGACCTCTCTGGTTCTCGGCATCGTCCTGTTCATGCTTTCCCAGCTCTTCTTGTACGCCCGAGAGCTGTACCTCGACTCCGACGAGATTGCGTAAGGAAACGCCATGCCCGTAATTGTTCGCCTCGACAAGATCATGGCCGAGCGAAAGATTTCCTCGAACGAACTTGCCGAAAGGATTGGAACCACGCCCGTGAACCTGTCCCGTATTAAAAAAGGGCATATTCGCGGCATTCGCTTCAACACACTCGAGCAGCTATGCCTCGCCCTTCGTTGCCAACCCGGAGACCTTCTCGAAGTCATGAGCGAAGAGGATGCCCGAAAGGAGTTCGGACTCGATTGGTCCGCCGAGGATTAGAGGGCGGTCGTACTCGCCCTGCACACGGGGATGCGAATCGGCGAGGTCTGCGGCCTTCGGTGGTGCGATGTGGATTTCGAGACGGGCCTGATCTCGATCAGACACTCGGTGGCGTACGCGAAGGGAATGGGTTCGTTCATCAAGGACACCAAGACCCATGACGCCAGGGGCATCCCCATCGACCCGGTCGGCCTACTCCCCATCCTGAAGGAGACCCACGAGATCGACTGCGGAAAGCTGCGCTTGCGCGGCCTTACCGGAGCGGTCGAGATCGGGGACTGCTACATCCTGTCGGAGCCGGGCGCGACCTTCGCGACGACAAGCTATATCCGCAGGGCGTTCAAGACGTTCTCGGAGACCAACGGCCTCATGGGCACCAACGACGAGCTGATCACGTTCCACGGCCTTCGCCACACGTTCGCAACGCAGTGGATCCGCCAAGGCGGCGATATCAAGGCGCTCCAATCGATCCTCGGCCACAAGGACGCCATGGCGACGCTCAACGTCTACGCCGACATCGAGCCCATCTCCAAAATCCATAACATGCTGCGCGCCACGCCGTGCCTTTGGCGCGGGCACCTCGGGCCGAGGGTCGATCCGGGTCCCATGTTCCAACAGAGGATCCAGGAGTCCATCGAGACGCTCCAGGCGTTCGGCTACGGCATCACCGAGCCGGACGACCGAAATATCGCCATACGCGACGTGAAGACGAACAGTTGGCTCTAGCTCACCGAGTACGCGGCAGTGCTGGGCCCATCCCAACTGAGGTCACGGTGGTCCGATAGGGGCGCCGCCCGCGGCATGCGCCGCGGAGCGGTATCCCCTACCGAAGGGCGGGGATGCCCTCCGCTTCCAGTTCGGAATCAGCCGTCGGAGGCGTTCGGCTGACTGCGGGAACGGCCTGTCCGCTCAATGTGTTCGGCTGAGATCGGAAATCAACCCAACACGAGCCGGACACGCGCCAGACGGCTCTTCCCCGTGCGGCCTAACCCCTTACGCTCATGTTGCAGGCATGTAACGCCGCAGCGAGCGCGCCTTTTTTGCGCCAGACAGGTACAATGATGAACACTGTACCGTAGCGGAGCGCCCCGCGCGCGCCGCGACCACGCGAAAGGGTTTCCCATGGCCGAGATCTCGTCCTCCCGTATCGTCATCACCGTCCTTGGCAAGAACCGCCCCGGCATCGTCGCCGGCGTCACCCGTGTCCTGGGCGAGGCCAACGTCGACATCCGCGACATTACGCAGTCCATTATCGAGGACATCTTCACCATGACCATGCTGGCCGACACCGCTGAGTCCAAGCTCGATTTCGCCGAGCTGCAGAAGGCCCTGGCCGAGGCCGGCGAGCTTTCGGGCGTCAACGTGTCCATCCAGCGCGAGGACGTCTTTAACTTTATGTACCGCCTGTAGCGAACAAGCCGCTCGGGGCAGCTTGACGTCATATCGTCCAAGCGCGCCGCCCCAAAGCGGACCGGAGAGGAGCGCACATGGCCTACGACGCCAAGAAAATCTACTACCGCTTCGACGATCACCTGAGCCGCCTGGTTCTGGATTACGAGGCGAGCCGCCAGATTTCGTCTGAGAGCGAAAACCTCTACCACGGCCTGCCGACCGTCCCTTATGACGAGGGCCTGTTTGTCGAGCACAATGTCAAGCGCGGCCTGCGCAATGCCGACGGCTCGGGCGTGGTCGCGGGTCTCACTCGTATCTCGGATGTGCACGGCTACAACAAGGTCGACGGAAAGGTCGTGCCCGATCAGGGCAAGCTCACGCTTCGCGGCTACAGCATCGAGGATCTGGTCAACAATGCCCAGGCCGAGAATCGCTATGGCTACGAGGAAGTCGCCTATCTGCTTATCACGGGTTCGCTGCCCAACAAGGAAGAGCTCGACGGCTTTTGCGAGCGCCTGGGCGCCTTTAGACATCTGAGCGACGAGTACGTTAAAGAGTTCCCTATGACCACGGTATCGTCGAGCATCATGAACGTGCTCCAGCGCGCCGTACTGCTGCTCTACGCCTTCGATGCCGAACCAGACGTGATCACGCCCGAGCACGAAATCGACGTCGCCATTTCCATGCTCGCACGTCTCCCGCGCATCGCCGCCTTCGCACACATGGCCTCGGTCGCCAAGCTTCGCGGCTCCGAGGTTCACGTGCCGCACCCTACGCCCGGTCTCTCCACCGCCGAGACCATCCTACAGGTCCTGCGCGGCGGCATGGCGTTCACCCGCGATGAGGCGATGCTGCTCGACGTTATGCTCATGCTGCATGCCGAGCACGGCGGCGGCAACAACTCCACCTTCGCTTGCCGCGTGCTGTCGTCTTCGGCCACCGACCCGTATTCCGCCTACGCCGCGGCTATCGGCTCGCTCAAGGGCCCGCGCCACGGTGGTGCCAATGCCAAGGTCGTGTCTATGCACGAGGACATCCGCGCGCATGTCTCCAACTGGGAGGACGAGGACGAAGTCGCGGCCTACCTGGGCAAGATCCTCGACAAGCAGGCCTTCGACGGCACGGGCCTCATCTACGGCATGGGCCACGCCGTCTATACGCTCAGCGACCCGCGCGCCGAGGTCTGCCGTCGTTACGCGCGCTCGCTGGCAGCCAAGAAGGACTTGGGCGAAGAGTTCGCGCTCATCGAGCGCATCGAGCGCCTGGCACCCCAGGTCATGCGCGACCACGGCATGACCAAGCCCATCTGCGCCAACATCGACCTGTACACGGGCTTTATCTACAAGATGCTCGGCGTGCCCGAAACGCTCTTTACGCCGCTATTCGCCGTCGCCCGCATGGCCGGCTGGTCGGCACACCGCATGGAAGAGCTCTTCTGCGCGCACCGTATCATCCGCCCCGCCTATCGTCCGATGATCGAGCCGCTGGAGTACAAGCCGCTCGCCGACCGCTAGGACGCGGACCGTTATAGAACTCGAGCGTGGCCAGGGCATCACCGCCCTCGGCCACGCTTTTTATGCCAGTAGAAAGGGCTGCATCAAATGATTGTGTTTTCCGATATGGACGGAACGCTGCTGACGAGCGATAAGCAAATGAGCGATGCCACCTGGGCGATGCTCGACGAGCTCGCACGTCGTGGCATCGAGTTTGTTCCCTGCACGGGACGTCCACTGTCGGGCATCTTTGAGCCCATTCTCGCCCATCCCGCCGTGCATTACGCGGTCTGTGCCAACGGCGCCAGCGTCTGGCAGCTCGACGAGGATACGCCCACCGACGCCTCGCGCGCCACGTGCATCTTGAGCCGTCCGCTCGACCGTGGCATTGCCCACCGCATCCATCGCATTGCCGCCGGCCACGATGTGACCTTCGATATCTTCGCGGATGGGCAGTGCTTCCTCCCCCGCTCGCTATACGGGCGTCTGGATGAGTTCTGTGGCGGCGACCCCCACATCGCGGCTTCGCTCAAGCGCACACGAACGCCGATCGACATGAATATCGACAGCAAGATCGACGAGGTCGAGGCGCTCGAACGCATCGCTATGTACTGGCACGACCCGGCCGATCGCGACGCCATCGCGGCGGCGCTCGACACGCTCGGAGGCATTGAGGTCACGCGTTCGTACGCCATGAATATCGAGGTTATGGGCGAAGGCGCCACCAAGGGAACGGCCCTCACGTGGCTGTGTGAGCATCTGGGCGAGCGTCTCGCCGACGCCTGGGCGTTCGGCGACAACATCAACGACATCCCCATGCTGCAGGCAGCGGGCCATGGCATGGCCATGATCAACGCCGAGCCCGAAGATCGCGAGGCCGCCGACGCCATCACCGAATACGACAACGACCGCGACGGCGTCGCCCGCACCATCATGGCCGCCCTCGCCTAGTCATTGGTCAGTCATTGGGTGTTCCTATAGTTTTGTCAACCGTCGGGGCTACTCCC
>NZ_QSQK01000012.1:37741-85291 GCF_003436735.1 Collinsella sp. TF12-2AT | reverse complement strand
GTTCCGCTATGCGGTTGTCAATTTGCGAAAGAAATTATGCGTCACCCTAAATGCTTGAGATAAATAATCTTTCTAGTTAGCCGATGCTACAAAGGAACAATCCCTTTGTAGCATCGGCTAACTATTATCAGATTATTTGGTTCCACCTTCGCAGCTTCTACTGGGGCGAACCCGCTGTAGTTGCTAGTACGTAAACGTAGCTGCTCGGCGGGAGCCGCCCATATATCGTTCCACGCGCAGTTTCGCAGCGCAGCGAGAATGTTTGAGCATGGAATGATATATGGGCGGCTCCCGCCGAGCAGCGGACATTAAGACGCTAGCGGATATGCGCTGGTTTTTCGCCCCAGTAGAAGCGGCAGAAGGCTCGTTTGCGCTTTTGGGGCTTGCCTGCAAGTTCCATGGTTGCGATGGCGATATCCTCGGCTGCGCGTGGACGGCGCAGCACTTCGCCGTTAATGAGTAGTGCCTTGAGCGATTCGGGATGATCGTGCAGGTGGCGCAGGGTTACGATGAGCTCTCGCGCCGTGGTGACATGCATGCTGGCGCCCATGCCGGTGAGCATGGTGGTGTTGGCCTTTTCCTGGCCATATGACTTGCCCAGCAGAATCATAGGCAGGTGTGCGCACAGGCATTCGGTAACAGTGAGTCCGCCAGATTTGAGGATTGCCAGGTCACAGCCGTGCATAAGCGCTGCCATGTCATCGACGTAGTCAAGAACCGTGACGTTCTCGAGTTTCATGGCATCGAAAAGCGTTTTGAGACGGGTGGCATATTCGGCATCCTTGCCCGGCAAAAAGACAAAGTGCATGTCCTCGAAGCTGCGCAGGAAGGGGAGGGTGCGGTCCATCTCCGCGCGAAAGCGAACGTACGGTTGAGGCAAACTGGCGCCGGCCATCACCAGCACAACGAGCTTGTCTGTGGGGAGATTGAACTTCTCGAGTTTTTCCTCGCGGTTGTAGTCCGTATCAAACCCGGCGCGAATGGGGATGCCCGTAATGCGGATCTTTGCCTCGGGAACCTTACGGGGTCGGAGTGTTTCGGCCATAAACTCGTTTGCTACGCAGAATAGGTCGGTGTCCTTATGGGGCCACCAACCCTCGACCTCGTAATCGGTCGGTACGCAAATGACGGGATAGTCGATGCCCGTAATGACGCGCGCGCCGACGGCGACGTTGGCTGCCGTGATATGTGTGGCTACCACGGCAATGGGCCTGCGAGTTCGAACGTATTCGTTAAATGCGGGGAACATGATGCGCGACCATGCCGTGCCACCGCCCCAAAGCAGGTGTCCGGTAAGGGTATAACGCCAGGTCAAGTCATAGATTGGGCGCGTGGCGCCGGTAAACGAGGCGGCCGTTTTGTTGCCGTCGAATTTTATGCGTCCAAAATCAAGGATATCGAGCACTTCAATCTCAACATCCTCTGGGATGCCATTGGTGCCGCGGATGAGGTCGAATGCCTGCGCAATCGCATTTGCGGCGGCCTTGTGGCCCGAGCCGACCGAGGCGTGCACGATAGTCACGAGAGGTTTTTGCTGAGCCAAGAGCGTGGTTTGTTCCGATTGGGGAGTGCTGTGCGTGAGCAGGGGAGCGTCGTCGCTCGTCTGCGTCTGATCCATCGATATCTCCCCTTCATCTTTGTTTCACAGAGAATCATTGTAGTGCATGAGTGTCACGTTCGCATAAATTTGGGTATGAGCGCAAAGAACGCCAATCTTTCGACAGGAGGTCTCTTCATGACTACTCATCAGCCGATCGATGTTGCGATTATCGGCGGCGGGCCTGCGGGCTATGCTGCAGCCATTTACGCGGCGCGCGCCAACCTAACGACGACCGTGATTGAGCAAGGTATGTCGGGAGGACAGATCGCCACAACCAATGAGGTTGAGAACTATCCGGGCATTCCGCTCTTGAGTGGCGCCGAACTCGGCGAGCGGTTTCAGCAACATGCAGAGGGCCTGGGAGCACAGGTTACATGGAGCATGGTTACGGGTATCGATTACGATGCGGATGCGGCGCTGTTTACGGTGCATCACGATATGGGCGATACGCTGGCCTCGAGCGTTATCGCTTGCATGGGTGCCACGCCGCGATCTGCTGGTTTTGTTGGCGAGGATACGTATCGCGGTCGTGGCGTTTCTTATTGCGCGACGTGCGATGGCATGTTCTTTCGCGGTAAACAGGTCTTTGTCATCGGTGGCGGTAATGCTGCCTGCGAGGAAGCCCTGTTCTTGTCAGAAATCGCCAGCAGCGTGACCATCGTCTTGCGCCGCGATCAGTTCCGTGCCCCCGATGGCGTGGTTCAAAAGGTGCTCGCAAAAGATAATATTTCAGTTAGGTACCAAACTAGTATTGTTGAGCTTTCTGGTGAGGCGATGCCCACGACAATCACGTTTAAGGACAATGCGACTAGTGAAATGCACGCTGAGTCCTTTGATCCTGGTTCGTTTGGCATTTTTGTCTATGCTGGCACGCAGCCCCATACCGAGTTTGTAGAGCATCTGGTAGATCTGGCGCCCGACGGCGGTATTGTGACCGCCGAATCGATGGCCACCCGCACGCCTGGCTTATTTGCTGCCGGCGATATCCGTTCCAAGCGTTTACGTCAAGTTGTGACCGCCGTTTCGGACGGAGCCATAGCGGCTACCAGCGCATACGCTTTTCTACGCGGATAAGTACGATAATATATATTATGTAAGGTTGTTTTTTTACTTAAACGTCCAGCAGTAACGAGCTTGAGGCAACGTTGCTGCTGGACGTTTTGTTGTGCAAAAACAAGCCAGTTATCCTGCGGCCGGACTCGAGCCAAAGCCGACGATCATACCGTTCATTGTGGTATGTAAAACTAGATAATCTAGAATACAATATTGAAAACGAACGGAGGCACCATATGAATCACGTTAAACATGTCATTCCTATGTCCGATACGTCGGTTAGCATTAGCCCAGAGGATATTCAGCCAACGGTGCTACCTGATGCATTTATCCAGTCTGATATAGTCCGCAAACTCAATACGCTCAGCCTGCCGCGCTATAACCAGTTGCCGAATGTAACGCTCTACCGTGACCAGGTCATTGAGTACATCGAGCTGTGGATGGAGCCGCTTTCGATTTGTGTGGAACAGCCCGTCATTACGCCATCGATGATCAATAACTACGTAAAGGTCGGCCTCGTTCCCGCTCCGGTTAAAAAGCAATATGGTCGCGAGCAGATTGCGCGTCTCATCTCCATTTGTATCTTTAAGCAGGTGCTGCCCATCGCTGCGGTTCAGGCACTCTTTAACATTCAGCGCCTGAGCTATGATGCACCGACCGCCTTTGATTATGTGATTGATCAGCTCGAGGCATCGATTCGTGCGGCTTTTTCCATTGAGCAGGTTCCTGTTCCCGATACGGCTCATCAGGTCACTCGCGAGTCGCTGCTCGTTCGCAGTGCAGTATCGTCTTTTGTATCGAAGGCGTATCTAATGAGCTACCTAAAGTTCAATGGGTTTAATAGCTAACCGACGTATAAGAAGGGCGGGGCAAAGAGTCATCAGACACTTTGCCCCGCCCGTGTTTTTGTTTAGTTGGACGCTATTGGCCTGAAGCCACGCCCATGCCGTAGCCGATAATGAGCCCGTGCATCTCGGCATAGTATGAATCCAGTCCGTTGCAGGGCATGATGATGGTCTTGGAACCGGGCCAATGCTCCACAATGCGGCTGGCAAGTGCCTGGGCGCCCGCCTCATTTTCGACATGGTCGATTACGACCTCGCCGCCGGTAAAGCCCTCGGCCTCCATGGTGTCGACAATCTTGCCAAGCATCTTCTTTTCGCCACGGGTGTGACCGACGAGCTTAATCTCCCCCTCCTCGCTTGCCGTGCCTAAAACTCGAATGTTGAGTTTATTGGCGATAACTCCAGCTGCCTTGGGAATACGTCCGGCCTTGGCGAGATTTTCGTAATTGCACAGGCTAAAGAGGATCTTGCTGTTTAGTTCCAGCTCATCAAAATAGCTGCAGGCTTCCTCAAAAGGGACGTTGGGGTTGCTTGCGAGATAGCGGTCGAACAGCAGGAAGATCAGGTCCATTTTGCCGCCGGCTCCGCGTGAATTGACCAAATGAATCTGACGGTTCGGATCCTCGGCAAGAACCAAATCGCGTGCCGTGGCGGCGGCATTGTAGCTTCCCGAGACGCCCTCGGAGATGGGCATGCAAATTGTCTTGTCGGCAAGCCTAAAGAGTTCGGTCCACTCGCCTACGCTCGGGCAGGCGCTCGAAGAAGCGCTCGACTCAGCCTGCACGGCGCAATTGAGCTCGTGAACGTTGAGCGTGAGGTCATCGACGAACTCGCGCTCCCCCACTCGAATTTTAAGGGGTGCATATGCAAAGGTGGTATGGGGCGCGGTCGGTTGCCAATCGCGGAGGTTGCAGCTCGAATCGGAGATAAGTGCCCAGCTCATAGAGGGTCCTTTCTAGATGCTTCTCATTTATTATAGCCATCTTGCTTACCTTTGAAACGTGCATCTAGTATTGAAAACTAGCTCATTGGGATCATGTATGGAGCACGGTCACAAATAAATGAACCTCGCAGCCCAAAGGCCACGAGGTTCACATTCGTTTGCTATGCAGAGTGACTTAGTAGCGCACGAAAATGTAGTTGTTGTTCATGCCGGCTGCGACGGAGCTGATGATGACGCCCGTCTTGTAGTCGGAAGCATGGATCATCTGACCATTACCGATATAGATGCCAGTATGGTAGGAGTTAACCACGACATCGCCGGGTTGCGGGTCGGACACGCGGGTCCAACCCATGAAAGTGCCGGTGGTGCCCAGACGGCAGTAGCGGCCCGTGAGACAGTAGCTTACAAAACCGGAGCAGTCAAAGCTGTCCGGTCCAATGCCGCCCCAGGAATAAGCGCAACCAAGCTTGCTGTAGGCGCGCGAAACAACGGAGCCGCCGTCAACAGACTGGCTCGGTGCGGAAGGCGTCGGAGCCGGAGCGGGCGTCGAGGGCTGCGGCGTAGGAGCAGGAGCGGGCGCAGGCGTGTTGCCGCCGTTGTTGGTTGTGCCGCCGCCATTGTTGGTGTTCTCGGTCGTACCGGCGGTGTCGTTGCTTACCGTGGCCTTTTCGGCTGTGCTGGCATTTATGCCGGCCTGCAGCGCCGCATTGGCCTCGGCCTCGGCGGCAAGCTCGGCCTGCAGTTGCGAGTCCAGGGAACTGACGAGGCTCTGAGCCTCGGCCTGCTGGGCGTTGAGCTCGTCGACTTTCTTCTGCGTCGCGGCGACGTTCTTCTCCTGCTCGGCCTGCTTATCAGTGAGCTGCTGCTTAAGGTCCTTGACATCCTGAATGGTCTGGGCCTGCTTGTCGGAAACCTTGCCGTAATAGAACAGACGGTTGAGCATGTCGCCCAGATCGTCGACGCCCGTCAGAACCTGAAGGAGACTCAGACCGCCGGTCTTGTACTCACCGGCAACGTAGCTCGAAAGCTTTGCCTGACCCTCGGCAATCTCTTGCTGCTTTTGCGTGATCTCGCCTGCAGTCTGATCAAGCTCCTGCGTCTGTGCGGAGAGTTCTTCATGAATTTGCTGAGTTTGGGTGCCAATCTGCTCGAGCTTGGTACGGGCAGCAGCAAGCTCGGATGCGGTATCGGCGTAAGCCGGAGCCACGAGGCCCAGGCCCAAAACACAAGCGAGGGTTGCCGTAGCAGCGCAGCGTGCCATGTTTCTGTGCGTGTTTGCTGTGCGCATGTAGCTTCCTTTCCGGTATCTAAGGGTAGCGGCTAGTCCACCGTTACCAGGCTAAAGAGCTCAACGTCCTCGTTAGAAGGCGTGAGCTTCTTGCGCGGGTTGAGAAACGCAAGCTCAAGGATACAACCGTAGCCCACAAGCTTTGCGCCCATATCTCGCACCAGTTTACCTGTTGCCTCGACGGTTCCGCCCGTCGCGACCAAGTCGTCCAGAATCAACACGGTATCTTTAGAGCTGATAGCATCGGCGTGGATCTCGATAGAATCCGTTCCATACTCGAGCTCATAGCTCTCGCTCACCGTCTTGCGCGGCAGTTTACCCGGCTTACGTGCGGGAACAAAGCCAGCGCCCAGGGCGACGGCCACGGGGACGCCCACCATAAAGCCACGAGCCTCGGGGCCGACGACCTTGGTAATGCCCATGCCAGCAAAATGCTCGGCGAGCGCATCGACCATGGCCTTCAGAGCCTCGGGATTGCCAAAGAGCGGCGTAATGTCCTTAAACACGACTCCGGGCTCGGGATAGTCGGGGATGTCGACGATATGAGATTCGAAGTCGTACACTTTGTGACCTTTCATGGATTGCCGGATGGACGGCGATTATTTACTCGTGTTAGCAGACGAGCTATGCGAGGGGACGACGACCTTGGACGGCTGCACGAGCGACTCGTCGTGCGCGGCAACCGCGGGGACGCTTGCCCCATCGCTTTTAGCCTTGGTGGATTCGGAACGCGCGATCTCCTCATCGAGAGCATCGATGTCAGCGTCCTCGACCACGGCGTTGAGCGACTCAAAGACACGGTTCTTAAGGAGCGCGGTGTGCACACCCTCGGTGAGGTCGTGCAGCTTCTTGAAAGCGCGCTCGAGCTTGGCGTCGCGCTCGTCATCGGAGGTATCCATGCCGAGCATGCTCACGAGAACCTGCTCAAACATCGAAGACTCGCGGTTTGCCGACGATACGTACTGACGCAGGTTGCGCGGCTCAATGTGGAAGCGCGACAGCTCCGAGCAGTAACGGATAATCGGGAAATCTCGGCCATCGACGAGCTCTCGGTTCTGCGGGCTCTTGATGATGCGAATTAGATCGTTCTCGGCAAGGGAGCGGATAAACGAAATCTCAACACCGAGCATGTCGGGGATCGTCTCGATGGGATGCAGCTTTTGCTTGGTCTCTTTGGGTTCCGTCTTAAGCGGAACATCGGACAGAAGACCCACCTCGTAAGCCAAAGTGGACAGGTCCGTTGCGTTTTCCAAGCGCTGCTTAATGACGTTGAGCGGCATGTAGCGGGTCTTTTGCAGGTGCAGGATGACCTCGAGACGGTCAACGTCTTCCTTGGAGTACTGGCGATACCCCTTAGGCGTACGATGAGGGGTGATGAGCCCCTCATCTTCTAGAAATCTAATTTTTGAGTTCGATAGATCGGGGTATGCGCCTCGAAGAAGGTTGACGACTTGGCCGATACTCAGATAGTTGCGTTCGGCCATTACCTACTCACCGGTTTCGATGCGCTCCGGCGTGCTCTCGTGGTAGATGAGCGTGAACGTACCGATTTGAACGGAAGAGCCGTCGTGCAGCGGAGCACCGTTGACGATGGCGCCGTCGACCCAGGTTCCGTTGAGCGAGCCCAGATCCTCAATACGGGCGCCCAGGCCCTCACGAATAATGCGTGCGTGGCTGCGCGAGACCGTCATGTCGTTGAGGAAGATGCCGTTCGCGGGGTCGCGGCCGATGGTGGTCACGTCGTCCTCGAGCTCAAAGGCAGCTCCGGTCTGCGGACCCTTGACGATGGACAGAACCGGAGCGGTGATGTGCACGTTGGCCATAAGGTCGGGAACAGTGACATCGCTCGAGGGAACGCGGAAAACGCAGGTAGCGTCCGCAGTCTTATCGTTCTGAGGCATATTGTTAACCTTGTTGTCCATGACAACCCCTATCTAACGCGGCGACGCCGCAAAAAATGAACCGTACGTAATCATACCCCAATGAATCAGTCTTCGATTTCGGGGTTGAGAAAGTCGGTGTCCTCGTCCTCGGGATGCGCAATGGCCTGTTTAATGGCCACCCCTCCCTTAATGGAATAGATGACAGCGGTGAGCATGGAGAAGATGACGCCGCCGTACACAAAGAAGATGCCGAGGGGCACCGAGCTGCCATTGAGACCCGGGAATGCCGTGAACGTGGCGGGCAGCAGATGCCAGCCGTCTATGATGGGGAACCCAAGCAGCATGAGTGAGAAGCCGGTCATGAGCAGCGCCGTGGCAATCTTGCCGGGAAAGACGACATCGATGGGACGACGGTGATAATGGCGCACGATGAGCGATCCGATCCCTAAGTAAACATCGCGACCGATGATGAGTATGCAGACCCAGATGGGCAACTCGCCGCGTACCACCAGGCCCAGCACGCCGGTAAACAGCAGCGCACGGTCGCAGATGGGATCCATAACCTTGCCGAGCCACGAGACGGTTTTGGTCATGCGGGCAATCTGGCCGTCCATCCAGTCGGTGGAGGCCGCGATAGCGTAGATGACAATGGCAACGACACGGTTGTTGTCCGTCACAAACAGGTACAGGAAGACGAGCGTGAGGATCAGGCGCGTAAAGGTGATGAAATTGGAGATCGTAAAGATCTTATTCGACGGGTAATCGGAGGTGCCGATAAGCTCCTTTTTGATCTTCTTTTTGATGCCCACAGGACTCCCCCGCTGGTAAACGACAAAACTTCCGATACTATACCCGTTCTAGCGATGTCTATCCAGCGTAAGCATAGAGAGTCCAGACATGTGGAGGACGCTGTCGCAACGTGAATGTACCGTATTTGTGTACGTCAGCCTCCAAACATTTCATAAATTGTCGTTTTTGGAGGGTGACGTACAAGTTTTTGTTGAGCGAAAGTATCGATCAAGAAAGCCGTTGATTCTTTGTTGCTTACTTTGTTGATTCTTAACAAAAAAGGTCAGGCACTAGGCGCCTGACCTGCAAACTTCTGGTCGGGACGACTGGATTCGAACCAGCGACCCCTTGACCCCCAGTCAAGTGCGCTACCAAGCTGCGCCACGTCCCGAAGCTTTTGTTTGTTGCTCTGCTCTCGCTCGCAACAGGGAGTATATTAACCCGAAACTTTGGACTTGTGCAAGAACTTTTTTAATTATTTTTGAGCAAGTCCAAAATTGTATCTGCGAGCTGGGGTTTTGTTAGTACGGGAAGTTCTTGCGTACCTGCCGTGCTCACAATCCAGGCCTTATTGGTGTCGGTTCCAAAGCCCGAATCGGCGCGCGAGACATCGTTGGCGATGATCGCGTCGCAGCCCTTACGGGCAAGTTTTCGCTCAGCGTACTCCACGACGTTATCGGTCTCGGCTGCAAATCCGATTACACGGCGCTCGCCCTTCTGGCGCGAGAGCTCAGCCAAAATATCAACGGTCTCGACCAGTTCGATGCGATCCAAGCGTTCGTTGGCCTTTTTGAGCTTGTGATCCGCAGGAGCGGCAGGTGTGTAGTCGGCGACAGCCGCCGCACAAATGGCCGCATCGGCCGTCTGAAAGGCGCTCAGTGCGGCCTGCAGCATCTCTGCGGCGGTCTGCACGCGTACACACTCCATGCCGCGACCCACGTCGAGTGACGTCGGCCCCAGCACGAGCGTGACCGCAGCGCCGCGGCGTACGGCCTCCCCTGCCAGGGCAATGCCCATCTTGCCCGACGACCGATTACCGATAAAGCGCACGGGGTCGATCGGCTCGTGCGTGGGGCCGGCGGTAATCACGACGCGCTTGCCCGCCAGGTCCTGCGGCACGGGATTGAGCACCTCGCAGACGGCCTCGACGACGTCCTCGGGCTCGCTCATGCGCCCCGTGTCCACGTCGCCGCAGGCAAGGTAGCCACTGCCAGGTCCCACCACATGGACGCCACGGTCGCGCAACGTGGCCATATTGGCCTGCGTCGCCGGCGCCTTCCACATGCCGTTGTTCATGGCGGGGGCGATCACGATGGGTCGCGGCGTGGCAAGCAGCGTGGTGGAGATGAGGTCATCGGCGATACCGTTGGCCATCTTGGCGATGATATTGGCCGTCGCGGGCGCCACGATCACAAGATCGGGCTCCTGCGCCAGCGAAATGTGGTGGATGGGGTCGGAGGGGTCGTCGAAAAGGCCCACCGCGACCGGCTCGTTGGTGAGCGCGCGGAACGTGAGCGGCCCCACAAACTCCGTGGCATGCTCGCTCATAACGACCTTGACGCGCGCGCCGCGCTTTTGCAGTAGGCGCACGATATTGCACGACTTATAGGCGGCGATCCCGCCGGTAATACCCAGCAGGATCGTTTTTCCCTCAAGTTGCATTGAATTGTTGGATGCCGCCGTCATCATTTAGGCTTCCTTGTTGGGAAGCACCAGCAGGCGGTGGCAGTACGGGCAATGCGTAATCTCACTACCGTCGTGGTTGAGGTCGCTCATGGACGACGCCTGCAGCGCGGTGTGGCAGACCGTGGGGATGTTGCCCTTGATGGTCTCGACTGCCAGGCCGCGGAACTGCTTGAGCAGGCGCTCGTAATCGGTGAGGACGTCGGTCGGCAGCGTGGCGGCAAGCGCGGTGCGCTCCTTGGTGGCGGCGTCAATCTGGGCTTGGAGGTCGGCGGCCTTGGCGCGGGCGGCCTTGGTGTCGGCCTTCACGCCCTCCTCGAACTTGGCGATGATGGCCTGCGCGCGAGCCTCGCGGTCGAGCGCCTCCTTGTGGGCGACGACGACGTCCTTGCGGGTGTGCTCGATCTTGTCCAGACGCTTGGCCAGAGTGGCGAGCTCATTCTCCAGGTCCTGAACCTCGCGGTAGTCGGAGCCGTCGACGTGGCGCTTCTTGGCAGCCTCGATGGCGTTGTTGGTCTGAATCTCGGTGGTGTTGAGATCGTCGAGCTCAATGTCCAGATCCTTGCGCTGGGCGTAGAGCTTGGTCATCTCGGCCTTGAGCTTAACGTAGGTCTTGCGCTTGGAAGCGAGCTCCTTGAGCTCCGGCATATTGGCAAGTTCGCTCTTGTTGCGGGCGAGCTCCAAATCGATCTGTTGCAGCTTGAGTAGCGTAGCGCCGGCGCTCATAAGTTCTCTCCTTTTGTCACAGTCCACCATTGGCAAGGGTTCAGTATTTTAATCGCATGACGGGGGTCGACCCCGGCGTCAACTGCAGAGTTCATCAATATATCAACGAACGGCTCCTCGGAGCGGTCATGGCCGAGCAGGATGATGCCCAGACCGCGCAGAGCAAGGTCTTGCGCCACGTGATAGCCCGCCTCGCCCGTCACGATGACATCCGCACCGGCGGCGATGGCGAGCTCTCCAAAGTCACCGAGGGAGCCGCCCAGGATGGCGACGGTGCGGCACGGGTGCTCGGCCTCGCCCCACACACGGGGGTCGCTGCCAAACGCCGTGGCGGCACGGTTGGCGAGATCGCGCAGGTTGCAGGGATCGTGGAGGGTCGCGAGTGCGCCCAGACCGGTGAGCTCAGGCTCGTCCACATGCTCCAGCGAGCTCATGGGCTCGGCGCCCAGCAACTCACTCAGGCGAACGCGCGCTTCGTGCGAGCGGTCCAGGTTGGTATGGAGCGAAATAATGCTCACGCCGCAGCGGGCGGCCTCAAACAGTGCTGCGCTGCACTGGGGACGCGACGCATCCGCCGGGCAAAACGCCTCAGGCGCCTTAATATAGATGGGATGATGCGTCAGCAGCACGTTAGCGCCGGCCTCGAGAGCGCGGTGCACGTTGACCTCGGTCGCGTCGAGTGCGCAGGCCACGCCGCGGATCTCGTCGTCGGGGTCGCCAACGGATAAGCCTATGTGGTCCCAGGGTTCGGCGTCCGTCATAGGATAGCGTGCAAGCAGGGCGCGCTCGAGTTCGGCGACGATCATGCGGCACCTACGATCGAGAGCAGCGTCTGGGCAAAGTCGATCAGATCGTCCGGAACCACGCGGTCATCGAAGGAAATGCGCAGTGCGCCCAACGCCTGCTCGCGACCGATGCCCATCGCGCTCAAAACGTGGCTGGGGTCCGTGCTGCCGCTCGAGCATGCCGAGCCTGCCGACACCTCAAAGCCGGCGGCGTCGAGCTTGATGATGAGCTCCTCGGAGTCCATGCCGTCAATGTAGATCGATACCATGCCGGGCAGACGGTCGGCATGCGCATAGTCGCCCATCGTGGCGTGAATACGCGGATGGGCCGTAAGCGTGGCGTAGAGCTTGTCGGAAAGGGCTTGCAGCTTCTCGCACTCCTCGGCCACATGGGGCGTCAGCGTGCGGGCGGCAGCGGCAAAGGCGAGCTGCGTGCGCAGGTCCTGCGTGCCGGCACGTCGTCCGGCTTCCTGTCCACCGCCAAAGATTCGGGGGCGCAGCGGCGTGCGGTTCTTGAGGTAGAGCGCGCCGGATGCCACGGGACCGCCGATCTTGTGGGCGGCAACGGACATGGCATCGACGCCCAGCTCGGTGACATCGAGCGGAATGTGCAGATAGCCCTGGATGGCATCGGTGTGGAACAGGGCGCCCACGGTATGCGCGGCGGCGGCCAGCTCGCGGATGGGCTGCACCACGCCGGTCTCGTTGTTGGCGGCCATGATGCTAACGAGTGCCACGTCGTCGCCGAGCAAGTCGCTCAGCGCGGCGGTCTCGATGTAGCCCGCTCGGCAGGGCTGCACCAGATCGACGGTAAAGCCGGCGGCACGCAGCAGCGGTAGGTTGTCCAGGATCGAATCGTGCTCGATCGCCGACACGATGACACGGTCGCGCTTGCGATCGCGCTGACGAGCGCCCTCGGCAAGACCGAGCAGCGCCAGCTGGTTGGCCTCGGTGCCGCCATTGGTCAGGACGATCTCGGACGGGCGGACGCGTGCGCCAAAGCTGCGGGCGATTTCGCGACGGGCAACTTCCAGGCGTGCGGCGGCCTTGCGTCCAAGCGAGTGCAGCGAGTTGGGGTTGACGCCGGCAAGCTCGCTGTCGTCATATTCGCGCTGCGCAAGGAGCGCCTCGGCGCGCATGGGCGTCGAGGCGGCATAGTCAAGATTCACGGGTATGCGGTTTTGACCTGCGGTCATAAGGGTTTATGCCTCCTGTGCGGCCTCATTGCCCAGCTTCTGCAGTAGCGCAACCTCGGCGG
Organism: Collinsella sp. TF12-2AT; assembly: GCF_003436735.1. Classification (NCBI taxonomy): domain Bacteria; kingdom Bacillati; phylum Actinomycetota; class Coriobacteriia; order Coriobacteriales; family Coriobacteriaceae; genus Collinsella; species Collinsella sp. TF12-2AT. Next base: position 72,438 of record NZ_QSQK01000012.1, on the reverse strand, counting down.
CGGGATCTTCGGACTTAAATACGGCGGAGCCGGCTACGAGCACGTTGGCGCCGGCCTTGACGACCTCGGCGATGTTTTTGGAAGAAATGCCGCCGTCGACCTCGATCATGGGCGACGCGCCGTGGCGCTCACACATGGCCTTGAGCTCGTGGAGCTTAGGCAGAGTGCCCGGGATAAAGCTTTGGCCGCCAAAACCGGGGTTCACACTCATCAGCAGCACGATGTCGACGACATCGATGATGCTCTCGAGCACGCAGACGGGCGTTGCGGGATTGAGCACCACACCGGCCTTGACGCCGCGCTGCTGCAGGTGCGTGAGCGTGCGGTGCAGGTGCGTGGAGGCCTCGTAGTGAACGGTGATCATATCGGCGCCGGCGTCGGCGTACCAATCGACGGTCTCGTCGGGGTTCGACACCATCAGGTGCGCGTCGACCGGTACATCGGTGGAGCGCTTGACGGCCTTGAGGATGTCGACGCCAAAGGTGAGGTTGCCGGTAAAGTGACCGTCCATAACGTCGAAGTGCACGTAGTCGGCACCGGCGATCTTGTCGAGCTCGCCCTTGAGGTTGGCCATATCGGCCGAAAGGACGGACGGAGCGATTTTAATGGAACCCATGGTAGTAGCCTTTCTGCGCTAATCGGTAAGTCCGTAGAACTCTTGTGATGGGACGCGGTCGGTGAGAATTTCCATCGCCCTATCCAAAGTAACACCGTTGTAGAGCGTTTGCTCCACGGCAAAGGTGAGCGGAATGTCTACGCCCAGTGAACGGGCGAGCTCGCTCACGCTGCGGGCCGCGACGGCGCCCTCGACCACCATATGCGTGCGCGCCTGGTACTCGTCGAGCGACACGCCGTGGGCAAACTCGTAGCCAAAGGTGCGGTTGCGCGAATGCTCCGAGGTGCAGGTGGCGATGAGGTCGCCCATGCCGGCGAGTCCCATGCACGTTATGGCCTGCCCGCCGCGGGCGTGCACCAGTCGGCTGATCTCGGCCAGGCCGCGCGTCATGATAAGGGCAAGCGTGTTGTCGCCCGCGCCGGTACCGGCGGAGATGCCGCATACGATAGCGATGACGTTTTTCATGGCGCCGCAGACCTCGACGCCCGTCATGTCCTGCGACAGATAGATGCGGAAGGCCGTGGAAAGCAGCAGCTCCTTAAAGGTCTCCCCCACCTGCTGGTCTTTACTGGCGATGACGGCGGCAGAAAGCCCGCCGCGGCAGATCTCCTCGGCATGGTTGGGGCCCGAGAGCGCCGCCACGCGCGCCTCGCTGCCGATCTCGCTGGCGATGACCTCGCTCATGAGTAGGCCGGACTCGGGCTCAATGCCCTTGGTGAGGCAGAGCACCGGGGTGTCGGTGGCGATGAAAGGTGCTGCCTGATGACATACGCTGCGCAGGTGCGTGGAGGGCACGGCAAAGATGATGGCCTCGGCGCCGTCGAGTGCCTGCGACAGGTCCATGGTGGCGACAACGTTGCCGGGCAGCTCGTAGTCCACCAGATAGCGGGGATTACGGTGCTCGCCGTTAATGCCGGCGGCCGTCTGCTCACTATGGGCCCACATGGTCACGCGCTCGGCTCGAGCGGCGGCAAGGCCGGCGACGGCGGTTCCCCAGGAGCCGGAGCCAATCAGCGCAACATTCATGACTCTCTCCTACTTATCGTCGGGCTCGGTGACGCGCTTGGTAAACGAGAGCTTGGACTCCTTACCGGCCATGAGCTTTTTGATGTTCGCGCGATGGGCCCACACCACGGTGATGCCGATCAGCGCCATGCAAAACTTAAGTTCCAGGCTGCTATACGGAAAGACCGCGCAGACGGCGATGGGAAGACCAATGGCCGCGGCAAGCGAGCCTACCGACACAAACTTGGTGATGGCGACGGCCACGATAAACATGCCCAGCAGCGAAAGTCCGATGGGCCAGTACCAGGCGAGGATGACGCCCAAGCCCACGGCGATACCCTTGCCGCCGTGGAAGTTGAGGTAGGGCGAGAAGATGTGACCCCACACCGCAGCCAGGCAGATGACGCCGAGCATCCAGTCGCCGGGGGCTCCAGGCGCCATGATGCTCACAGGGAAGCCATAGCCCACGCCCGCGATAAGCGGACGCGCGATAAGGACGCAGATGGCGCCCTTAAGGCAGTCGAACAGCAGCGTGAGCGCGGCCACCTTGGGGCCGGCCACGCGCAGGGCGTTGGTGGTGCCGATGTTGCCGGAGCCCGCCTTGCGGATGTCCGTGTGGTTGAACACGCGGCCCAGGATCAGGCCAAACGGAATCGCTCCGATAAAGAACGAGACCACGGCGCAGATGGCGGTCAGCAGAATCGGATTAAGCATCCTTTTGCTCCTTCTTCCTAAAGAAGAGTCGAATGGGCGTTCCGGCAAAATCGAAGGTCGAGCGCATGCGGTTCTCCACGTAGCGCTGGTAGGTGTCATTGACCAGGTCGCTGTGGTTGACGAAGAACGTAAACGTCGGCGGGTTGACGCCCGTCTGGGTCACGTAGTGCATGCGCAGGCGGCGCTTGCCGTCCACCACGGTGTGGCCAAACTCGCGCAGGTCAGTGAGGAACGTGTTGAGGCGCGAGGTGGTGATCTTTTGCGAACGCGTCTTTTCGGCCGCGTCGACCATCGCCCAGATCTTCTCGACGCTGCGGCCGGTCAGGGCCGAAATGCGCAGGTACTGGGCCCAAGGAGCCATGACGCCCAGACGGCGGTCAACGGTCTCCATGCAGGCCTCGCGCTTGCGGTCGTCGTCGAGCAGATCCCACTTGTTGAGCAGCACCACGATGGCGCAGCCGCGCTCGATGGCAAGGCCCATGACCTTCTGGTCCTGCTCGGTGACGCCCACGGAGGCGTCGACGACGAGCAGCGCCACGTCGGCGCGGTCGATGGCGCGCAGGCCGCGGACCATGGAGTAGTACTCGATGTTTTCGTACACGGTGCTCTTCTTGCGAATGCCCGCGGTGTCGACCATGCGGTAGTGCTTGCCGTCGCGCTCGACGACGGTGTCGATGGCATCGCGCGTGGTGCCGGCGATGTTGGACACGATGGAGCGGTCGGCGCCCAGGATGCGGTTGAACAGCGAGGACTTACCGGCGTTGGGGCGGCCGATGATGGCCACGTTCAGCGCATCGGGAAACTCGTCGGCGACCTCGTCCTCCTCCTCGGGCAACAGGGCCACGATGTCGTCGAGCAGGTCGCCCGTGCCATGGCCGTGCAGGGCCGAGAGCGGCGTGGGCTCACCGATGCCGAGCGAATAGAACTCCCAGATGTTGTCATTCTCGCGATCGGGGTTGTCGAGCTTGTTCACCAGCAGAAAGACCGGCTTGTCGCAGCGCTTGAGCATGCGGGCGACCGATTCGTCCTCCTCGGTGACGCCGGTGCGGCCGTCGACCACAAACAGGATGACGGCGGCTTCCTCGGCGGCGGCAAGGGCCTGGTCGCGGATGGACGTGGCAAAGACGTCATCGCTCTTGAGCGGCTCGATACCGCCCGTGTCGACGATGGTGAACTCGCGGCCGTTCCAGTCGGCCGTGTGATACGAGCGGTCGCGCGTGACGCCGCGGGACTCATGGACGATGGCGTCCGAGGTCTGGGCCAGGCGGTTGACGAGCGTGGACTTGCCCACGTTGGGGCGTCCGACGACGGCGACGATAGGTTTCATCTGCTCTCCTTTAATGGGTAGGTTCAGCGGGAATAGTTGAATTGGCGGGCGTTATGCCAAGGATGTGCTCCAGGGTATCGAGCAGCTCATGCGGCATGGTCGACACCACATGAACCTCGGCGCCGCGACCGGTAAGGCTTGCGAGTAATTCGTCACGATGATACTCGTCAAGGGTCATACCATCGGCGTTGAACATGAGCTTAGGCACAAAGAGCATAACCCCCGATAGGTCCTGTGGCAGTTGCTCCAAGATGTCGCAGGCGACGATGAGGCCGGTCACGTCCACGTTGCCGCCAAAGTAGCGGTTTTTGATGGCCGTGACGGTACCGGCAAGGCCCTGCGGCGATTCCACAAAACGCGCTACCGTATCGCGCGCGCTGGCGCCCGAAAGGCACAGCAGGCGCTGGTCACGGGCGGCGATTGCCTCGCGAACGCGGCGCAGGCGCTCGGCATCGGCGGCGAGCACGTTGTCAGTCTCGTCCAGATAGGAGCGAATCATACCGATGCCGTCGTAGTACTGCGGGTAGCCGTCGTAAAAGTCCGCCTCAGGCGGCTCGATGCCGGCATCCAGGTAGAACTCGTCGCTCATCTGGAAGGTATGGCGGCCAAAGCGCTCGAAGGCACGGTCCTGGAAGGGCCGGATCATGGCGATAGTCTCGCGCGCCAGCTCGGGCTTGTCACTGTAGGACCAGCTAAAACGGTTCTGATGCTTGGTAAATCCAAGCGGCACAATGCCCAGGCTCGTGATTTGCTCGTGCTCCTCGCAAAAGCGCAGAGTCTTTTCCAGCTCCTCGCCGTCGTTCATGCCGGGGCACAGCACGATCTGCGCGTGAATCTCGATGCCGGCGGCCATGATGGCCTCGAGCACGTCCATGCCGCGCTGGGCGTTGCGGCCCATCATGCGGCGACGGATGTCGGGGCTCACGGCGTGGACCGACACGTTCATGGGGCTCATGTTGCGTTGGATGACGTTTTGAACATCTTCGTCGGTGAGGTTCGTGAGCGTGACAAAGTTGCCCTGCAAAAAGCTCAAGCGGTAGTCATCATCGCGAATGTAGAGCGTGGAGCGACCGCCCTTGGGCAGCATGGTCATAAAGCAGAACACGCAGGCATTTACGCAGGTACGCATGCCATCGAAGATAGGGCCATCGAACTCCAGACCCCAGTCCTCGCCGGGAAAGCGGTCAAGCTCGACGGGGGTGACGGTGTCGTCGCGCGGGTCGAATACCTCCAGCTCGACAGTGTCGTCATCTGCCTCCCAGAGCCACACGATCATATCGGTCAGTTGCTCGCCGTTGACCGTGAGCACGCGCATGCCCGGCTCGATACCCACATCCCATGCGGGCGATTCGGGGCGCACGTTTTTAACGAGCGCGCCCTCACCCGGCTCGGGGTCGCGGCTGCGCCCGTAATCGGCCACCTCAGCGGCGTATGCGGGTACGGTCTGGTCCATGATTAGCGGCAAAGCTCCTTGATGCGCTCGACGGCGCGTTCGATGTGTTCTTGCGGGGTGGAGGCTCCGGCGGTGATGCCGATGTGGTGAGCGTCGGTAAACCACGCGGCCTGAAGCTCGGAAGCTTCCTCGATGTGATACGTACGCTCGCAGGCGTTTGCGCAAATCTGCGCCAGGCGGCGGGTGTTGCCCGAGTTCTTGCCGCCCACCACGACCATGCAGTCGCAGCGGTTGGCAAGTGCGGCTGCTGCCTGTTGACGCTCACTCGTGGCGGCGCAGATGGTGTTGATCACGAGCAGTTCCTGCACGCGCGGCGTGATGGCAGCCACGACCTCGGCCAGGTTCTGCGCGGTCTGGGTGGTCTGCACGACGAGCCCAACCTTGCCCTTGAGCGGCAGCGCGTCCGCATCGGCGGCGCAGCTCACGACTTGAGCGTCATCGCCGGCATGGCCCAGGATGCCCTCAACCTCGGGGTGGCCCGGCTCGCCCACGACGATCACGCGGTAGCCCTCGCGTACCAGGCGCTCCGCCGCCACGTGGACTTTTTTCACGTAGGGGCAGGTGGCATCGACCACGTCGAGACCGCGCTCGCGAGCGGCCTCGATCACCTGCGGCACCACGCCGTGCGCGCGGATGATCACGGTGCCCGATGCGGCGTCGTCTAGGGTCTCGGCCAGACCGACGCCTGCCTCGGAAAGCTCGCGCACCACGATGGGATTATGGATGAGCGGGCCCAGGGTGTGGACCTGAGCGTTCTCCCCCGCCTGCGGGGCGGCCGCCAGGGCCATATCGAGCGCACGCTGCACGCCGTAGCAGGTGCCAGCGTGGGCGGCGATTTCGATGGTGGGGGCGTCTGCCTTGCCGGTCACAGCCTCGGCAGTGTTCATGACATACTCGCCCATGGCTAGAACCTGCCCGGGTGCTCGGCGCACAGGTCATCGCGCATGGCGTAGACGCGACTCATGGCTTCGGACTCAAACCATGCCAGGCGTTCCTTGCGCTTGAGCTCGGCCGGAGCATCGGAAAGCGAGATGGCCTTGCCGGCACGGATCCAGCATTTTTTGGGGCGCATGAGCTTTTTGCCCTTAGGCGTAATATCGGACCAACCACAAATGGCGAGTGGGTTGACGGGCGCCTTGCCCATCTGAGCGATGAGCGCAAAGCCGCCGTGGACTTCGGGTTTGATCTCGCGCGAGCGGATGCGCGTGCCCTCGGGGAAGATCAAGACGTCCTCGCCGCGCTGCAGCGCATGCTGGGCGGCACGCAGACACTTCATGTCTGCAGTGCCACGCTCGACGGGAATGCCGCCCACGCGGCTAAAGGCCCAGCGCACAATCTTGGTCTTGGCAAACTCGGATTTAAAGATCGGGCGGATGCGGCGGCCGCCAAAGAACAACGCCGTCTCCACGGCCAGCAACTCGGCCATTGAGGTGTGGTTGCAGATGACCACACTGCCGCGGCCTTCCTGGCGCTCAAACAGCAGGTCGCTGTCCTCGACCTTCCAGCGCCACATGAGCTTGGAGAAGACCCACAGGATGCCCATGACCACGGCGACGGTGCCGCGGATGAGCGCCGGGAACTCGGCGTAGGGGGCGTTGTAGTAATCCTCGGGCGTCTGCTTAAACAGGCGCATGGGCTACCTCCTTTGGTTGATGAGGTCCTCGATAATGTGGACGACCTCGTCGATGGTGTGGGCGGTGGAGTCGACGTGCACGGCGTCCTCGGCGGGAACGAGCGGCGCGACCTCGCGGCTGCTGTCGAGCTTATCGCGCTGCTTGAGGGCGTCGAGGGTCTCGTCGACCTCGGCCTCGAGCTTCTCGGTGGTAAGCGGCTGGGCGTCGTTTTGGTGGCGCTGCAGCACACGGCGACGGGCACGCTCGCGCGGGTCGGCGGTCAGGAAGACCTTGACCTGTGCGTTGGGGAACACGACGGTTCCGATGTCGCGACCCTCGGCGACGATATCGCGGTCCTCGGCGGCGCGGCGCTGGTGGATGAGCATGGCGGCGCGCACGCCCGGGTAGGCCGAGACCTTGGACACGTTGGCGTCGACCTGCGGGGTGCGAATGGCGGCCGATGCGTCCTTGCCGTCGATGGTCAGGCGCGTGTCCTCGCCGGTGCCGTTGGTAAAGCGGATCTCGATTTGCTCGGCGAGGGTGTCAATGGCCGCCTCGTCGTCCAGGTCGATGCCGCGGTCGAGCGCGGCGAAGGTGACGGCGCGATACATGGCGCCCGTGTCGAGCTTGTTAAAGCCCAGCTGGCGGGCAATCTCCTTGGCGATGGTGGACTTGCCGGAACCGGCGGGGCCGTCGATGGCGACGATCATGCAATGCTTCCTTTCGGTGGTTGACGTGCTGGTATGGGACGCGGGCGCTGGGGCTTTGCGATTGCCTAGCTCGTGTAGCGCTCGCGGTAGGTGTTGCGCTTGGGCGCGGAGCCGTGGCTACCGTGGTGACGCGTGCGACTCGCGGTGTTGGTCGCCGGCGCGGCGCTGCGCTTGGAGCTGGCCTGCTTGGGCGGGATACCGCCGTCTTTGAGGATCTGCACCTCGCGGTCGGTGAGCTCGCGCCACGAGCCCTTGGCCACATCCTTGAGCTCCAGGCCGGCAAAGTTGCAGCGGTGCAGGCGGATCACCGGGTGGTGAATCTTGCTCAGCATGCGCTTGACCTGGTTCTTGCGGCCTTCGCGGATGATGACCTCCACGGCGGTGGTGCCGGGCTTAACGCCTTGCGGAGCTACGGCCTCGGCCTCGCGCGCGTTAATGACGCGGCAGATCGCCGGCTGGCACAGGCCGTCATCGAGCTCGATGCCGCGGCGGAGTGGTTCTAAGTCGCGATCGGTCAGGTTGCCGTCCACGAGCGCCTGGTAGGTCTTGTAAACATGCTTGCTGGGGTGCAGCAGATCCTGCGACAGGTCGCCGTCGGTGGTAAAGAGCAAAAGGCCCGTGGTGTCGCGGTCCAGGCGGCCCACAGGGAACAGGCCCGGAAAGCGGTCGCGCGGGACCAGGTCGGCCACGCAAGGGCGCTCCTGCGGATCGCTCATGGTGGTGAGGTAGCCGGTCGGCTTGTAGAGCATCAGGTACACGGAGCCCTGGTTGAGCTTGACGGGCATGCCGTCGACCTCGATATGGTCGTGGTCGACGTCGACCTTGGTGCCCAGTTCGGTCGCGATCTGGCCGTTGACGGTCACGCGGCCGGCGGTCATCAGGTCCTCCGATCCGCGGCGGCTCGCCACGCCCGCGCGCGCCAAAAAGCGCTGCAGGCGCATGGTATGCGGGTAGACGGGCTGGGCGTCGGTTGCGGGTACTGCGTTGCCCATGGCACGCGTCTCCCCTACTTCGTTAGTCCTCGTCATGTAAATCCTCCGAGGTCTCGTCGACGACCAGGGTTTCCAAGTCCTCGACTGCCTCAACATCTTCAACATCGGTATCGAGCAGTTCGCGCTCTTCGTCCAGGTCATCGGCCTGCTCCTCGAGCGTGGACTGAATGCTACGACCGCTCAGGCGCTCGCGGATAAACCGGCGCGACTGCTCGTCGGGGGCAAACTGCTCCAGATCGGGCAGGTCGCGGGTGGAGCGCAGACCGAACTTTTCCAAGAAGGCGTTGGTCGTGCCGTAGATGATGGCCTGACCGCGCTCGGGGTCGCGGCCGAGCTCGCGCACCAGGCCCTTGTCCACGAGCGACGCAATGACGCCGTCGGAGTTGACGCCGCGGATGCCCTTGACCACCTCGCGCGTGACTGGCTGGTGGTAGGCGATAACGGCCAAGGTCTCGAGCGCCGCCTGCGACAGCTTTTGCGTGTCCCAGCTCAGCACATAGGCCTCTACCACATCGTGGTAGGCGGGGTGCGTAAACAAGCGCCAACCACCGGCGACCTCGCGCAGCTGAAAACCGCGGTTAGCCTCCTCGTACTCAACTTTGAGCTCGGCGAGCAGCGATGCGCACTCGCCCGGGGCGATATCCAGTGCACTTGCCAGCGCGGGCGCACTCACGGGGTCGCTCGACACCAGCAGCAGCGCCTCCAAGGCGCCTTTGAGGCTGTTTGCCTCCAGCGTGGAAAGGGTTGACATGGTTGCCGCTCCTATTCGGTGAGCTCGGGGCCCTCGCCGGGCACGTATGCCTCGGCGCCCTCGACGCGATTGATTTGAATGGTTCCAAAGATTTCGTCCTGGCTCAGGGTAAGCGAGCCGCGCTTGGCGAGCTCGAGCATGGCCAGGAAGGTGACGACAAGCTGTTCGGTGGTGGCATCGCCGTCCAACAGCTCGCGGAAGGTGCAGGTTTGGTGAGCCATGGTAAAGCGATCGACCGAGGCCACCGTCAGGTCGAGCGGCACGCGATGCGGTGCCACGTGCTCGGCTTCCAGCAGGAAAGTCTGGCGCTTGCCGTCCAGGTCGGCGCAGATGACGGCGAGACCGCGCAGGGTGATGCCGGCCAGGTAGTCGGGCATGAGCCCCAGGAACTCGGGGTCGGGGCCGGCCACACGCGGGTGCATGCGGCTTTCGGCCTGCATGCGGGCACCGAGGGCCGCAGCCGCGCCTTTAAACTGCTTGTAGGCGATCAGGCGCTGGATCAGGACCTCGCGTAGGGCGTCCCCGTCGAGCGCGCTAAGTTCTTCGAGGTCATCGTCGATCTCGTCATCGTCATCGGCTTTGCGCGGGGCCTCTTGCGGCACCAACGAGGCGGCCTTGATGTCCAAAAGGGTTGCTGCGACCAGCAAAAAATCGCTCGCCACGTCCAGGTCCAGCGCCTCGATGCGCTCGGCCTCGGCAAGGTACTGCTCGGCCACCTCGCTGATCGAGATAGCGCCGATATCGACTTTTTGGCGGGTAACCAGCTGCAGCAGCAGGTCGAACGGTCCGCTGTAGACCTGCGTCGACACGCGATACGACATCTTCGACCTCCTTTGACGGCGCCTTCGCGGCGCGGTTTGGGTGCATGTTGCGACCGATTTGCACGGTCGATTTGTAAGTTTACCCTAGATACCGGCGATTGCGAAGGTGAGCAGCTGCTCTGCCAGCGGATACACGGTAACGTCGAAATACCGGCCGATCACGTCGATGCCGGTCCACATGGGCAGCAGGTACAACACCAAGATGAGGATGGGCATGGCGTATTGCTGCAGGCGGTAGTAGCTGGCGAGCGCCTTGCCTTTGAGGAACGGCACGATGATCGACGAGCCATCGAGCGGCGGGATCGGGATGAGATTGAAGAACGCGAGTGACAGGTTGACCACGATGAACGTGGCGCCGAAGTTCATGATCTGTGACGCCACGGCAAAGGACATGCTGGTGTAGAGGTTGCCGTACGCTGCGTGCATGAGGGCGGCCGCGAGGCACGCGAGTGCGATGTTCGACGCGGGGCCGGCTGCGCTCACCAGGACCTCGTCGCGCTTGGGATGTTTGAGGTTGTTGAGGTAGACGGGTACGGGTTTGGCGAAGGCGAACACCGGGCCGCCGGCGGCAAGCATGAGCAGCGGCAGGATGATGGTGCCAAACGGGTCGATATGGTTGAGCGGGTTGAGTGAGACGCGTCCGCGCGAACGGGCCGTCTTATCGCCGAGTGCCCAGGCCGCGGCGGCGTGCGCGCTCTCGTGGATCACGATGCCCACGATGACGGCGACGGCGCTGGCGAGTAGGTTCATGAGGTAGCTGCTGGACATGGCGCTCCACTAGCGGACGCGGCGCGAGGCGCGCGTGAGCAGATAGTCGATCGCAAACAGGATCACGGCGACGATGGCGTAATCCAGGCGGAACACGCCGCCAAAAGGCGACGTGATGACGCCGTAGCCGGCGATGGCGCTCGGCAGCGCTCGCGAAAGCTCAACGACAAAGCCCACGATCTGCAGCTTGGCGGTGAGGCCGCTAAAGCACAGCAGCACGGTCATCGCGCTCATAAAGATGCCGCAGATGCGGCACGCGATGGCGATGATGCTCATCGCCACGGCAGCGGCCTTACGAGAGTTCACGCGCGGTCTCCTCTTCGATCTGGGTGGAAAGCTCCAGCCATTCGTCCTCGAGCTTGGGCAGCTCTTGCTTAAGGCCGTTATATTCCCCCAGCGCGGCGTTGAACTTATCCTGATCGGCATAAAGCTCTTCGCTTGCCATCAATTCCATAAGCTCGTCATAGCGGGCGCGCTTTTTGTCGAGCTCCGTCTCGATCTTCTTGAGCTGGTTGCGCACGCCCTTGAGCTTTTTATTGAGCGCTGCGCGGGCTTGGGCCTCGGCGCGCTTTTGCTCCTTGGTCTTTTTGCCCTCGGCGGGTTTGGGGGCAGCTGCGGGGGTGTCGGCCTGGGCGGCGCTGGCTTTGGTGGACTTGGCCGTGGCCGGCGCACTCTCCCCTGCCGTCTCGGCGGCGGCACGGGCTGCGAGGTCCTCGCGCTTGTAGAGGTAGTAGTCGTAGTCGCCGTCATAGACCTTGACCTTGCCATCGCGGATGTCGATCACGCGGTTGGCCACGGCGCGCACCAGGTGTTCGTCGTGGCTGATCAGCACGATGGTGCCGGGGAAGTTTTGCAGGGCGTTCTCGAGCATGTCCACCGAGTCGATGTCCAGGTGGTTGGTGGGCTCGTCCAGGCACAGGAGCGCCTCGGGGGCCACGAGCATCTTTGCCAGGGCCAGACGCGCCTTTTCACCGCCGGAGAGGACGCGTACCTGCTTTTCGATTGCGTCGTTGTCGCTAAACAGGAAGGCACCCAGCAGGCTGCGCTGCTGCGGCACGGTCCACTTGGGCGTGACGGTGTCGATCTCTTGCAGGACGGTGTTGGACTCGGTCATGCCCTCGAGCGCGTGCTGGGCATAGTAGGCGACGCCGACGTTGGTGCCCAGATCGCGGGTGCCGGTGGTGGGCGGCTCCAGGCCGGCGAGGATCTTCATGAGCGTGGACTTGCCGGCGCCGTTGGGGCCGACGAGCGCCACGTGCTCGCCGCGGTAGAGCTTGAGGTCGATATCGCTGTAGATGTGCTTGTCGCCGTAGGACTTGGACACGCCCTCCAGGCCCACGACCATGTCGCCGGAGCGCGGCGGGTCGGGGAACTTAAAGTCGATGTGCTTGTGGCCCTCGGGCAGGATGACGAGCTCCTTTTTGATCTGCTCGATCTTGCGGATGCGCTCCTGCGCCTGGGCGGCCTTGGTGGGCTTATAGCGGAACTTGTCTACGAAGACCTGCATGTGGGCGATGTCGCGCTCCTGGGCGGCACGCTTTGCGCGCATCTGCTCCAGGTTGTCCTCGCGCTGCTTGAGGTAGCTGCTGTAGTTGCCGGTGTAAGTGGTCACGCGACGATTTTCGAGTGCGGCGACGTGGTCGACGCAAGCGTCCATGAAGGCGCGGTCGTGGCTGACGATGAGGACGGCGCCGTCATAGTTGGCTATAAAGCCGCGCAGCCACTGGACGCTTTCGAGGTCCAGGTGGTTAGTGGGCTCGTCCAGAAGCAGCAGGTCGGGATGGCGCAGGAAGAGCTTGGCGAGCGCGATGCGCATCTGCCAGCCGCCCGAGAACTCGGAGCACGGGCGCTCAAAGTCGGTGACCTTAAAGCCCAGGCCGGACAGGATTTTGCGGGCGTTGCTCTCGAGCTCGTAGCCGCCCAGGTGCTCAAAGCGGTCCTGGACCTGGCCGTACTCGTTGAGGAGTGCGTCGACGTCCTTGCCCTGCTCGGAGAGCTCGGTGATTTGGGCCTGCAGCTCGTTAGCGCGCTCGCCCATGCGGCGGATTTCCTTGGCGGCGGCCATGACCTCGGCGAGGATGGTGGTGTCCTTTTGTTCCAGATTAGTTTCCTGCTCTAGGTAGCCCACCTGGCAGTCCTTTGCGTACTGGACCTGGCCGGAGTCGGGACTGTCGATGCCCATGATGATTTTGAGCATGGTGGTTTTGCCAGCGCCGTTGGGGCCCACGAGCGCGAAGCGCTCGCCGGGGTTGATCTGGAAGGACGCGCCGCTAAAGAGGACGCGTGCGCCGAAGCTTTTTTCGATCTTGTCGACCAGGAGGATCATGGTGCCGCCTTTGACCTTGTGTGCCAATATGAAAAAAGGCCCCAACTTGCGTTGGAGCCTCATTCAATGCTCGGGTGGAGACGAGGGGGATCGAACCCCTGACCTCTTGACTGCCAGTCAAGCGCTCTCCCAGCTGAGCTACGCCCCCGTGCGAAGAAGTACTATACGGGAACTCCGACGGCGATGCAAGGGCAATTTTGGAAAAACTTTCGCCCGTGCCGGCACGGGCGAAACACGACCCGCCCGCTCAACCGGGTTTCCCGTGCTCCGCCAGTTCCATTATCGGACCCGATTGCGAACCGCCCCTCCTCTGCGCCTCAGAACTATGCCGGTTTACTACGATGAATCAGGAATGTTCGACCACGCACGCCTTTTCACGCAACCGTCGGGCTCCCTACCTGCGGTTTTGCAAACGGGGAACACGCGGTGCTCGGGAGTCGCCGATCAGTCGTAGTAAACTGGCGGTGTTTTGAAATGGCATCAGCTTGATTTCGCGGTTAAATGTGTTTGAGCCCTGAATTAATGGCCTTAACTTTTTCTAAAACACGTCTTTTCTGCGACGCGCCTAGATTGGTTGTTGTTTAGCATTGGACTTGATCTTGCGTTGTGCGACTTGCTCGTGCATGGTAGTATTTCACGACGTGAAGCGAAGAAATTAGGCCTTAGATGCCTTTATTAGAATTGCATTCACCGTTCATAAGGGCTCTTGGCGCAACGGTTAGCGCAGGGGACTCATAATCCCTGGGTTCTGGGTTCGAATCCCGGAGGGCCCACCAGAGTATTTTAGGCCGGGCATTACGCCCGGCCTCTTTGTTGTTAGCGCTGCAAACTAGCTTTGCCATCCAGAGACGTAAAGTTATTAACATTCATATTCGTAATTAACAATGGGAATGTCGCCAAGATGCTACCCAACCAACACATGGCTTCAATCGTTAGATAAGAAAAAAGGCCCCAACTTGCGTTAGAGCCTCATTCAATGCTCGGGTGGAGACGAGGGGGATCGAACCCCTGACCTCTTGACTGCCAGTCAAGCGCTCTCCCAGCTGAGCTACGCCCCCGTGCGAAAAAGTACTATACGGGAACTCGGACGGCGATGCAAGGACATTTTTGGAAAATTTCGCAGTCGCGGCGCGGGCCGCCATCCGCCCAACGGCCGTCTTGCCGGCGCCAGGCCCATTACCGGGGCCAATCGCGCTCCCGCCGACCCGGCGATTTCAAAACTATGCCGGTTTACGGGGCCAGGCCGGGAACCCCCGAGCATGCCGTAATCGGTAAAATCAAAACCGCAGGTAGACGGCTTGCGTATTCCGTGAAATGCAGGGTATGGACGGCCAGTCCGGGTCCAGCCCCGTAATCCGGCATAGTTTTGAAATGACATTATTTCACTAACAGGCAAACTAGGTAGTTCTAGCGCCTTGTCGCCGACTAATTTCCGATTTCCAACCAGTTGCACAAAACATTTGCTCGCAGTCTCGTCTCGGCGCACTTCATTGCCTCAGTTTTGGCTTTATAGCGAATCCCTAAACGGTCGCAGACACTTCTGACTATGGTGTCTAGCAGCTTTGAATCGTTGAGCATATCGTGAGTCACCAGGAATACATCGAATCCCATGCTCTGCAACGCAGTCATGCGCTCCGCATCGTGGTCAAGTATTGCACCTGAGCCATGAATGACCTCACCTTGGATCTCGATAATAACTGCCTTCATTAGGATTGGGTTTACGATCACGATGTCGCCGTAGCAGACCTTTTGGCCTGCGATGCTTTGGGCTGCCACGGATAGAGGGGTTAAATCGTTGAGGTACACGTATCTGAATCCTGAACCACCTAGACGTCGAGAACGACTTAGAAGCAGTACCCCCGCGACCTCGAGCGGAGACGCAGCAATGCCGATAACCTGCTGAGCGGCATCATAAAACTGCTTTCCCCACATTTGACTTTTGACCTTGTCGGCGAATCGATGTAGATCGCTTAGCTCGATGAGCGGCTTTCTCATCCAAAGAGAAGTGCCTTTGAGTTTCGTAACCTCTCTTCCATCCTCACGCTTGTTCGTTTGGCCTTCTTTATCTGTGGCCTTTACGGTTGCGCGGGCGTAAACTCGTTTCCAAGGAACCTCGTCTTCGCCTTCTCCAAGTTCGAACAGATCCTGCGTGCTGGAATTGCGATTCTCCTCTACCGCCATTTTTAACTGCATTTCGGCAGCGGGAGCAAGCTCGAAAACGGAAAAGCAACCGCAAAGTTCGTACATAGCCAGTACGAGATCTATTTGGGACACAAAGCGTGTCATAGTAAATAATGTGTTAAGCGGATTGGTAACACTAAAGCCTAAATTAGTGTCGATTGTTGTGCTGACATCCGATGTCCCTTCCCAGCGAATAGTGGAGCGCAATCCCGAGTGGTGATTGCAATAACCTGGCGAAGCAACAGCGATAATCGGGGTCTTGAGGACGTCGGTTACGAATGGGGCTTGGGATAGAGCTCGCCAGCCTTCTTCGGAGTTGGGTAGGCGCGGGTAGAGGTCGCGCACCTGCGGTGGGCAGCGCCAATAGCGGAATGCGGTGTTTGCGCAGACGATTTCGTCCATTTGCGCCTCCCTTGGTATCGGCCGTAGGCCATGCGGTTGTGGTCGTGGACGATTATCTACTGGGGCATCATGCGGGTAAGTACCGGAAGCTGACCAAACGCTGACCAAAAAATGGATGGGATGTGTTGAAAGGTTGTCACGAGGCGTGAATGTGCTGGTACGAGCTGTGAGCCAGTGGTCTTTTTCTCCACAATTGCGTATGAATCATGCAAAGAATTCATTGAAAGATCGCGTGAACTATTTTCAAAATGTTCGACGACGTCACTCTATAGTTGGTCAACGAACGAAAATAATATTCAATATGTAGGAACTATGAAGGGTTTGCGATCAATAAAAAATAGGACCCCATGCTAATAAAAATCGAAAATTTGGTGTCACTTTTGGTGTCACCCTTGGTATCAAATAGAAAAAGGCCAGAGGCTTAACACCTCTGACCTGCGCTTTTGATGGTGGGCGATACAAGATTCGAACTTGTGACCCCATCCGTGTGAAGGATATGCTCTACCCCTGAGCCAATCGCCCGTCGCCTTTCGGCAAAAGAGATACTATCATAGCCGCGCCTGGTTTACCAAGAACTTTTTGCCCCCGATTTTAAATTCGTGGATGCTAGCTAAGCCAAAGCAACCAAAGCAATAGGTAAAACAGCAGCTTAACCACCATTTACCGCTTTATCCACGAGGTCTCGGGGCGACAGATTAGTCGCGCATTGTTGTATGCCATGTCGAGCGTGAGGCAGGTGCGCGCGGCGTAGAAACCGTCCTCGCGCTGGATGGTCAGCGCCAGTTCGGGCTTGTCGCCGGTTAGGCACAGCGGCAGCAGCAGTTGGATCCGACCGCCGTAGAACTGCGGCACGGCGAGCGTGTAGTTGGCGGCGGCGCGGCGGGCGGCCTCGACGACGGCGCCCTCAAAGGCACGGCGCAGCAGCAGCGAGTTGCCCTCCCCCATCAGGCTAGCGGGAATACGCGTAAGGTTCTCCTCATCGCCCAGAATGTGGTCGATGTTGGAGCGGATGGGCAAGCGGTAGTCAAAGACCAGCTCGGAGGGGTCCTCGGCAAAGCGCACGCGGCACGGCAGGTACTCAAACGAGACCAGCATGGGGTCGCTCTCCTTAAAGAAGCCCTTCAAAAACCAGCGCTGGCGCGCGTCGGGCTTGGTGTTGGGCTCAAACAGGCCGTAGATGGTCTCGTAGCGACGCGTGTACAGGCCGGTGTTGAACAGGCATTGGTCGTTGTCGAACACCAAAGGCAGGTTGGACGGCGCGGTCTGGTCCACGTCGCGCTCGGTCAGGAACACCGCACGGCTAAACGAAAACGACAGGTAGTTTTTGAGGATGCGGTTGCCGGGACCCCAGTCCTCGGGGTCGGCGAGGTCGGCCAGGCGTTCGTAGCAGGGCTCGGGGCAAAACGCGAAGTCGTACACATTGCTGCACAGGGTGCTGGGGATTTCCATGTGGCGTCCATTCCATTTCATAGCTGGCGTGCGGATGCTTAGATTCTATACGCGCGACGCAATGCAGGGGAGCACATCACAGTGGCAACAGGAGTCGTACTCAAGAACGATCGGTTGCCAGACGAGGTCTTCGATGCTGCAGTGTAAGGTTTTGCGAGCGCCAATGCCGAGGATACCGAGGCACGGCGCAGGTCCAGTTGGTTTTGCTCGTAGAGCTGTATGGCACGGATTTTGACTCCCGATTGGGCGGCCAGCTGCTTTTGGGTCAGGCCGGCTGCCTTTCGTGCTGCCTTGAGGCCCTTTTTGCCTGCCTGGGCTTTGTTCCATTTATCAATGACTATCTGGGCGAATTTAACTTCGGAGGCCTCGTGAAGCGGATGGTACGAGCCGATAACCCAATCGAGTGGCGCCACTTCAAAAAGGTCGCTAAAACCTAGGCCGCACGTCCATTGCGTGTATGCCAAAACCCAACCTGCTCAGTATTGCGGGGAACGGTCGAACGGATAGGCCTCCCTGAATTCGACGGGCTACAGACCCGCGTGGACAATGATCTCGCGCACAAGCTCATCGCCCGACATGCCGCAGACAACGCGTGGGATACCGCGCTCAAACTGTTTCATCTCAAAAGCGTTTGACAAGATCGCCGTCAGTTCGGTCGGAGTCAGTCCCTGGTCGCAGAGGGCAAAATCGACTGCCTCGCCCAGCGTTCTCATAGCGTCCTCGAGATAAACTTCACTGTAGGCGCGGGTCATTTTCGGTCATCCCCTCTCGAACGATGTCTACGATACAGATCTCGCCGGTCTGACACTTTTGATGCTGCAGGCTCTTCGGTGTTTGAATCCTTTCATAATTCTTCTGTTCTTAGAGCTGCGTCGATCAGGTCGGCGACGTTGCAGGTGTGGTCCACGCGAGAGAATGCAGAGGCTATATCGGCGAGCGTAACCATGGCGAGATTTTACCGCCGATTGCATGGGAAGTAATCGCCGCGCGTTAATATAACCTTAATCGAGGGGTCGTATACGGAAGTGCGGGAAAACAGAGATCAGCCGACTAAACCCCGGATTTACGCTTCTGCGACCGACGGTATTGTTGCCAAAAATCGGGTTGTGCTCAGCCGCCCCTATTTTCCCCGAATTTCGGAAAACGGGAGTTTCGACAGCCAGTTGTGGCCTAAGAAGCGATGCTATTAACGAGGGAAGCGCCAACAGCGTGACAATTCAGACGATGTCGTCGGCATGGGTGAGTGGTGTCGACAGTAATTTTGGTAATCAACTTACTGGGCATTTAACAATAGAACGTCAGGAAATCATCGCCGAAGGCTTTGGTCCGACTTTTTGCTGTTCGGCGAGCTCAAAGATAAACGGGGCGTTTTATCAATAAATTCTGTCAAGAAATTGAGGTCATCAGTAGTAAATCCTTCGACGTTGAACCTTCTAACCGCAGGCAGATGGTTCAACGTGGTAAACACCAAAATCAACCGGGCGTTCGACAGCTACGCGAACGGCTCCGTCCTCTCGTGTCTCTGAGTAGGCAAACTGAATGCCATAATCAAGTTGAACGTAACCCCCAAGTATGGTTGCCTGATCTATGAACATGAGTAGAGCCCATCGGTCCGCACGCTGCCTTAAATAAAAAGCACCCGTCTCCAGACCGACGAAATCCGCGAGCTTTATCTTTCCGGAGAAGCCGCTCCCCTCATGCTTTCCCGCATAGGTCTCAGAGTCGTACTAGAACGAAATGTTATACAGTCCGCCGCTCTATATCTTCCTGACTGGCCCGTTTTCCAGCATCTAACTCAGCACCCCCTTATGGCTTTTCCGATTGTCACCGTTTAAGTAGAAGCAGCAGACACCTTGTTTCAAGTCTGACGCGATGAGCGTTTTGGGCCAGAATGTATGACAATCTAGTTAGAAGACCTGCCACTCTCCATAAACATCGGATGAGCGGATACAATCCCTTAAAGGAAGGAAAGAGCCAAGTTTTCCCTGCTCAGTTGCAGTATGTACTATGCCAATGACCTGACCCAAGTCATTAAACACTGGCCCACCACTCATTCCATGCTGAAATGAGCAATTCGTATAACAAAGTGTGCCCTCTTCGCTTGGATCTCCGACCCTGAGCAAATCCCCACTGTGCAATTCAAGGCTGAATCTAGATTCGGAAAAATGCTGTTGATAAGCGGAGATCTTATCCCCCTTTACGGGCAAATCCATGACTGCTGGAAGCTTGGGGATCTTCTTTAAGATTTCTTGAGGAACTTCTCGTAGTATTACAGCATCGCGCTTGTTGTCTTGAACGATCGATTTGCTAAATTTAAATTTAGCAAGCGGGGTCTTATCTGAGCTGGATACTTTTATTTCCCTTCTTTCCATGTCATGAGAAACGGCATCGCATATCACGTGCCACGCCGTCACAAGGCCGTAGCCGGTTAAGTAAAACCCTAAACCCTCAAACGGGGTTTCTTTGTCATCCTCTCCTTCTAGATACAGAAGCGAGTCTTGCTGAAGTGCGACTGGGAAAACAGGCGTATCTTCTGGTTTCGTTTTATTGTAGAGGCTGCCTAAACGCAGGAGCGGTCCCGATGTCCAGGGATTCTTAATAAGAGACTTATAAAAATTTAGACTTCCTCGAAGAGCCGCTTGAAATATCCCTCTCTCTGCGTCGGTGAGTTTAGCGATGGATTTACCGTAATAGCAGCCCATCGCGCCTTCAATGTCGCTATTGCTTAGTCGGTGGAGCGTTGAGCGGAGTCGCCGATATTGCTCGCGCTTTATATTTGTCTTTTGGTTACAGACAACGCCCGTGACTAGCTGTCTTGAGAAACTGCAACTGTAAAACGATTTATCTTCGTTGATCTCAAATGACTCGGTTCCATGGAAGTCAGTGATCGCGTTTCGTATTTTGTTGGGCAACCTGAGCTTTTCCTCTGAGCAAAAGTGTCGATAAAAATAAAAAGAGCTTTTAAAAGAGAACGTTAGGTCATCGGCATATCGCGTGTATTGATAATGATACTCATGCGATAGATGCATAAGCTGTTTGTCCATGCCAAGGCAAATCATGTTCGAAATTAAAGGGGATGAGGGAGCTCCCTGAGGGAGCCCTTTTGGTGTGGCGACAAGTCTAGAAATGCAGAATGCAACTTCAGGGGTGAGACCTAACTTCTTCGAAACAAGAAGGCCATATACCCGTTTAGATGAGATTGAAGGAAAGAAATCCTTAATATCAATGCCAGCAATTACTTGTGAGCCAATATGGGTCTCAGCATTTGTTTGTATTGATCGACCCTTTACAAAACCGTGCACACAAGGCAAAGGGTTGTAGCTTTTTTCTAGCTCTTTAGCGATAATTCGTTGAACCTTTTTTAAATCAGATCTTGGGATTAATAGCTCTCGATAGCCGCCATTTCTTTTAGGAATCAATTTATTTCTGTATAGGTCATACATGGAGGATGAATTGACAAAGAAATCAAGCTTTTCTATAGACAGGCCAAGAAACCCTGCCAGATCTGTCTTCGACTGCAGCTCGTTGAGCATCAGATTTTCCTTAAAGTTGATAGCCGGTTCCTCCGTAGAGTCGTACTTAATAGACACGTAGCAGAATATAATGTGCAAACAACACATATCCGATTGCGATGCGCAAACGCTAATTCGAACCGGCTATGAAGTGTATTTTACCAGTCATCCATTTGATGCAAATTCAAAATTAGGTAACTGTGTCAAATCAGGAACCCTGAATACAGGAATGACCCCTAAGGCCGAAGGTGCCTTCTGCATTGATAATTGAACATCGTTCGCAACTAATAGACGGTCGATGCATTTTGAGCTAATGAAGCGAGGCGAGGCACCTCTTCACCGGTCTTCTACAGATAGTTCAAGAAGAGGGAGTGGAACTCAAGACCCGGCGGCGGAATCAATACGCATGCAATCATGGGCGGGATCGCGCTCAACGCGGTCAAAGTCGACATATGCAAGGTCGACATACAGCGGCTCCCTGGGGCGGATCGCAGGTAAAAATAATTCACCGGGGACTAAGCTCAATATTGGCGGTACCATTTCACGGTACTTGGTGGTGCCTAAGCTAGAAAATTCAAAAAGTGTTTCAGCAATAATATGCTGCACCTAGAAACACTATTCCCGGAAAAAGCAGTGTAAAGGTAGCAGTAATCCAGTTGTTGTCGCCGGTTTTGAGAAGAGCTAAAGTTGTCGCGGTGGCAGTCTTGGGCTTGGACGACGTGGCCACCGTGGCCTGGTCGTTGTGATTGTCTTGGGCGCTGCGTTCGTGGGCTTCGCTACGAGGTCCGTCAACTACCAAGCACCGGGCTGCCCTGCAACATGACCGGCACCGCCAGCAGGCTAGCCCGCCCTGCCACCCACGCGCCGCATCCATCGGTCTCCACACAGCCGGTGGCGTGGCCACAACGGGTCCAATCACCACATACGCGGCCACGGCCCCCGGCAGCATCTACCCACCTCAGCACCAAAGACCCCGCCGGAAGGCACCACAAACCGCGCAGACACAAGCGAGCCGCCCGTGCGCGCAACGCTGCCATCGGCACCGGTCGTATCCAGCCACGAGGCATCGACGGTGCAACGTCCAACGCGAACGCCTGTGAAACGTTATCATGCACTGGGGGCTCGTCGCCGTCAGGGTCCCGGTACCGCGAAGTGCCTGGTTGCCCCACACTTCCATGTCGCATAGCGTGATGACCGCATCGGTCGCATGCGACTATATCACGGAGTTTTGCCCGGTAAACGTCAGCACCATGTCGCCATCTGCGCCGATGGCCTCAGCCACGTAGCCGTTAAACTCCAGGTGGTCAGCATCGGTCCAGGCCCATCCGGGGCCCGACACGCTCGGCACGTAGTATGCTTCCGGCAGGAAAAACGCGAATTACCCTCAGCTGCACAGGTTAAGTCGATACCGCTTGTAAATCAAGACGCCTTCAACCTAAGCAGTTGAAGGCGTCATCTTCGCGAGCATTATTTATATTGCATTGGTCGTGCTCTGCAACCAAGATCTTCGCGGTAGTCGTTCTTTTGATTTCATTGGTCGCGCCTTACGAACAAAAACTGAGTAAAGCATACAGACGAATGGAATGAGTAGCAAGGCATGCCTAATTGCCATTCATCAGCTTGCATGAGCATTTCAAAATTAAACCGCCTATGCAGCGAGCATGGGAACATAGGAGTCTTGATCGACGCCCCAAATGATTGGAGTAAGTCCGTAGTTTTTGCAAGCTTCGATAGACTCGGGGGAGACAACACCATCTTTAGTGTTGGTGGAGTTGAGAAAAACGACTCCTTCGCAATCGTTGCGTGCCGACTTAATGTCTTCCCATCCAAATAATGCATTTTGAATGCCTTGCTTACCAGGATTATTTACCGTTTTAATAAGGCGCATGGGTCTTCTCTTGTTTTTACCAATTGCATAGTCAAATTTAAACGAAAGTCCGGATCTGCCCTGGAAAGACGGGCCAGGAACATAAGGGATTTCATTATCAAGCAGCCAATTGCCGACATCTTCAGTGAAGAGGTTTCTCACACTGCTTTGAGATAACAAGAACATATCATCAACAGAGGCCATAGCCTGAAGAAGCATATTCATCTTCATAGGAAGGTCAGATCCGGAAGCCGTTATACACAGTTCGCCTTTTTCTTCCTTTACCGAAAAGCCAGAAAGAATCGAATTGAGCTTATCGATTCGCTGTCCTTTCATGGTGAATCCAGACAATTCAAGATCATTGATGGTTTCACCAAGATCAGAAATGACATAGCCGCCTGCTGGGTCATCACCCAGATAAACCCGCATGCAATCGTTGTTTCGATTGAGCATGGGGGTGGAGATGCAGACGCCATTACCTTGCTGGACCGGGACCATATTTGCCTCTACGAACTTGGCGTATGCGCTGATAAAGCCTCGAGCCTGATCTACGTTCATCTCACACCCCCAGAGATAGCTCTACTTTAAGCTTGTCTGTAATATTACAAGTTTCCTGAAATGACCAAAAGAGTGATGCAAAATCGTCGTTCAGAGGTTTCAGAATATTTTGACCTGGGATGCCACAAGCCCATTTGGCGCCGTATCCGTCTATATCAAAATGGACATGAGTACCAAGGACCAGCGATCCGTCTGGATTTCTGTGACGAAGGACCTCGGGATTATCACTATAATCAAGACGAATTAATGGACGATCCGATACG
The DNA here is from genome assembly GCF_003436735.1 of Collinsella sp. TF12-2AT. NCBI lineage: Bacteria > Bacillati > Actinomycetota > Coriobacteriia > Coriobacteriales > Coriobacteriaceae > Collinsella > Collinsella sp. TF12-2AT. The sequence continues at coordinate 49,110 of NZ_QSQK01000012.1, read as the reverse complement.
CGTGTCTGCATGGTGCTTTTTCTGTCAGCGGAAAGTCCAAGGATTAAGGAAGAACTTCTTTTATTCTCTGTAAGATCAAGATAAAACTTAAGGGCTTTATTCTCGTTAGCAACGAGTTCGATTAGCGTTTTACCTCCAGGCGTAGGCCATTGTTTGCGATATTGCATATCACGCACATCTTTGGCCATCAAGATGTATTCGCGAGCAGTTGGATTCAAGTCGTTCCAGCTGAAGATATTCACAGCAGTTCCAATCCTTATGGCTATTGCCCAGTAATCTCATCCTATGATAGATGCTCGCTGGGACAGATATTCGAAAATGTAGCGGAAGCGTTTCCCGCAGGGGCTTTCTTCGTTATGTGTGTATCACTTTGGCATAACAAAAGGTATCGATGCGCCGGCAGTTGCAAGGCTTGAACCCAGGAGTAAAAATTTCTCGGTCCCAAGAGCCTGCCCTCATTCGGGAACTGAACTAAATCCATCCCAAGCCAAACGATGCTTTGGTAGAAATTATATCATCATGAGCCTCGTGAATATCGTAGCGAGGTAGCACGCGTGAGATGGTGAATGATATGTCGGCAAGCGCAATCATGGCCAATTTTAACTAACTGACTGCATGAGATACAATCGCCGACTGTTGGTTGGCCTCTAATGGAGACAATTCCGGAAGTGCGGGATAAAACCGAGATCTGCTGACCAGCCCACGGTTTTACGCTTTCGCGACCTGTGGTTTTGTTGATAAATAGCGGGTTACGGTCGACAGGTTCTGCTTTCCCCGCACTTCCGAAAAATTAGTGTTTCAGCAGCGGCGTACGGCGACGAGCAGCACTGTCCCCAGCAGCAAAAGCGCCACGGACGCGGCGATCCAGCAGTTCTCGCCGGTCTTGGGGAGCGTGGCGGTTGTCGTGGTAGCCGTCTTGGGCTTAGTGGTCTTGGCGACCGTGGTCTTGGTTACTGTCGTTGTTGTCTTGGTTGTCGCGGCCGCTGGTTTCAGCGCCGGATTTGTCGTGGGCCCTGTGGTGGGCTCTCCGGCAGCGGGGTTAGCATCGGCGGAAGGCTCGCCCGCCCCGCATCCAGGCACATCGACCCCGTCGGTCTCCCCCGCCGGAGGCGTGGCGCCCTCGGGCTCAACCACCACATGCGGTGCCACCGCACCGGCGGCATTCACCACACCACTAGCACCAAAGGAACCGCCAGCAGGCGTCACAAACCGTGCGGACACAAGCGAGCCGCCCGTGCACGCAACGCCGCCATCGGCGCCGGTAGCATCAAGCCGTGAAGCTTCGACGGAAAGCCGGCAGTCGGCCGCGCCATCGCCAAGGCCCGCGTCCTGCAGATACACGCCGTAGGCGCGCACGCCCGCTCCGGACCCGGCGCCAGCGGCAACGACGCGCCCGCCGCCGCGCACGGCCATGTTGCCGGCGATCACGCCGGCGACCGCCTCGTCCGTAATATCGGCTCCGTCCGCCCGCGCATCGACAGAGCAGCCGTCCACCACGAGCGCCTGCGAAACGTGGATCCCGCACTGCGAGCCCGTCGCCGTCAGGGTCCCGGTGCCGCGAAGCGTCAGGCTGCCCCACACCCCCATGCCGCACAGCGTGATGTCCGCATCGGGCGCATGCGACTCCGTCACGGAGTTCTGCCCGGCAAGCGTCAGCACCAGGTCGCCGTCGGCGCCGATGGCCTCGCCCGCGTAGCCGTTGAGCTCCAGATGGTCGGCATCGGTCCAGGCCCAGCCGGGGCCCGACACGCCCGGCTCGTAGTATGTCGCGCCCGCGATGATGAGGCTCTCCGCACCCGCAGCATAAGAAGGCCCGCCCAGCAAAACGCATAGGCAGGCCATGGCAACAATCGCAATGTAATGACGGCTGGTGTAGGACTCGGCAGCAAACATACCCGCTCCGATCTTCGCGGGAGCCAATAGAATATGCACCAGAAAATGCCCTGGTGGCAGCACTTATTAGTTTAGCGAGATCGATGCAGGAGCAAGGAGAAATCGCGTGGGCAACTCCCACAATTAGGTGTAAATCGTTTTGCCAGTCGGTGAAAGGAAGAATCGGCTTACAACCTCCGTTTCGATTCTTCAAAAGCGCAGGTAGCATCCTTCAAATTGACAGCATGATACTCCGAAGTGAATCTGAACTTGCGTCAAGACATCTCAAGCAATCTGAATTTCGTAATGTAGATGCGATGCAATAAGAACATATATTCGTTATGTTTGGGTGTTGATGATGGAGGGCTGCGTCGCGATTGAACTGCTCTTTCGGGCCTTCTCTACGAATTCGCTGATCCAAGATCTTGTTGTGTTCTTGAGGATCCGGATGTTTTCGGTCGCTTCAATGTCGATTTCCATCATTGCCCTGTCGGCGATGTCGTCCGGCAATGTCGGCAAGCCACTGGGAGCAGTCTCCCTGTACTTCTTGGCAAACATGGATACGTATCTTTCGACAAAGAACTTTTTGTCGCTTACGCTTAGCTTGGAGAAGTGGCTCATCAAATTGAAGCGGGAGAGGAGTTCTGCCGGGAAAGTTTCATTGATCTTCCCGAGGGGGCAGTTTGTCGTGAATACGATGATGAACCCGCGGAGATCGTGCTCCATCCCTTGGGAGTCCGTGAACGATCCTGTCTCGAGGAGATCGAGGAAGAAGTTCCAGACGGCGGGTTCAGCTTTCTCGAACTCATCCACCAGGAGAATTCCGGCATCGGACGAGTCGATCTTCTTTCCCAGCTCGCCTTCTTCGCTTCCCATGTATCCTCTCGGGCTGCCAATCAGGGAGTTTAGAGAGTCCTTGCTGCTGTAGTTCCCAAGATTGACTTTAGGGAGGGGCTGGCATGGCGCGATTGCCTCGCAGAGAATCTTGGCGACTTCTGTTTTCCCGACACCCGAAGGGCCAAGAAGGAGCAACGAGAATACCGGCTGCTCGTCGAGCGCGTTGAAGAGCCTGAAGCTGCGCGATCGGGATTCGAAGGAGCGTTTGAATTCGATCTGGCCTATGAGCTCGCTTTCGAGGGTGGTGAGGACCTGTTTGAATTCGAGTTCGTCGAGGGATACGAGTGTTCTCTTTACTCTTTTGTCCTTCTGGGCGTCCTTATCGATCTCGATGTCGCATTCTATAATGTCGTCGAACATGGTTCTCAATTGGTATGCTCCTTCGTTCACGGTTTTATCGTCTCCGATGAAGAGGGTGCCAAAGGGTAGCTGGTGGACGAGGAGCTCGAATTTCGATGCCAGCTGAAGATCGCCCGAGAGTAACCCCACAAGTGATGAAACGTCCACGACGAGCTTTTTCTCGGAGAGGAGCTCGGAGATTTGGTCGCTTCCGTGTAGTTCGAGAAGCGACATCAACTTGAAGCCGCCGTCTCCGAGCTGGTCGATCAGGGCTTTATACTGGGATTTGTTGTATGTGACGAGTTTGCGCATGGCGTTGCCTATCAAGCCTCGAAGGACACTGCCTGAATGACAGCAAGGATGTCTATGTAATAGCCCTGTTCTACCCGATTGCCGCCGCCGGTCATGGCGGTGGGTGACGGGTTCTTTCCGCATATAACAATGTCGTTCTGCGGCGTGCGTTTCGGGTCGTCTGGCTGTTGGAAGTAATCGAGGGGGCTCTTCATCTGGGCCGGGGTGATTTTCCCTTTGCATATCCCGACGATGCCGACCTTTCCGATGAGCAGGTCGTCGATTGTGTACCCGCTTTCGAACATTTCTTCTCCATCGAGGGGAATCTTCGCGTACAGCGGCGTTCTTCTTCTTGCGCGGTTTCCTCTGAGCTTGAAGGCTGCGCCGTCTCCTATGAAGGATTGCATCATGTGGCCGATGTCGAGGTCTCCGGCATCGGAGACGGTGATTCCGTCGAAGGTCCCGCTCATGATTGCCATGATGCCTCGAATCTCCTCCTCATTGATGAGCTCCAGCGAGACATCGCCGATGTATGCGAGGTCGCCTTCTGCAAGCGTTGTTCCGCTTTCGGGGGCTTTGCAATGCTCCATTATGTCGGCGAGCATCCGGCTATTTGTGTTCACGTATTCGAGGGTGTCCACGATCTTCTCTTGTTTTTCGTGCCTGACGCTTCCTTCGAGTTTTGCCCTGAGTTTCGTCAGAAAGGGAGGGTTGAGCTCCGCTTCGGCGTTCAATGATGCTCTCTTTGTCGTCCCGTTCTGGTTTTCCTTGGAGCTTGTAGTCTTGAGTTTGTTGTCCAGGAGCATCCTCGTCTCGAACACCTTCTGCTGATTCATGTAGTAGACGGTGAAGAGGCCTGGTATTTTATTTTCTGGCATAGTTCCTCCGCTCCTTTCCTTTAGCGTGGGGCTGTCGTTGTTTCCGCCCCTCGTTATCCGCGTACCATCCGTTTCACACCATACGTATCATTGCCACTCCGAAAAAGCAATCGGACCCACCATGCAGCCGAGACGGACAGAAGACCGTGAGCACGGCGAAGAAGACGTGACTGGCGCATCCTTCAATCTATGCAACAAATGAAATCAAGCCGGCACCGCGCAAGCGCAAAACAAGACCGCTGGCACTGAAGCGCACGGCAAGTGGAGCATCGGTGCTACTTCTGTACGGGATACCCAAATCGGCTCTCAAGCTCCTCCAGATTTCTCAAGAACAAACGCCTTCTCATTGATCCAGTTTTCGTTTCAACGTTCGTTTCTTCCAGTGCAGTCTTTATCTCAAGTATCCATTCAACTAAATCCGCCGATGGCACCCCACCCGGAATCCAAACGTTATGAAGATGCACAAAGAACTTGCGAAGCGCCTCTTGATTCGCCGCATCTTCTCTACAAAATGACTCGACAATGACTCTCGGACTAGCATTAACCAACACTTTGACATCGCGTTCTGCAGCATCGTTGAGAAGTCGAGCAATCTCCCTGCCCGTCAGTCCCTCCGCTCCCTCAGATATCATCAACTGACTCGACATCTTTTTATTCAGCTCTGTCCGAGCATAACGCTCAAGTTCTTCGGCGAGCGCCCGTCTTTTCCGCCTTTCGTCTGCACTAAATACTGGTCCAGAGAGGAGCTCAGAAGCTTTGTCTAGATCGGCATCGATCACTTTCTTGCAATATTTGATAAAGTCATTTTGCGAAAATGGACATTCCCATTTGAGGTCAGATAGCAGGTAATAAACCTCGAGCACGTCGTGCAAACAATCGACTGAATAATGTGCTCTAGTAACTAAATCATAGTAACGCTGCGCGAGGCCATCTACATTATCGTCATCAAGATCGTAAGCGCACCGCATACTTTTAGCGATCTCCCTAACTTCGAGGGTATCGCGGTTGCTCGGGTACCGTTTCCAAATGTATGTTTTAAACCCTTGTTCGAGATCTTCAATATCTACATCGCCTGAAGGGTCGAATGCCTTACCTATCACGGAGAAATCAGAGTATTGCTCGTAAAGAGACACTCTGCGATCGTATTCCAGCGCCTCCGGACTGAGCCATTCCTCTGGCTTTCCGTTTTGTGGCATGGAAGGTGCGTTCCCCATGGAGGTCAACAAAGCAAAATGGACTGCGTCCCGTAGAGCGTAAAACCGGTTTTGAAGTGCAATTCCTGTATTTTGAAGCACCTCAAGGCTGCAAATTCTTCTGATTAGCTCATGAGCACGAATCATTGCCCGAGCATTTACGCATCCGCTGGCCTCTACCCCCGCAAGTATGGCGCTATGCATATCAAGGTCTTCCGATGGGCGACAATCTCCCATGAGAATTTCTTTGGCCAATGCAGACGGGCACGGCTTGAAAGGATAGACTTTCCAAATTAGCTTTTCGCGTACGTCCCTATCGAACTCTCGCATCGATTGCACATCACTTCCTTCCCAGGCATTTGAAACCAGCATGACCTTCAATCCAAGTCTTTCGACAAGATCGTTCATCGTTCCGAATAGCGCCAAATCGTCGCTATGTTTAGAACGCCTCTCCACATCATCGAATACAAGAAAGTGCTTCTTTTTGAGCATTAGGCAGGCAACGGATTGTATCCCGACGGCGAGATTCACCGATAATCCCGTTCTTTTAATTAAAGCCCTCGAAATACCGTTGAGGGCGCCCCCTATAGTTTTGGCAGCAGCTTGCGCCTTCATACCTTTATCGCTAAGGTGTACAAGCGCCATCACAATACGTTCGCATAGATCATCAGCAGTGGCAATTCCGAACATGGAAACGCGGACAAGGTTGTATTCGCCCTTTTCGAGATACTCGTTGAGTTTCCCTTCGATGAATCGGGTCTTTCCCGATCCCCAATCTCCCTCAAGTGCAATTGCATATTGATTGTCCTTATCCTTGAGATAGGAATCAATATGATCGATGAGCTGATCAGCAGGCTCTTTTGACCGGCATGTCTCCATTATTTCCTCCTGCATAAACTTATAGCGAAAGATTTCCTTCGCTGCGCTAGATCAAACCGCAACCGAGGTCGCCCCGTTCACAACAATGATGGCATAAGCTCGATCGAATGAGTATTTGAGCGCCCCCCCAATATTCGCGGTACGGAAACGTGCAAATACTCACTCGATGCTAGATCTGCGCTAGCGGCCGAGGCCATCGGAGAAGATCCGTTTGTCGCGGGCACGATGACTTCGCGTCGGTGATGCCGCCCCTTGTGATTTCAAGCTAGTTCGCCGTGGCGGCGTTCCTACGGGGGAAGCGTTGCGGCTCCTCTTTTCTGAATCTGGCAAACCACCTGTAAAGGCGCGACTCTCTCAAGTGGTTGAGCTTACTCAGTCTCCCGCTCATGTTGGACGAGAGGCACCGCTCGATGCGGTCGGCCCATTTGTTCCTGCGATTGGCGTTTGCTTGCATCACCGCAACCTCTTTGAATTGGCGTTGCAGCATGTTTGCCTTAAGAAAAACAAGCTGTTGAGACGCACCCATTTATACGCTTACGAAACGGCAACCATCGATCATCCCTTATTATTCGGAGTTAGAAGTATCGCCCCACGACGCTAAGCCGGTGACCATCCAGTGACTTTTGACAACAAAATAGACATCGCCAATCTGATTGTCCAAGCATTCATCGGATTCTTTACCTTGGGGACCTTGATTGCCGCATTGCGGCAAAGCAGCCAGAACAAAAGGAACAGGGAGGACGACATCAAGCGGTATCAGCCATCCCGCATATCGGCATGGTACGAAGGGGGTCGAAACCGAACCGATCAGCCCAAGGACAATCGATTCGTCTGGCAGTTAGTCGTGCTTCGAAACGAAAGCGAGTCCCCCGTCTACGACGTAATCGTCACCTGTGTCGGGATTAGCGGAGCCGGCCCCTCTTTCAAAGGAGAGGACAACCGTCCCGCTTTTCCCGACCGCGTCTGCGTCGGCACGCTTCCTCCTGGAGCATGGTACACATGGCTCCCGACGGAAGGGCACGGAATGGGAGTACGCACGGCACCCGAAACGGCTTTCACCGACGCAAACGGAACTTCGTGGGTTCGGCGAGGCAACGGAAGTCTCGAGGAGATCCCTATGGAGCCGACCTCGTTCTACAGGCTGCCCCTCCCCTTGACCTGGTACGGATGCAAGAAGCTGACCGAGTAGCCCCTTGGCATCGTCGCTTTAAGCATTGGGTTTTCCGGACTGAGACGCGAACTTTCCCGGCCGTTCCGGATAACGGGAAAGTCAGAATCATTCGGGTTTGCGGGGCGGGAACGCGAGAGCGACTCCGCCCTTATTTTTCGATACACCCATAAATTGAAGCGAGATCGGCATCATCATCTCGAAGCACTTACTCACAGATCCATATGGTAAAGGTAGCAATTCACTACCTTTTATGCATAAATTACAGATATCTTAATTAAGCTGTTAAAAAATAATCAACAGCTGTTCTGATTAACCGGCTAATACAACCATGATTCCAACCACTGGTTTTACAAACGATAAAGACCAGCTTCCAACCACTTATTTACCATTCTCGACAAGATAATCGAAGTCAATCAGCTGAAGCTGCTCTACGAACTTCTCCAAATACGAGACAACTTCCTCGTCATTCACGAATAGCGGCCTGTCCTGCGTCAGTCTGCCTGATTTGTCCTGCGGATAGCGGAGACTGATGCCGTTGTCATCGATTTCGGCAATGGCTTTTACAAAAGCACCCATGTTCTTGATGGTTGTATTGTCTTCACGGCACTTTTGCCCCGGAAACCTCGAGAGCAAGGAGTTCCACAGGTTTGTAAGGCTGTGGTCTTTCTTAGGCTTAGCCCCACATCTTTTTATCGCCCTCTTGATTGAAAGCTCAATACAGTGCCTTGTGAGGAACATCACCGGAATCGCGTAGGAATGTTCCAGCATCACATACATGCCCGGCCTGTCGGTCGCTCTCCTCCCGGCGGCCGCAAGCTCCTTGGCGGCATTGAGGAAGGATCTAATGAACTCATCGTCGAACCTGTCGGCTTTAAGCTCGTCTTTCACCAGGGCAGACGAGTCCAACAGCATGAAATTCCTCAAAGTGGGGTCATTGAAGCCATGCATCTGAGGCTTCATGACCTGTTGATCCTTGTATTTAGGGAACACATGGTCATTGAACACGCTATCCATCAGAGAATCCCTCCTGTCTTCGCGTCTATCCTCGCCCCCGACTTCGAGTCGATGAACTCGTCCACAGCCTCGCCATAATAGACCAATAGATAGTACATCTGAGCTGATGCGGTGCCCACAGCGATGCCAGAAACTCAGACGCCCATGAATGGCGGGGAAACGTTACGAGATGGATAACGCTCCAGAGCGCATAAGGTCCGGCTACTTTGCTCGACCGGCGACGAAGCCCCATTACAGTCAGAAACGAGCTATTCGATACCCCGTTGATGCATTTCCCGGTGTCGCATACGATGCAAGCAAGCCCGTCTGGGCCGCCGATCGGGCGCCCGCGTACGGCCGTCTTTCCCTGCCCCGAAGAGGTCCCGGGGGGTATTGCCGACGCAGGCGTCGCCGTTTCAGACGACTGATAGGAAACTGCCGGACCTCAGGGAAGATGGCCACGGCCAGGTAATGTGGGTGTCGCGGGAAACGGCTTCCGATCGACCGACGATTGGAGGATACCATGGCCAACAACGCAGCGCCCGCGAGGAGGGCCGTCCTCTAGCTCGATGTCGGGAAGTCCTTCCACTGGGCCTGCATGCTCACCCGGGACGGGCAGGTCGCCGTCAACCGCCCCGTCGCGAACTCCTAGCATGAGCTCGACAGGCTGTTCTCGCTTGGTGACCACCACCGCACTTACCGGCACAGAGCTATACGCCAGGCACAAGAAAAGCCGCCGTTAAAGAACGGCGGCTTTGATTCTCGCATATTTATTAAGAGCGACTAGAGCGTCTTGAGGTACTCCCCCAGCTCTTCCTCCCAGTCGGGCATGTCGAAGCCTGCGGACTCCAGCTTGGACAGGTCGAGCGCGGAGTGGACCGGGCGCGGTGCGATGGGGCCGGCGGCGCTGGCGTAGTAGTCGGCCGTGGAGACCGGGACCACCTTGCCGCCGTTGCCGTTGGCGGCCTCGAAGACCTCACGCGCGATTTCGGCCCAGGAGGCGACGCGGCCGCTGCCGGTGCAGCCGTAGGTGCCGTAGGGGGCCTTGTTCTCCAGCACGTGGAAGATGGCCGCGGCCATGTCGCGCGTGAAGGTCAGGCGTCCCAGCTGGTCGTCAACGACGGTGATCTGGGTGAGCTTATCCCCCGGGTCGGCGACGCGGTCGGACAGCGCCTTCATGGTCTTGACGAAGTTGTGCCCCTCGCCGATGACCCAGCTCGAGCGCATGATGTAGTGGCGCGGGCAGCCGGCCACGGCGATGTCGCCTGCCGCCTTGGTCTGGCCGTAGACGGACAGTGGGCTGAGGGGCTCGTCCTCGTCATGGACCTCGGCGGTGCCGTCAAAGACGTAGTCGGAGGAGACGTGCACGAGCGTGATGCCGTGCTCGGCGCAGGTGCGGGCGAGGAGCGCCGGGCCGGTCGCGTTGGCCTTCCAGGCGATGACACGGCCCTCGGGGGTCTCCGCTTTATCCACGGCCGTGTAGGCACCGCAGTTGATCACGGTGCCGTAGAGCGACCAGTCGTACTGTACGTAGGCGTCCGGGTCGGACATGTCGAAGGTGTCGATGTCGCAGAAGTCGAAGTCCTTCGCGACGCCGCGCTCCTCCGCCAGCGCGCGGACCGCATGGCCCAACTGGCCGTTGCAGCCGGTGACGAGGGTGCGCTTCGGCGCCATGGGGACGACGTCCTTGAGCATCGGGTGGTTGAGGTCGGCATCGGAGACGGTGGCCTCGTCGAGCGGGATGGGCCACTCGATGGCGAGCTCGGGGTCGGCGAGGTTCACGAAGGTGTAGGTCCTCTTGAGCTCCGGCGACCAGTGGGCGTCCACCAGGTAGGTGTAGGCGGTGCCGTCCTCCAGGGCCTGGAAGGAGTTGCCCACGCCGCGCGGCACGTAGATGGCCTTCGAGGGGTCGAGCACGGTCGTGTAGACCTTGCCGTAGGTGGCGCTGCCCTCGCGCAGGTCCACCCAGGCGCCGAAGACGCTGCCGCGGGCCACGGAGATGAACTTGTCCCAGGGCTCGGCGTGGATGCCGCGGGTGACGCCGCGGCTGTCGTTGTAGGAGATGTTGTTCTGGACGACGCGGAGGTCCGGGATGCCCAGGGCGGTCATCTTGGCGCGCTGCCAGTTCTCCTTGAACCAACCGCGCGAGTCGCCGTGGACGGCCAGTTCGACGACCTTCAGGCCCTCGATGCCGGTCTCGGTGACGGAGAGGTCCTTCTCGAATGCGATGTCTGCCATGTCTCTGCTCTCCTTACTGCCCCTGCGCGCGGTAGCGGGCCTCGGTGGCCTCCTTGGCCGGGCGCCACCAGGCCTCGTTGGCGACGTACCAGTCGATGGTGGCCCTGAGGCCCCCGGCGAAGTCGGTGTGCGCCGGCCTCCAGCCGAGCTCGGTCTGCAGCTTGGTGGAGTCGATGGCGTAGCGGCGGTCGTGGCCGGGGCGGTCGGCGACCCAGTCGAAGTCCTCGGGGTCGCGGCCCATGGCCTCCAGGATCATGCGCAGGACGGTGATGTTGTTCTTCTCGCCATTAGCCCCGATGAGGTAGGTCTCCCCCGTGCGGCCCTTGGTGAGGATGTCCCAGACGGCGCTGGAGTGGTCCTCGGTGTGGATCCAGTCGCGGACGTTCTCGCCCTTCCCGTAGAGCTTGGGGCGCACGCCGTCGATTATGTTGGTGATCTGGCGCGGGATGAACTTCTCCACGTGCTGGTAGGGGCCGTAGTTGTTGGAGCAGTTGGAGATCGTGGCGCGAAGGCCGTAGGTACGGGTCCATGCGCGCACGAGCATGTCGGAGGAAGCCTTGGTCGAGCTGTACGGCGAGCTCGGGTGGTACGGCGTCTCCTCGGTGAACTTCGCGGGGT
>NZ_QSQK01000012.1:0-37731 GCF_003436735.1 Collinsella sp. TF12-2AT | reverse complement strand
CGGCCCTTGGTGAGGATGTCCCAGACGGCGCTGGAGTGGTCCTCGGTGTGGATCCAGTCGCGGACGTTCTCGCCCTTCCCGTAGAGCTTGGGGCGCACGCCGTCGATTATGTTGGTGATCTGGCGCGGGATGAACTTCTCCACGTGCTGGTAGGGGCCGTAGTTGTTGGAGCAGTTGGAGATCGTGGCGCGAAGGCCGTAGGTACGGGTCCATGCGCGCACGAGCATGTCGGAGGAAGCCTTGGTCGAGCTGTACGGCGAGCTCGGGTGGTACGGCGTCTCCTCGGTGAACTTCGCGGGGTCGTCGAGCGCCAGGTCGCCGTAGACCTCGTCGGTGGAGACGTGGTGGTAGCGGACGCCGTATTTGCGGACGGCCTCCAGCAGGCGGAAGGTGCCCTCCACGTTGGTGCGCAGGAACGGCTCCGGGTCGGCGATGGAGTTGTCGTTGTGGCTCTCGGCGGCGTAGTGCACGATCGCGTCGTGGCCGGGGACCAGCCTGTCCAGCAGCCCGGCGTCGCAGATGTCGCCGACGACGAGCTCGACCCTATCCTCGGGCAGCCCGGCGATGTTCTCGGGGTTGCCGGCGTAGGTCAGCTTGTCCAGGACGGTGACGTGGACGCCCGGGTGGTTGTTCACGACATAGTGGACAAAGTTGCTGCCGATGAAGCCGCAGCCACCCGTGACGATGATGTTCTTCGGTTCGAAAATGTCTGTCATATTTACCTCCTCTTAGCCTCGCTGGCCACATTCAAAAGATACTTGCCATATGCGGTCTTCTTCAGCGCTTCGCCCAGTTCATATAACTGTGTATAGTCGATAAATCCGCGACGATAGGCGATTTCTTCCAAGCATGCGATGTAATATCCCTGGCGGCTCTGGACAGCCTCCACGTACTCGGCAGCCTTCAAAAGACCTTCGGGCGTGCCCGTATCCAGCCACGTCATGCCTCGGCCCATCAGCTCGACCGACAGTTGACCTTTATCTAGATAGGCGTTGTTGATGCTCGTAATCTCCAGCTCGCCGCGTGCGCTCGGTTTAACGTTTGCCGCGATGTCGGAAACTTGCCCATCATAGAAGTACAGCCCTGGTACTGCATAGTTCGACTTTGGGGCCTCGGGCTTTTCCTCAATGCCGACAACCCGATGATTCTGGTCGAACTCCACCACGCCAAAGGCGCTTGCGTCTTGCACGGGATACCCGAAAACAACGGCCCCGCCGCGACCTTCCACTCTCTCTTTTGCGCGCGTAAGCAAGCGAGTGAGGTCTTGACCATGGAACATGTTGTCACCCAGAACCAGCGCACACGGCTCGCCGGCAAGAAAGTCGCGCCCGATAGTAAAAGCCTCTGCCAGACCGCGAGGCACGGCCTGCTCGGCGTATTCTAGTCGCATTCCCAACTCGGAGCCATCGCCGAGAAGCTCCCTGAACGCCGGTAGGTCACGCGGTGTCGAGATGACAAGCACTTCGCGTATGCCCGCCAGCATCAACACGGACAACGGGTAGTACACCAACGGTTTATCGTAGATCGGCAGCAGCTGCTTGCTCATCGCCTTGGTTATAGGATGCAGACGAGTACCCGACCCGCCCGCGAGGATTATGCCTTTCATATCCCCTATCATCCTTTCAATAGCCAGCCTATTACGAAGTGGTCAAACTAAAGGTAATTAAATAATTTACAGCTTCCTCCTAAGAGCTTCACTTCCCAGCCAGAACCCATCCCTTGAACAGCCTCAGATCCTCGGCCGTCGTGATCTTGATGTTCGCGGTCGAGCCCTTCGAGAACCATACACGCTCCCCCATCGCGAACATCAGGCTCGTGGTGTGCGGCTCCACCTTGTCCAGAAGGCCGCGGCGGGCGCCCTCCTCGTAGACCCACTTGGCGTATCCGTAGCGCAGCGCCTGCGGGGAGTTCAGGCACATGACCTCGTCGCGGTCCACGAACTCGCTCGTTCCCTCGCCGTCGCCCGGGGTCGCGGCCAGGTACACCTGGCTGTGCGCGGGGCTGGCGTTGCCGTGCAGCCCGCAGACGCGTATCGCGTCGGAGATGACCTCGTCGGACACGAACGGGCTGGCGCCGTAGTGGACGAGCACCTGGTCGTCGTCGGAGATCTCGCCCTCGAGGTTCCTGAGGCCGCTGATGACGGAGTCCTGGAACTCCCTGCCGCCCTCGGCCACCCAGCGGACCTTGTCGAAGCCGCCGGCGTCGCAGATGGCGCGCAGCTCGTCCTCGTAGCCCTTGCGGCAGACCACCTCTATCGCGTCGACCTCGGGGTGGTTCTGGAACCTCTCGATGGTGTAGGACAGCACGGGGCGCCCCAGGACCTCTATGAACTGCTTGGGCACGTCGGCGCCCACCCGGGTGCCGCGGCCGCCGGCTAGTATTATCGCTACGTTCATCTCTAATTATCTCCATACATCTCGAGCGCAAGCGGGAGGTAGAGGTTGAGGGCGCGCCAGCTCCGCAGCATGAAGAAGCCGTCCTCGCCCAGCGTGTCCTTGAACAGGCACCAGCACATCCAGTACCAGGAGCACAGCGCGAACACGCCGTAGGCGTGGCGCCTCTCCCCGGGGCTCGGCTCGCGCCCGAAGTACAGCGCCAGGATCTCGTCGCCCTTCTCGCGCGAGAGCCCGTCGCGCACCACCATGGTCGCCAGGTCGTTCATCGGGTCGTTCATGCCCGCGTACTCCCAGTCGATCATGCAAAGGCCCTCGTCGCCGACGATCCAGTTGACCGCGTACGTGTCGTTGTGGCAGAGCACCTTCGGCCACTCGTCGAGCTCCACGTGGTGCCATACCCGGACCAGGCTGTGCCTCAGCCCGGCGAGGCGCCCCACGGCCTCGCCCTTCCTCGGGGACGCGAGCTCGAGCAGGCGGTCGCCCTCGGAGAGGAGGTCGACCGCGAGCGCGCAGGAGGCGCCGCTCTCGTGGAACGCGCGGATCTGCCCCACGCCCGCCGCGAGGTCCGCGGGGTTCTCGTAGTCGAAGGAGCGCGACGAGGGCACGAAGCGCGAGAGCTTCCAGCCCTCGGGGCTGATGTCGATGACGGAGGGGTCGATGCCCAGCTCCATCGCCGTGCGCTCGGCAACCACCTCGGCGTCGCGGTCGACCAGGGCGGAAGAGCTCACGCCCGGGTGCCTGTAGACGTACTTCTCGTGCCTGAGGTGGAACGAGAACGAGACGTTCGTCAGGCCCGCGTTCAGCGGCTTGATGTGGGTTATCTCTTCGGGTTCGCACGAGAGCAGGCTGCAGATGTTGGCGATTGCGGCGGGGCTCACGTTCGCGAGCACGCCGTCCTCGCCGAGCTCCTCCATGCTGTCGAACTCGAGCATGCCCTCGGGGGCGGCGGAGGCGAAGAGCGGCAGCTCGTCGGCATGCCGGCCCCAGAACTGCTCCCACAGGAGGCCCTTGACGCCGATGTAGCCGCGCTCTCGGTCGTAGAGCCCGAAGAACCGCTCCGCCCACTCGGGCGCGATATAGGCCGCGCCCACCATGCAAGTGCCCGAGGGGGCTCCGCAGCGGAGGTTCGCCAGCCGCCCGTCGGCGCAGACGTCAGCGACCAGCTCGCGCGTGGCGTCCCCCTGCTCGCGCACCATGCGCACGGAGCGGTCCCCGCCGCCGAAGCCGACGAACGGGTTCTCAGCGTACCAGTGGTCGGCGCAGCACAGGAAGGAGCCGCCCAGGCGGCCGCGAACGAGGTCCAGGCTCGAGAGGTTCGACTCGTCTGCCCAGCGGGTGCTCAACACCAGGTCGACGCCGAACCTGTCCTCGAGGTAGAAGAAGCGCTCCTTCTCGTAGCCCACAACCACGGCGATGTCCTCGACGCCCGCCTCGCGAAGCTGGCGGATCTGCCGCTCGATGAGCACCTCGCCCTTGTATTCGAAAAGCCCTTTGGGCTTGTCGTAAAGCGGCGGGAAGAACTGGGACGATTTACCGGCGGCAAGGATAATCGCGGTTTTAACCCTGTTGCTCATTGGAATTTTTCCTCCGTATGTCTCTCAAGCCCTCGATAAACGAGAAGGCGCGAATTAACAGCACAACGGTTTCCGTAACAGCAGTCGCATAGCAAATGTTCAGCGCGTTCAGTTGTCCATAAATCCAGAGCACGACAAGGAAAAGAACTTGAATTACCGCTCCAGCGACCACAGAAGAGTTTGAGACTCCGGCCTTGCCCATAGGAGTAAGGGCCGGGAAACCTAGGAGATATGAGGCGAGTGAAATCGGAATGAGCGTGATAAGGATTCGCAGATAGTCTCCGGATTCAGCGTACCCTTCACCAAAGAACCACTCGCATAGCCCAGGCGCAAAGACGGCTACAACAATGCATGCGGGTACGAGCAGGACTTCGCCAAATACGATGATTTTGACCAGAAGACGGTAGTTCTTAGTTCTGATCATATAGGGAAACATGCTATCCGCAATTGGCGATGAAAGCCCTTTTCCTGCATTTACCGCATTGGTGCAAGCCGTAAAACGCCCTAGCTCAGCGGAGCCAGGAGAGACGACTCCCAAAACCATGGTGTTCAAGGAGGAATAGAACGTAGAGGCAACTCGTGAAACAAAATACTGCGCAGAATCCTTCATGCTTCTCCACACATCGGAGACCCCGATGTGACAAAGACAGACTCCGTATTTGCCGCGAAGATGGAATAGTAGAAAGATGTCCGCAATTGCAGAACCTAAAAAATAAAGGAGAGGAACGAGCATGTACTGCGTCGAATCCTTGACGAACACGAAAACGCCTACCAGGAACACGCTCTTTACGACAAGGGTGCTAACCGTCACCATTTTCATATCTTCTAAGCCGCGGTAGGCAAAATCAGGCAACAGCGCACTTGCAGCGGCATAAAGTAAATAAAAAAAATAGAGAAGAGGGTCTTCAGCAAATTGTGGAACGGTAAGGCATAAAACCGCCAGCACCAGACCGCATAGAAGCGCAAGCACGATTTTCGCCAAGGACGCAGCAGTCAATGCTACGGAAATCTTCGCCCGGTCAAGTCCAGCACGGGACACCTCGGCAGTTGCTGAGAGGATAAACCCAAAGTCAATAATTAGGTAAGCATAAGAATAGAATGCCGTCCCGAATCCGATACGGCCATACACTTCCGGACCTAGAACGCGCGTAAGGTAGGGCAAGGCTATAAAGCTAAATAAATAGGAGGTCGCCAACAATATATACAGAGCGAGCGTATTGCCCGCAAGTTTTTTATCAGCCAAGAATGTCCCCAACCGTCGATCCGTTTTTAGATAAGGAAATAATCATTTGAGCAACCTGTTCGTCACCATGGCCATCATCCTGAAAGCCAATTAAGGAGAAGAACCGATCAAGTGCCTTGCGATAGTCCATTTCGTCAAACCCACGAGCGTTAGCGATAAGCTCATCGCTAGTTCGAGCAACAGAGAAAGGCCGATCTTCGAGTGAATAATAGAAGCCTCTGTCGCACGAATAAGCATCAAAGTCAGGGGCATATACAAAGCCAGGCCGCCCGGTAAGCGCAAAATCCTCAAGAATAGAAGAGTAGTCGGAAACCATTACGTCAGTCGCAGCCAAAAGCTCTTGTGCATCCAGATAGTCAGTCGCATCGAGGTAGCCGTTTAAAAACTCCGGCCTGGTTAACTTCGCAATGTTTGGATGAAGCCGATAGGCAAAGACGTAATCTTTCCCAAATCTCTCCGAGATTGCTCTTATGAAAGCATCGAAATCGAACCGGTATTGATCAACCGACCAATCGGCTCTGAATGTTGGCGCGTATAGGCAAATAGAAGCATCATCATCTACCCCCAGCGTCCTTCGCACTTTCAGCCTTGCTTCCTCATCCCCAAGAATCAATGGCCTGTTTCTGGGGACGCCGCACCTGACGACAGGGCCGTCGTACCAAAACGCCGTGCGATATACATTTTCATAAAGATCGTTATCGGCGAACATCAAGTCAGTCAACGCACCATCAGCTTTTGCATAGTCCACATACTCAGGCTCAAGGTGGTCTTTAACATCGCGCTCAACTCGCTTGGGAGAAATATAGCAATGCCATGTATGAATATAAATTTGATCACTGCGCTTAAGAACGTAACGCGGTGATCGCACATTGTCGACCCAAAACCGCGCAGTAGCAAGTTCTTGCTGCGCGGCAAAACTTGTCCTGCGAACCTGCCTTATATAAGAAGGGGCGGTGCGATCTTCTTCGTTAACGAGCAGAACTAAATCAAATTCGTTTGGGCATAGTCGTTGAAGCGCCTCGGCGATATATTTCGGATTACCCAGGTAACCCCTACCCACGTTGCACATAAGGACAACTTTGTTGAACTGAGTTCTACTCGCTAAACTCAAAATCTTTCCAAGGCCGCTAAGCGCACGTCCCCTTAAATTGCTCAACTTCTAAATCCCTTCAATAATTCAACAGTCAGAACTACAGCCCTTGCCATTCGATGATTGCCACACTGGAGACAGCGAACAAGAAACCAGTTATCGAACCGTAGGGGTGTGCCGACAATACGCTCGAAGACACCGAAACGATGCATCGCGGAAGCTATTTCAGAAAAGCCATCCAGAGGGTTCCGATTAGCCACTTCATTGATTTTTTCGAGATATATGTATTGATCAACCTCACCACGTTTAGCGGCTTCTAGACAGTCATCCCCCCATTTGCTCCCGTATGCGATTAGACGTTTGTTTACACGCGCCACATCAGTTAATTGGCTAGGCTTAAATCGTGAAGTGCTTGCTCCATCATTGGGCCGGTAGAAATAAAGCGCCTCGTCCAAACAGAAAAGAGAGCTGGAAGCATCGACAATAGGAAGGAGCTGGAGTAAATCCTCGCCATGCATCAGGCCCGCATAAGCACCATAGGTTGACTCCCTATCTATGCGGCAAAGACGAAAGGCTTTGCCGCATAGATTGTTAAACCGCCCTGTACAAACGTGCTTCTTTACGATGTTGTAGCCCTCACCAGAATAGAAGCCGTCGTCAAGCGGATCGGAGTCATCGAAAGTAGAGAAATCTGACTTACGCGAATAACGAAACGAGATAATGTCAGCATTCGTGCGGTCAATTGCCTTCGAAATCAAGTCGAGCGCATCAGCTCGCAAGCAATCATCCCCGTCGAGTGAAATGACGTAATCACCTTCGGCAAGAGCGAGGCCATTTCGCCTAGCGAGAAGGAGACCTTGATTCTCTTTGTGTACGACCTTAACCTTGTCGCTAGCGGTAGCAAATTCATCGGCAATTGTGCCAGTCAAGTCGGTCGAACCGTCATCAACGACAATGAGCTCAAAGTCCTGAAATGATTGAGCCGTGACAGATTGCAGACATTCGAACAAGTATTTTTCTACATTATAAGCAGGGACGACTACTGAAAACCTCACGCTGCCGCCTCCATCGACTGGTTGTTTGTAATTTCAATAGAGCAAACTGCCTCGCGTTCGCCATATTGCCAAAGAGCGAACAGTCCTCCCAGGGCAAAACCAACGAGTACGTCACCGCCTCCGAACTGGATGAAGGAAACGATAAGGAAAATAAGGATGAACGCTTCAAACGGAGAGCCAAGTTTATCCAAGAAACACCTGTTGAGGAAGGAGCAGACCATCGCTATGAAAATGAAAAATCCAACGATTCCGAAGTCGAGAAGAACCTGGAGAAAGTACATATGAACGTTGTCCTCAGCGTATGCTAAACCGCTAATAAGAGAGACATGATTGATCGCGTTTCCTGCTCCCGCTCCAAATAGTGGGGCATCCAAAAAAGTTGGGATTGCGTAATCCCACATTCTCAATCTGCCGAGCGAACCATCATCCTGCCCCGCTTCAAGAAGACGTTCGATTACGATATTGCCGTTAGCGGCAAGCGCGATGAAAGCACAGACAATGCAGGCGACAGCCAGGAACAGCCTAAGAGAGACCCCTCGTTTGCCATTTTTAAAAACAAAGATGTAGACAAAGGCGAGAACGCAGATAATCAAACTAGCTCGCGAGGCATAAATCATCGACAGAGCAATGGCACTAAAAAAATAAGCCTTGCCACGTCGGTTGCAGTCAAAGAAAACGCAAAACATTGCCAGCCAAGAACTTTCAATATTCACCCCGCCCAAGAAGAAGGTCGGGAGCCAAGGGTGCCCCATATACTGGTTGGCCAAGAAGTAAGTGATGCGGTCATGGTAGAAGCCTAACTTGAGAAAGACGAGGCCCATCATGACAATAGCTACGGTCTGAGCTACTCTTTTCCATTGCGCAACAGTAAAATCACGCCCGAGATTATAAAAACAAGTCGCAATCATGTACATGAAAACGTAATGCCACGAGGCGGCATTGAGCCCATAGGCCAAATAATCGAAAAAAGAAATGATTAATAATGCGAGGAGCCCGATAAAAAACCACTTACCGGGCAGCATCCATTTCATTTTTAAAGTAAAAAGGCTGTATATCAGCACCACGAACATCATGAGGTGATAGGGCTTTACGGTACCGGTCTCAATACCAAATGGGCTGGAATCTTGAAAACAAAGCGCCAAAAGAAACAAAAAAGCAAGGATCATTGGGGCAGTCCAAGTTCTGCAAAGATTTCCTTTGGCACCATCAGAAGTGCCATTGGCGGCAGTCCTGATGTTACGTTCGCTCAATGTAGCAAAAGCCATATAATCACCTATTGGGCGTGAAGCAGTCGTCGATAAGCATCGCAGAAGACGCAAAAAGGAACGCGTCCCATCCTCGATATTGAAGCCGCCAGTTTTTCCTTCTTGCGCGCCTTCGGGTCGCGAATCACTGTCGCAGAATATTTCTGCAATTCCTTCCACATCGTTGCCTGAGCCGCCTTGTCCTCCTTGGGAATCTGGGAGAAAACTACGCGACAGATTGCAAAACAGCGCGAGCATGTCGCATCAGAGAGCTGTGGGTACCATTCGGTCATTTTGATGCGCATGCGTCGGGTAATCTCCAGACAGCTCGCCATTTTCTTTGGATTAAAAGTACCTCGCATGATGCTGGTAGGGCGCTGCCGATAAGCATATAGATCGGTCGCCTTCAGTACGGCGACCTTTCCGCACTCGTGAGTGAACCGATAGGCAGTCTCATCATCCTCGTAGTAAAGCCCCTCGGGGAAGTAAACCTTCTCGACAAGATTTCGCGTATAGAGTCGCCAAACAGCGCCGGCCCAACTCTTCTGGTACAGAACCTCTTCCTGGTACTGTTCTTCGCTCAGTAGCTCGTACTCGCTCGCGGCCTCAACGTCCCGCCCCAGCTCAGGTTCCTCCCCGTCAAAGAAGTCGACACCGTGTCTCATGGCCGCCATCTCTGTACCGGTCTGTTTAATGGCTCGATACAACGCCTCGAAGAAAACGGGTGAGATATAGTCATCGCTGTCGATGAACCCGACGTAGTCCCCCTCGCAAGCCTTGACACCCGTGTTGCGAGCAGCGCTGAGCCCGCCATTCTCGCGATGAACGCACTTCACACGGTCGCACGCGGCTGCATATCGATCACATATCGCCGGACAGTTGTCCGTCGAACCGTCGTCGACCAGAACTAACTCGATGTTAGGGTAAGTCTGCGCTAAGATGCTTTCGACGCACTCCTCGAGGTATCTCTCGACGTTATAGATGGGCACCACGACCGAGATTAAGGGCGGCTTGGTGGAGGCAGCCATATTAGTTTTCAATTATCGTCCCATCTCCGCTAATGCGTTGGCGTAGTAATCCTGCAGCCTAAACGCCTCGGCCCGAGAGTCAAAGCCGGAGGCGATGCACTCATCGGTGCGAGACGTGCGTTCCTTTCCACGGCTGCAGACGACGTTTATCTCTTCGGCCCACTTCTTGGCGCCGTCAGTCAGGGATATAAAGTGCCCTTGGCCGCAGAACGATGCCTCGGTCGTGATCTCACTCGAGAAAAACACTTCAGCACCCGCACACTGGGCCTCAAGACCAACAACAGGAAGTCCCTCATATAGACTCGGCAGCAGGAAACAATCCATCGCCTGGTAAAACCCGACGATGTCCTCCCTGCGACCCAAGTACATCACGCGGTCGGTAAAGCTGTTAGCGTCCATGTAGGTGAGCATCTGCTCCTTGTACTCGCCGTCGCCGATGAGCAGGAACTTTGCCTTAGGATTGAGTTTGCACAGCTCCCCCACGACCTCCATCAGGAACATGGGGTTCTTCTGCGCAGCGAACCTGCCAATGAACCCTGCGAGCAACTCATCGTCCGCAACCCCCAGCTCTGTGCGTGTCCTTGCTCGAAGGACGGGGTCGAAGGAGTTCTTGCGCGAGTCGATGGCAGTTTTGAAAACGCTAACCTTCCCCGCGTCGAAAAGAGCGTCGCCGAACTGCCAGCGGCCGCAGTCCTCGCCGCAGGACATATAATGTGTTGCAAAGAGCTTTGAGAATCTGCGCAAAATAAGCTTGAGTACGGTCTTGGGCTCGCGCTCGTTTGCCATGGACAGACTCTCGGAGATGCGCACCGGGATCCCGCACTTCTTGGCCACGCGCAATGGAAACAGATTCATCGTGCTGTTATAGGCGTGCAGCACATCGAAGTGCTCCCGCTTGAACACGTCGGCCATATCGGACATGTTCTTCGCTATATTCTGGTAAGGGGCGATGATATGGACGCGCCCGCCGCGAGCCTCAATTTCCTCGGTCGGCACGGCGTTGGAGTCGGAGTCGCAGATGAAGTGGACCTCGACCTTCTCCGGGTCGAAGTTGAGAAAATACTGCATGGAAAGCGTCTTCTTGCCGCCAGAATTCATCTTGCCTTCAATGAAGGCCACTTTAATGGGACGTATTTCACCCATTCCTACGCCCTCGCCTTCTTGAGAAAGTACTCTGTGGCGCAGGAAACGACATACTCAAAATCCTCAAGCGACATACCGTAGTACATAGGCAGACGAACCAAACGATCAGAATCGGGAGTAGTGTGTTCATCCTCTCCGCTGAAGCGGCCGAACCTCTCGCCTGCTGGAGCGGAATGCAAGGGAACATAATGGAACACGCACCCCACGCCATGTTCTTTCATGAATGTAATGAAAGAAGTTCGGGCCTCCAGATCGCGCAACTTGATATAAAACATGTGCGCATTATGCTCACAGCCCTTGGGAATGCGCGGAAGCTCCAAAAGGCCTTTTTCCGCAAGGGGTTCAAAGGCGGCGTAATAGGCTCGCCATGTTGCCAGACGATTCTCGTTGATTTCGTCGGCGTGCTGGAGCTGGGCCCACAGATAGGCTGCGTTGAGCTCGGAGGGAAGATAGCTCGAACCGAAGTCGACCCAGTTATACTTTGCGACTTGGCCGCGGAAGAACTGTGCGCGGTTGGTACCCTTCTCACGGATGATCTCCGCGCGATCGCAGTAAGCGGAATTGTTGATAGAGATGGCGCCGCCTTCGCCCATCGAATAGTTCTTCGTCTCATGGAAGCTATAGCAACCAAAGTCACCGATAGTGCCGAGAGCACGTCCCTTATAGGTAGCAATGACAGCCTGCGCCGCATCCTCGACAACTAGAAGGTTGTGGCGCCGGGCGATATCCATGATAGTATCCATCTCGCATGCGACGCCAGCATAGTGTACGGGCACGATAACACGAGTACGTTCAGTGATGGCGGACTCGATTTTCGTCTCGTCGATATTCATGGTGTCAGGACGGATATCAACGAAAACAAGTTTCGCACCAGCAAGAACAAACGCTGTTGCCGTTGAAGTAAATGTAAACGAAGGGAGAATGACCTCATCGCCAGGCTTTAGATCGCAAAGAATTGCAGCCATCTCGAGAGCACTAGTACCGCTCGTGGTCAGCAGAATCTTATTGGAGTTGAAGCGACTCTCAAGCCATTGGTTGCACTTTTTTGTAAACAGGCCATCACCAGCAATCTTGTGGTTGACCTCAACTGCCTGTTGGACAAACTGGATTTCATCCCCTACGCAAGGAGGAATATTGAACGGCACTGTTCTATTGCAAGACATTTATTTCACCTTTCTATAATTAGTGTTTCAAAAATCAACGACCGGTTTTGGAATTGCCGAACATGGCGCCAAAAGTACCTACGAAGCACTTCCAATCCATGCGGAAACAGCGATTGCGTACGTAGCGAAGCTCAATCTGTTGACGCAAGCCGCTTTCAAAGGTCGCAGCATTGCGGTCAGTCGCCTGCCATAGGCCAGTGATGCCCGGGGTGACGCTCAACAGCTCTTCCTTCTCCTCGTCGGAGAAGTGTTGCTCCAACTCTTCACGCGTGATGGGACGCGGGCCGATAACGGATAGGTCACCCTTAAGTACGTTGAGAAACTGCGGCATCTCATCGATGGAACATTTACGGATGAACTGGCCCACCTTGGTAATGCGGGGATCGTTGTCGACCTTGCGCTCGACCTCCCACTGGTTTAATTGCTCAGGGTTTAGGTACTTATGCACATCGTTAGCGTCAGTGACCATGCTGCGGAGCTTAAGCACTCGAATCGCCCGACCGCCCCTGCCCACTCGCTCTTGCGCGTAGATGGGCCGTCCCGGCGATTCTGCGCATATCGCTGCGCATACACCGGCTATAGGCATCGCGAGAAGCGCCGTGCAAAAGGCGCTGAATACTATGTCGAACGTTCTCTTGCATATGCGGTAGAAGAGGGTTCCCGTTGGTTTCCTAGACATGGGCTAACACCCCGCCATTGGAAAAATCTCGGGAAATGCCTCTAGCAGGCACCCCCCCCGTTATTACTTCAATGACTGTAAGGGCGATGATTTTTAGATCGGTAATCACGCCGCGCTTAGCGATGTACTCCAAATCACGTCGCACCATGCCATCGAAGTCCGTGTCGTTGCGGTCGGTAACCTGCCACCAGCCGGTAATGCCAGGCTTCACTGCCAAGCGCTGCAGGTCGTACTCGGTGTACTGCGCAACCTCATTCGGCAACGGCGGACGGGGTCCGACGACGCTCATCTGCCCCAGGAACACGTTCAGAAACTGAGGAAACTCGTCGATGGAGTGCTTGCGGATGAACCTGCCGATCCTGGTGACGCGGGGGTCCTCCTTCATCTTGAACATGGCCCCGGCAATCTCGTTTTGCTCCTTGAGTTCGGCGAGGCGCTCGTCGGCGTCCTTGTACATGGAGCGGAACTTCCACATGCGGAAGGTTGATAGGCTGCCGTCACGGTGGGTCTGGCCCACGCGGATCTGGCTGTAGAACGGGTTGCCCTCGCTCTCAAGGCGGATGGCCGCGGCGAGCACAAGGCTGGGTACGGCGATGACAGCCAGCACGCAGCCGCTGAACACGATGTCGAACGCGCGCTTAACGGTGCGGTAGGCAAGGCGCGAGCGATCCCAGTCCATAATGGATTGCGTGGCCCTGTAGCGGCCGACGCCCTCACGCCGGTCCATGGCCTGAGCAATCAGTGCCGCCCCCGCGGGCGCATCCGTTGTATATTGAGTTTTATCCGACACGTTCTCTTCCAACACTTCGTCCCCGGGTCGGGGATCCTCCCTGTTCTGAGTAGCGACCGTCTGCAGCTAGGCGATCGCCTTTTTAAGGTTGCGCATGACGCGCTGCTCACTTGAAAGCACGGCAAGGCAAACGCGCGTAGTTACGCGTCGGCCGCACAGGTCGAGCTCCAAATAAGCAGTGCTCTTGCGTCTGTTAATGGTTTTGATAAGGCCTTCGTGACCCAGCAGTGGGCCTGCCGTAACTACGACCTGGTCACCGTCTTTAAGGGCTTCGCTCATGGGCACTACGCGGTCTCCCCTATGCGTAAAGCTGCCAATAAGCTGGACCTCTTCTTTTGCCAGCGGCACAAACTGTCCGTCCTGGGATAACACCTTGGCAAAGTCGTCCATGCGAAGCAGATACTGTTGCACGGTGCGGGGATCTGCCGTATCGCAGATAAGATAACCGGGAAAGAGCGGCTTGGTCGTATTGACCCATTCGCCGTGTACTTTAATCTCGGTTTGAAATTGGGGATAAAAGAGCTCCTGCATGGCACCAGCCGGCACCATACGCTCAATGCGCTCGCGCATTATATCTTCGCGACCGTTAATGACCTGGATTACATACCACACGAGCACCACCCCCTTGCTGTCTTACGTGTGGCTCACGGGGTTTGGGTATGGCTTCGCCAGGGCGCTTGTGCGCGGAGGCGCTCCATATTCAAACCCTGAGCCCAGTCAGACAAGCACGTGGCTCTGCCCCACCGTGAACGGTATGTATAAATGCAGTTGCTAGAGACGCGGACGTGTATCGCAAAATGACCGCGCCCCCAGCTGACTGCGTGCGAGCCAGTCAAGCGGGTTCAAAACTGGACCGCACGCAAACAGCTGAAGGACTGCTGTGGTTTGCCAAAACAACCAATTACACTGCCGAAAGCGAACTTATAAATAGCCGCAAAAACAAGTGCAAAATCGCGCATGGCAATCGATATTGGAGCTCATGGTGTTTCTGGCACCGCCGTTACGGCCGGATGCTGATCGACCCTGTGCTATGCGGCCTGCTGGAGCCGTGAGCACAGTTGAACTCATGTACGTTAGTTATCCTAGCACAAGCTGTTAGTGAAACTGATTTGGGCTGCGTTGGACAACATATCGTTCATTTGACGTGCTCAAGGGGTTTGTTTTGGGATGTTGTTCACGTTGACGCAGGTTATTGGGGTGCTGGCAATAATTGGGAGCGTTCCTGAAGCCCAAATGGAGAAGCGAGCTGCACTGGTAATTGCGTTTGGATAACAAACTATGTACAGACATGTGAAATAAATTGTGCAACTTTTTGTTGGCGTCGGAGGGGTTTGTGACCCGAGATATTTCGACAAAAAAAGACCTTCGGTATACCGAAGGCCTTTGCATTCACGATGGTGGAGACGAGGGGGATCGAACCCCTGACCTCTTGACTGCCAGTCAAGCGCTCTCCCAGCTGAGCTACGCCCCCGTGACGAGGAGATACTATAGGGGAAGTTGGCGCGACGTGCAAGGACTTTTTTGGGCCAGACTTTAAATGCCTAATGATATAGGTAAGCGATGGCGGTGCCAGTGTGGACTTGGATCGTGGCTGTTGACCTGACGACGTTGCTGATGCCCGTGTCGGCTAACAAGCCTAGCGGAGCGCGATCTAGTTCCCATTCTAGGCCGTGTTCACTTACCTCGGTGTTGGGGGCAATAGCGATGATGGAGAACGTCTTGCCTTCGGCGCCTTCGATGGTCCACGATTCGCCTGCGCGAAGGATGCGGGCCGTGGTCTCGTCTTCGGCAATCCAGACTGGGCCGTCATCGTAGCCTGCAAGCAGCCCCAGCACGGAAAGCGCCATATCCGGACGGCCGCCCGTGGCGCAGGTCGCAACCACTTCGGCACCCGGCCAGCGGCGTCGGACGGAATCGAGCGCCAGCGCCAGATCGGTATAGTCTTTGTAGGGGTCATGACGCTCCACCTCAAATGCTTCGGTGGCATCGACCAGCGCGCGACCTGCATCGCTCACCGTGTCGGCATCCCCCACATACACGTCGCAGTCCAGTCCCGCGCCCAACAGCGCATCGAGACCGCGGTCCACGGCGATGACGTCATCGCACTCCCCTGCTAGCCTACGCAACAGATCCGCGCTCACCACCACGGGCGAGCCGCAGACCACTAATACCATGCAAGCCACAGCCCTCGCCTATCCCTCAAACGAAAGCAAACGGGCCAAATCCAGGTCCTCATAGCTGTCGATAAAGATATCGCAGTTGGCGCGTACGTCGTCGCGCTTCATGCGACCGTGCGGGTCATAGATGCCCACGCGCTTAAAGCCTGCGGTGCCAGAGCTCTTTAGGCCAAAAACGGCGTCCTCAAACACCCAGGCGCGTTCAAGTTTGTGCCCATGACGCTCCTCCAGACGGCGCAGCGCCAGCTCGTACACATCGGGGAACTGTTTGGAGCGTCCCGCCTCGCCGGTGGTGGTCACAAACTCTATGTAGGCATCGAGCCCGGCGCCCGCAAGCGCAGACTTAACCAGCTCGGCCGGCGTGGACGTAGCCACACACATGGAAATGCCCGCCGCCTTCGCCTGCTCCAAAAATGCCAAGAGCCCCTCGCGCGGCGGCACCTTGGAGTAGCCATCGATCAGGATGTCGCTCAGCTCGCGATACAGCTCCTCGCCATTAGTGCCAATGCCCCACGTGTCGTGGTATGCCTGGCACTCATCCTCGAGCGACAAATGCTCAAACTGGGCAAAATCGTCGACTGTTACGTCAACTCCGTGGCGGTGCAATAACTCGCGCTGGGCATAGGCCCAAACGGGGGTGCTATTAACCAGCGTGCCGTCGCAATCGAAAATAAAAGCAACACTTGGGGCAGCGATGTGGTTCATAAACGAGCCTTTCGATGTCAAAAGGTAAACAACCTGCTAAAAACGTTTTACCAAACGTCAACCTAACAATCTAGAAACGCTAATTGATAAAACTGTCAAGAGTTTTACCACAGCAATTCTGCAAGTGGTATAAACATGGCGCTTACCGATTAAACGCACCCGCAAATCCTCTTTCGTTCATAAAAGTAACGTACAGGTGTTATCGTAGTTTTTGCCGAAAGTTCCACCGAGCACGCGAGGTGGAACGAATCATAGAACTATCGCCGTCCCTTCGATTCGTGCAGCCTTGGACCTTTCGCATCTAGTCACCAAGGCAACACGCTGCCGCGTCATGATGGGATCAAACGTGAGCGATACAAAGCTAAAGCCGGCAACCAAAAAGTCCACTACCCGTAAAGCCGCTCCGCATGCACCGGAGCTCACCAAAGACGATGTCTACCTGTTTGGCGTTGGTACGTGGGAGCGCAGCTGGGAAAAGATGGGCGCGCACCCCGACACGCAGAACCGTACGCGCGGCTGGCGTTTTTGCGTTTGGGCGCCCGACGTAAAGAGCGTCCACGTCATTGGCGAATTTAACGGCTGGGATGAACAAGCCAACCCGCTGGTGCCCATGCATACGAGCGCTATTTGGGAAGGCTTTATTCCTGGCGCCGAGCAGGGCCAGCTCTATAAGTACCTTATCGAGACCAACGAGGGCGAAAAGCTCTACAAGGCCGATCCGTACGCCTTTAAAGCCGAGTGCCCTCCGGGTACCGCCAGCGTGCTGTGGACCCTCGATGGCTACAAGTGGAACGACGCCGCGTGGCTTAAGCGCCGCGCCAGCCATAACCACATGTCGCAACCCCTTAACATCTACGAGGTGCATATTGGCTCGTGGAAGCGCCACGGCGACGCGCCGCAGGGCGAGCCGGACGAGTACGGCAACTACCCCGGCCCCATGGATCCCTTCCCCGCGCAGCGCGGCGAGTTCTACACCTACGACGACCTGTCGGTGGAGCTCGTGGACTACGTGCGCGACATGGGCTACACGCATATCGAGGTCATGCCGCTTATGGAGCATCCCTTCGATGGCTCCTGGGGCTACCAGACGACCGGCTACTACGCCGCCACGTCGCGCTGCGGCAACCCGCAGCAGCTCATGCACTTTATCGATGCATGCCACGAAGCTGGCATCGGCGTGATCATGGACTGGGTGCCCGGCGGTTTTTGCGCCGACGCCCACGGCCTTGCCACCTTTAACGGCCACATGCTGTTTGAGCACGAGATTCACCCCAACTGGGGCACGCACAAGTTTGACTTCGCCCGCGGCGAGGTGCGCTCCTTCCTGGTCTCCAACGTGCTGTACTGGCTCGAAAACTTCCACGTAGATGGCATTCGCATGGACGGCGTGTCAAGCATGCTGTACCTCAACTTTGGCATTGACGATCCCGGCCAAAAGAAGTTCAACAAGTACGGTACCGAAGAGGATCTGGACGCCAGCGCGTTTATCCGTCAGGTCAACTGCGCTGTAGAGGCGCACTACCCCGACGTGATGATGATGGCCGAG
This sequence comes from Collinsella sp. TF12-2AT, assembly GCF_003436735.1. Classification (NCBI taxonomy): domain Bacteria; kingdom Bacillati; phylum Actinomycetota; class Coriobacteriia; order Coriobacteriales; family Coriobacteriaceae; genus Collinsella; species Collinsella sp. TF12-2AT. The sequence continues at coordinate 19,898 of NZ_QSQK01000012.1, read as the reverse complement.
GAGTCCACCGCGTGGCCGCTCGTGACCTATCCACCGCAGGACGGCGGTCTGGGCTTCCACTACAAGTGGGACATGGGCTGGATGAACGACACCCTGCACTACATGCAGACCGATTTTCCGTGGCGCCCCGGCAACCACGGCCTGCTCACATTCTCCATCATGTACGCCTTTACCGAGAATTTCATTTGCCCACTGAGCCACGACGAGGTCGTGCACGGCAAGTGCTCGCTCATTGGCCGCATGCCGGGTGACTGGTGGCGCCAGTTTGCCGGCCTGCGCACGCTCGCCTTCTATCAGATGACGCACCCCGGTGCCAAGCTCAACTTTATGGGCAACGAGATCGGCCAGTTTATTGAGTGGCGCTACTACGAGTCCATCCAGTGGTTCCTGACCGAGCAGTACGAGACCCATGCTCACCATCAGGCATTTATCAAGGCGCTCAACCACCTGTACACTGCCGAGCCCGCCCTGTACGAGCGCGGCTACACCGACGACGGCTTTACCTGGATCGATGCGGACAACTCCAAGCAGTCCATCGTGAGCTTTGTGCGTCAGGGCGAGGACATCGACGACGACCTGGTGATCCTGATCAACTTTGACCCGGCGAGCTACGAGAGCTTCCGCGTGGGCGTGCCGCGCGAGGGCGACTGGGAGGTCATCTTTGACTCCGACCGTCCCGAGTTTGGCGGCAGCGGATACGCCGGTGAGGAGCCCTACACCTGCTCGAGCGAGCCCTATCCCTGGAACGGGCAGATGGACTCTATTGAGATTAAGATGCCCGGCCTGGCAGGCGTGGTGCTTAAGCGCCGCGGTCCCAGCAGCTATAAGCCGCCGGTGGTGGAGGCTCCCAAGGCTGCGCCCAAGAAGCGCACGTCCTCGGTGAAGCCCAAGCCTGCGGCTGCCAAGAAGGCTCCGGCCAAGAATAAGGCCGCTGCCAAGCCCGCCGCCAAGACCACGGCCAAGAAGTCAGCCGCCAAAAAGGCTGCCTCCAAGGCTAAAACAGGCACTGTTAAGGCGTCTGGCAAGGATGCGTAACAAAGTCGTTACACGTGTAATTGCCCGCCCCGCCGGGGCGTAGGATATGAGTCATAACCGTTCCGGGAGAAACATCCCCGGGGGAAAGGAACGTATGAATAAGATCTTCGACAACAAGCAGGAGTTTACCGAGCTCTATCGCGAAGCCGTCATGAGCATCAGCGGCAAGAGCGTCGAGGTCGCAAGCGACCTGGACCGCTTTAACGCCCTGGCAAAGCTCGTGGCCGAGAAGGCGCGCACCGTCGCCACCAAGAGCGACGCCCGTGTGGCCGCCGAGGGCAAGAAGCGCGTGTACTACTTCTCGATCGAGTTTTTGATCGGCCGCCTGCTCGACAACTACCTGCTCAACTTTGGCGTTCGCGACATGGTCGCCGAGGCGCTCGACGACATGGGCTTCGACCTGTCCGTCATCGAGAACCAGGAGCCCGATCCGGCTCTGGGCAACGGCGGCCTGGGCCGTCTGGCCGCATGCTTCCTGGATTCCATGGCAGCCGAGGGCATTGCCGGCTACGGCAACGGCATGCGCTACCGCTACGGCCTGTTTAAGCAGGAGATCGTCAACGGCAGCCAGGTCGAGGCCACCGACGAGTGGCTCACCCACGGCTATCCTTGGGAGGTCCGCCGTCAGGACAAGGCCGTGACCATTAAGTTTGGTGGCCATGTTGAGGGCTTTGAGGAGAACGGCCGCACGTTCTACCGCACGGTAGATACGCAGGACATCCTGGCCGTTCCTTATGACATCCCCGTGGTGGGCTATGCCGGCGAGACCGTCAACAAGCTGCGCGTCTGGGCCGCCGAGCCGGTCGAGGAGCACTTTGACCTTGAGGCCTTCAACCGCGGCGACTACGCCCTGGCCGATGCCGAGCGTGCCGAAGCCGAGGCCATCAGCGCCATCCTCTACCCCAACGACGCCGGCGAGCACGGCCGTCTGCTGCGCCTGAAGCAGGAGTACCTGTTTGTCTCGGCCGGCATCTACAGCCTGCTCGACACCTTTGAGAAGGAGCACGGCGAGAACTGGGAGCTGCTGCCGCAGTTTGTGGCCATCCACACCAACGACACGCACCCTGCCATGTGCGGCCCCGAGCTCATGCGCATCCTCATCGACGAGAAGAAGCTCGAGTGGGACGACGCCTGGAACATCGTGACGCAGGTCGTGAGCTACACCAACCACACCATCCTGCCCGAGGCCTTGGAGAAGTGGCCTATCGGCACGTTCTCCAAGCTCCTCCCCCGCGTGTACCAGATCATCGACGAGATCAGCCGTCGTTGGCACGAGTCGTTCGACACCACGCAGGAGGGCTGGCAGGAGCGTCTGCGCCAGACCGCCATTCTGTGGGACGGCGAGATTCGCATGGCAAACCTGTCTGTGATCTGCAGCCATAGCGTCAACGGCGTGGCCAAGATCCACTCCGACATCATCAAGAACATCGTGCTCAAGGACTTCTATGCCCTGACGCCCGAGAAGTTCAACAACAAGACCAACGGCATATCGCACCGTCGCTTCTTTGCCGAGGCCAACCCCACCTACGCCAAGCTCGTGACCGAGGCCATTGGCGATGGCTGGCTTAAGGACGCCTTTGAGCTGGAGAAACTCAAGGAGTTTAAGGACGACACCGAGTTCTTGAAGGCCGTGGGTGCCTCTAAGCGGGTCAACAAGGAGCGCCTGGCCGCCTACATTAAGGCCGAGACCGGTCTGGTCATCGACCCCAACACCGTCTTCGATGTCCAGGTGAAGCGCTTCCACGCCTACAAGCGCCAGCTCATGAACATCATGAAGGTGATGGACATCTACAACCGTCGCATCGCCGATCCCAACTTCCACGTGACGCCGACGACCTTCATCTTTAGTGGCAAGGCTGCCTCGAGCTACACCTTCGCCAAGGAGACCATCCGCCTCATTAACTCCGTCGCCGAGGTCATCAACAACGACGCCCGCGTGAACGAGGTTATGAAGGTCTGCTTTATCCCCAACTTCCGTGTGAGCAACGCCCAACTCATCTACCCGGCCGCCGAGATCTCGGAGCAGATCTCCACGGCCGGCAAGGAGGCCTCGGGCACGTCCAACATGAAGCTCATGATGAACGGCGCCATTACGCTGGGCACCCTCGACGGCGCCAACATCGAGATCGCCGACCTGGCCGGTCGCGAGAACGAGGCCATCTTTGGCCTGACCGCCCCCGAGGTCGAGCAGCTCTGGGCATCCAACAGCTACTTTGCTTGGGATACGCTCAACGGCGACCGCGAGCGTCTGGGCCGCGTGATGGACGAGCTCAAGGACAACACGTTTGCGGGTCTTTCGGGCAACTTCGAGAGCATCTACAACGAGCTCATGAACAACAACGACCCCGACCTAGTCATGGCCGACTTCCGCAGCTACGTGGATGCATGGGAAAAGCTCACCGGCAGCTACGGCGACCAGGAAACCTGGAACCGCAAGGCCTTGCTCAACACCGCCTCCTCCGGCTGGTTCTCGAGCGACCGCACCATTCGCGAGTACCGCGACGAGATCTGGCACGCGTAAAGGCGCGCGAGCTCCCTTTGCCGCACGGCATTACTCGACGGGCGTGACAGAGCGCCGCGCCCGTCGCAAATGGGTTTAGGAACATCGATGACAGAAGGAGAAATCGATGAGTAAGAAAGAATGCATCGCGATGCTCCTCGCAGGAGGACAGGGCAGCCGATTGGGGGCACTCACCCAAAAGATCGCCAAGCCGGCGGTTAGCTTTGGTGGCAAGTTCCGCATTATCGACTTTTCGCTGTCCAACTGCTCCAACTCGGGCATCGACACGGTGGGCGTTCTGACGCAGTACCGTCCCTACCTGCTGCATGCCTACGTGGGCTCCGGCGAGGCGTGGGATCTGGACAGCCGCGACGGCGGCGTGTCGATCCTGCCGCCGTACGAGACGCAGACCGGCGGTGCCTGGTATGCGGGCACGGCCGACGCCATTACGCAGAACCTCGACTACATCAAGGCCAACGACCCCAAGTACGTCCTGATTCTTTCGGGCGATCACCTGTATCGCATGGACTACCGCAAGATGCTCAAGACGCACATTGAGAACAACGCCGACCTCACGGTGAGCGTTATGCCCGTGCCGTGGGAGGAGGCCAGCCGCTTTGGCATCCTGACCACCGACCCCGAAGACGGCCGCATCACCAAGTTCACCGAGAAGCCCGAGAAGCCCGATTCGAACCTCGCGTCCATGGGCATCTACATCTTCTCGGCCGACGTGCTGATCGAGGCGCTCGAGGAGGACGCTCTGGACCAGCGCTCGAGCCACGACTTTGGCAAGGACATCATCCCCAAGCTGCTCGGTGAGAACAAGCGCCTGTACAGCTACGAGTTCCACGGCTTCTGGAAGGACGTCGGCACCATCGCCAGCTTCCATGAGACCTCGATGGACCTGCTGGGTAACAACCCCGAGTTCGATCTGTTCGACAAGAACTTCCCCATCATGTCCAACATCACCACGCGTCCGCCGCACTACATTGGCCCGGACGGCCGCCTAGACGACTGCCTGGTCTCCAATGGCTGCAAGATCTACGGCACCGCTCGCCACTCGATCCTTTCGACCGATGTCATCATCGAGGAGCGCGCCGTGGTCGAGGACTCCGTGCTGCTGCCGGGTGCGCACGTTAAGAGCGGCGCGCACATCTGCCGCGCTATTTTGGGCGAGAACTCCACGGTCGAAGAGGGCGTGAAGCTCGGCTCTGTCGATACCACCAAGGATACGGCCGTCGTTGGAAATGACGTCGTTATCGGGAAGGGGGAATGATCCGATGATCAATCGCAAGGCCATCGGTTATATCACCGCTAACTACTCTTCGTCCTACGGCAGTGTCCTGCTCAAGGACCGCCCCATCGCGTCCGTTCCGTTTTTGGGCCGCTACCGCCTGATCGACTTTCCGCTGTCCAACATGATGAATGCCGGCATCAAGACCGTTGGAGTCGTCATGCCGGGCAACTACCGCTCGCTGATCGACCACGTGGGCTCTGGCAAGGACTGGGGCCTGGACCGCAAGAAGGGCGGCCTGTTCATGGTGCCCGGCAACGCGTATGGCACCACCAAGGGCGGTATGCGCTTCCTGCTGCGCGACATCATCTCCAACAAGACGCTGTTCCAGCGCTCGGAGAAGCCCTACGTTGTGATGATGGGCACCAACATCATCTTTAACATGGACCTCAACACCATCATCGAGGCGCACGAGAACTCCGGTGCCCAGATGACCGTGGTGTACTGCAAGGCCACGCGCAACGTCGATGACGAGACCAAGCTCGAGATTAACGAGAACGGCCGCCTGACGGGCGTGAGCGCCGGCGTCGTGTACGGCGACAACGCGTCTATGGACTGCTGCATCGTCAACCGCGAGACGCTGCTCGAGATCATCGACCACTACCAGGCCGCCGACTATCTGGACCTGCTCGAGGCACTCCAGGGCGACTTTGGCAACATCGACGTGTGCAGCTACGAGTACAAGGGCGAGGTCGTGGGCGTGTTTAGCGAAAAGTCGCTGTATCGCCGCAGCATGGACCTGCTCGACCAGACCGTGGCCGACCAGCTCTTTGACCCCGAGCGCCCGATCCTGACCAAGGCTCACGACGTGCCGCCTTCGCGCTATGCAACCGGCAGCCACGCGTGCAACTCGATCATCTCGGCCGGCTGCATCATCAAGGGCACCGTGCGTAACTCGATACTGTCGCGCGGCGTTGTGGTCGAGGAAGGTGCGTCGGTCACCAACTCGATCATCAACCAAAGCTGCATCATCAAGAGCGGCGCCCGCGTCGAGAATGCCATTCTGGACAAGAACAACGTGGTTCCCACCAACACCGAGCTTCGCGGCACGCCCGAGAACATCCTGGTGCTGGGCAAGGCTCCGTTAACTTCCGACACCACCATCGTACGTTAACGTTGGCACCGCAACATCGCTCGTAACATGTAGAATAGCCGTCCGGTTAGCGCCAGGCGGCTATTCTCGAATTGCAACATGGGAGACAATATGGCTGATTCCAGCAAAAAGATGCAGATCGTGTTTGCCTCGGCCGAGTGCGCACCGTTTGTGAAGACCGGTGGCCTGGGCGACGTAGCGGGCTCGCTGCCTGCGGCGCTCGTGCGCGCCGGCGCCGAAGTTATCGTTATGGTGCCCAAGTACGCCACCATCAAGGACGAGTACAAGGCGCAGATGGAGCACTTCTCCGATTTTTACGTGAGCCTGGGCTGGCGCAACGAGTACTGCGGTCTCGAGAAGCTCGAGCACGACGGCGTCACCTATATGTTCATCGACAACGAGCGCTACTTTGCGCGCGACTATCCGTACGGCTTCTTTGATGACGGCGAGCGCTTTGCGTTCTTCTCCAAGGCCATCACCGAGAGCCTGCAGCACCTGCCGGCCGGCTTTGAGTGCGACATCCTGCACTGCAACGACTGGCAGACGGCACTGGCGCCCGTGTTCTTGCGCGAGTTCTACCAGGGCCTGCCGATGTACGACCGCGTCAAGACCGTGTTCTCGATCCACAATGTGGCATTCCAGGGCCAGTTTAGCGACACCGTGATGGAGGATATCCTGGGCGTGGCGCATATTCCCGCTGCCGCCTCGCAGCTGCGTTGCGATGCCTGCAGCGTCAACTACATGCTGGGCGCGCTGCGCTATGCCGACGCCATCACCACGGTGAGCCCCACCTATGCCAACGAAATCCAGACGCCAGAGTTTGGCGAGGGCCTGGACGGCGTGCTGCGCGAGCGCTCGTACGCGCTGCAAGGCATCCTTAATGGCATTGATGTGGCGGGCTTTGACCCGGCGACCGACAAGCGCATTGCCGCCAACTACACCGTGGAGGACCGTTCCGGCAAGGCCGTGTGCAAGGCCAAGCTGCAGGAAGAGCTGGGGCTCGAGGTTCGCGACGACCGCCCGCTCATGGTGATGGTCACGCGCCTGACGCGCCAAAAGGGCATGGACCTGGTCATGTACGCGCTCGACCGCATTTTGGCCGGCGGCGTTCAGGTGGCCGTGCTGGGCACCGGCGACCGCGACTACGAGGACGGCCTGCGCTACTTCCAGGACAAGTACCCCGGCACCATGGCCGCACGCATCGAGTTCGATCCTGCGCTGTCGCAGCGCATGTATGCCGCCGCCGACATGTTCCTAATGCCTTCGAAGTTTGAGCCCTGCGGCCTGTCGCAGATCATCGCCATGCGCTACGGCACCCTGCCGATTGTTCGCGAGACTGGCGGTCTGAAGGACACGGTGATTCCGTATAACGAGTTTACCGGCGAAGGCACGGGCTTCTCGTTTACCAACTTTAACGGCGACGAGATGGGCGACGCCGTGTTCCGCGCGGCGCGTCTGTTCTGGGATAACCGCGACGCCTGGAACCAGCTGGTAACGCAGGCCATGAGCCAGGACTTTAGCTGGACGCGCTCGGCCGATAAGTATCTGGACCTGTACTTCTTTATGCACCCGGAGATCGAGCGCCCGGTGGCTGTTGTCGACGAGCCTGAGGCTGTTGCTGAGCCGGTGGCCGCTGAGGAGCCCAAGGCCGAGGAGAAGTCTGTTGAGGCTGAGCCCGCAAAGGCCGAGCCTGAGGTGAAGGCTGAGGTTGCTCCCAAGGCAGAGGTCGAGGTCAAGCCTGCTGTAAAGCCCGCAGCTAAGAAGACCGCGACTCGTAAGACGACGGCGAAGAAGGCCACGACCACGAAAGCCGCTGCGAGCAAGACCGCGACCGCGAGCAAGACCACCGCTGCCAAGACAACGACCGCGCGCAAGCGCACCACCGCCGCTGCCAAGAAAGCCGCCGAGGCCGAGGCTGCTCCCGAGGTAAAGGCCGAGGTCGCAGAGGCCAAGCCGGCCGCCAAGGCTCCGGCAAAGACCGCTGCCAAGAAGACGACCACGACCGCCAAGAAGGCAACGACCGCCAAGAAGACCACGGCAACGAAGTCGACGGCCGTCAAGGCTACTGCGACCAAGGCCGCTCCGAAGGCCGCCGCAAATGCTACTGCGACCAAGGCCGAGGAGGCAGCCGCCGAGCCCAAGGCCGAGGCAGCTGTCGAGGCCAAGCCGACCGCCAAGACCACCACGCGCAAGCGCACTGCAACGACGGCCAAAAAGACCACGACCAAGGCTGCTGCTCCTAAGGCGGAAGCTAAGGCCGAGGCCAAACCCGCAGTAAAGGCCAAGCCCGAGCCCACAATGGAGACCCCGGTCTCCCCCGCCGCCGCAACCGAGAAAAAGGCGCCGTCGAAGAAGACTTCCGTCCGCAAGGCAACGGCCACCCGCAAGCGCCGCTAATCCAGACGATCCAAAACCTCATCAAACCCTAAGCAAGGGGCGCTCCAACCGGGCGCCCCTTCTCTGTAGGTAGTGGTAAAACGATTTTCTAGGACAACCGTTCGCCGATGGTAAACGGATGTTGTTTATACACCCTGTGTACTACAGATATACTTACATCTTAGGCGTAAAACCCATGGCCCGCAGGCCATGATTCTATTGAACTGGACCGTACTATGAGATTGATACACAACAGCCGTCTACCGCAGTTTCGCACTCCGTTTGGCGCTGTGACCACTGGAACTTCCGTTGCACTCTCGGTGATTTTGGAGGATGCCGATCCCAACCAGGCAACGCTTACGCTGCGCACCTGGGTCGATGAAGTCGGCGAGACCCTGATCCCAATGGAGCACGAAGGCGATGGCATTTTTACCGGCGAGCTCAAATGCACTGAACCGTGTCTTGTGTGGTACAGCTTTATATGCAATATCGAGGGCCAGCCCGAGGTCCGCTTGGGCGCACCGCAGGGTCGCACCGGCGGAGAGGGCGTAACTTACGACTACGCCGAGGTTCCGTCCTTCCAGATTACCGTCTATAAGCACCGCGAAGTGCGTCCCGAGTGGTACGAGCGTGGCATGGTCTACCAGATCTTCCCCGATCGCTACGCCCGAGATGAAAACTGGCGCGAGCGCACGCTGGCCGAGGTCGAAAAACCACGCAACGGAATCCAGCGCCGCATGGTCGAGGACTGGAACGAGCCGCCCGTGTACGAGCGCGCCGAAGACGGCTCCATCAAAACCTGGGACTTCTACGGCGGGTCGCTCAAGGGCATCCAGGAAGACCTGCCTCGCATCGCCGAGCTGGGCTTTACGGCCATCTACCTCAACCCCATTTTTGAAGCCGCGAGCAACCACCGCTACGACACGGCCGACTACACCAAGATCGACCCGATCCTGGGCACCGAGCAGGACTTTACCGAGCTGTGCCAGGCGGCCGAAAAGCTGGGCATCTCCATCATTCTGGACGGCGTCTTCAACCACACAGGCGATGACTCGATCTATTTCAACCGCTACGGCAACTACCCCGGCGTGGGCGCGTGGCAGAGCGAGGATTCGCCATGGCGCGATGCGTTTTATTTCCACGAGGACGGCTCATACGACTGCTGGTGGGGCGTGGGCAATATGCCCGCCATCAATGAGAGCTCCGAGCTGGTACGCGAGCGGCTTCTGGGAAAGGACGGCGTGATCCGTAAATGGCTACGTGCCGGCGCTCATGGCTGGCGCCTGGACGTGGCCGACGAGCTTTCGGACGATTTCCTGACCGAGATCAAGAAGGCAGTACTTGCCGAAAAGCCTGATGCACTGTTGCTCGGCGAAGTCTGGGAAGACGCCTCCAACAAGATCAGCTACGGCCATCTGCGTCGCTATCTGCAAGGCTCAGAGCTCGACTCGGCTATGGATTATCCCTTCCGCGACATGGTCATCGGCTTTTTGATGGGCTACAAGAACGCCTACCAGGCAGCCGAGGATATCGAAACCCTGCGCGAGAACTATCCCCGTGAGGCCCTGTCCTGCTCACTTAATCTGCTTTCGAGCCACGACCGTCCGCGCATTATCTCGGTGCTCGGCGGCGGCCCCGACGAGTCGCAGCTGCCCGAGTGCGAGCGCAGCAAATGGCGTCTGGACGAGAACTCGATGGGCCTGGCCAAGAGCCGTTTTTGGCTCGCAACGCTCATGCAGATGACGTTCCCGGGCGTGCCTTCGATTTACTATGGCGATGAGTACGGCCTGGAGGGTCTAACCGATCCGGGCAACCGCCGCACCCTGCCGACCAAGGACCAACTGCACGACTTCGACACGCTGGCTATTGTCAAAAACGCCTCCGCCGTACGCCGCGCACTACCGTTTATGATCGACGGCGAGATCAAGGCCTTCGCGCTCAACGACGAGGTGCTGGCATACAACCGCACGGGCAAGGATGGCGAGTCCGCGACGGTTATCATTAATCGCAGTCTGCGCAATTCGCACCGCGTGACGATTCCGGCGCTCGACGAGTGCGCGAGTGATGTGATCAGCGGTCACGAGTGCGAGATCCACAACGGCACGGTCACGCTCGATTTGTATCCGCTGGGCTCGTCGATCATCTATCACCATGCCGAGCAGCGCTTGCAGGAGCCGCTCGATCACGGCGCGGGCGTTGTGTGCCATATCACCTCGGTACCGACCGATGACGGCAAGCCCGGCACGATCGGCGCACCCACGCGTCGCTTTATCGACCATCTGTTCGCTATGGGCATGCGCTACTGGCAGGTCCTGCCTGTCAACCCAACGGACTTCTTCCGCTCCCCTTACGCCGGGCCTTCGGCCTTTGCGGGCAATATTGACCTGCTGCCCGAGAGCCAAGAGGAGCTGGCGGCCGACTTTGAGACTTGGAAGGCCCGTGGCGGCGAAGATGCCGATCCGCTCTACACCGCGTTTAAACATCGCAACGCCGATTGGCTCGAGAAGTACTGCGTCTATATGGCCGTCAAAAAGTACTTTGAGGGCGAGTCGCGCCACGATTGGCCGACGGATGTCGCGCGCTACAACGAGCACCTGATTGACGACAAGCGTTTCCACGACGAGGCAGAGCTGCAGGCGTACATGCAGTACCGCTTTGACCTAGCCTGGTGCGAGCTCATGAACTACGCGCACAAGAAGGGTATCGAGGTCATCGGCGATATCCCGATGTATGTCTCGGACGATTCGGCCGATGCATGGAGCGAGCCCGAGAACTTCTGGTTGTCCGATACCGGCAAAGCGATTGAGATTTCCGGTGCGCCGCCCGACAACTTTGCGCCCGAGGGCCAGGTGTGGGGCAACCCGACGTTCCGCTGGGACCACATGAAGCAGAACGGCTACCGCTGGTGGATGGACCGCCTGCGTCGCGCGTTCTCGCTCTACGACCGTGTGCGCCTGGACCACTTCCTGGGCTTCCATAGCTACTTTAGTATCCCCGCGGGCAAGGCTTGCGCCGACGGTCGCTGGCTAGCGGGCCCGGGCAAGGACCTGTTTCAGACCGCCTACGACGAGCTAGGTCCGCTCAACTTTATCGCCGAGGACCTGGGCTATTTGACGCCCGGTGTTCGCGCCATGGCTTCGACCTGCGGTTTCCCCGGCATGGACGTGCTGGAGTTTAGCGACTACGACGTTCGTTGCGGTGTGCATCCCACGCCCGGCAAGATTCTGTACACCTCGACGCACGATACGTCGACGCTGGCCGGTTGGTGCACGCGTTCCTTTGCGGGTGGCGACGTGCCGAGCGGTGTTGAGGTGGCGTCCAAGCTGATGAGCGACGCGCTGGCAAGCGACGCTCCCCTGGTGATGATGCCGCTGCAAGATGTCTTGGGACTGGGCGACGACGCGCGCATGAACGTTCCGGGCGTGGCCACGGGCAACTGGACCTGGCAGGCTGACGAAACCGATGTTGCGGCCGCCGAGGGCAAAACTTCGCAGCTCCTGCGCAACACCCATAGATTCTGGGGCGAAGCGTGATAAAACCCCCGATATAGGGTACAGTTACAGCTGTTTGAATTTTTGCGGGCAGAGCGATCTGCCCGCTTTGTGCTGAAAAGGAAGTATTATGGCGCGCTACGATTACAAGTGCTCGAGCTGCGGCAACGTGTTCGAGGTTGAGCATCCCATGTCCGAGACCCCCGAGGTCGTGTGCCCCAACTGCGGCGCTCCGGCCGCCAAGACGTTCTCGGCCAGCGGCATCAAGTTTGAGGGCAGCGGCTTCTACAACACCGACCAGCGCAGCGGTGGCTCAAGCACCAGCGCCACCAGCGGCTGCTGCGCCAACTGCCCGCATAACCACTAGAAACCAATCAGCCCCGCGACCGACACCAATCGCGGGGCTGTTTCTTTAGCTGCCCAGGCTTCCTTATGAGTTGCGGTGAAATAAGGACTGTTTGGCGGGCAGAAGCCGCTATTCAATCCCTATTTCACCGCAACTTAGTCGTTACTTGTGGACCAGGCGGGCGCAGAAGTGGCCGTCGTAGGAGTCGGCATTTACCGGCACGCTTTGGAAGAGGCCTCGATCATTCTGGCGTACGGATACGAGCTTCTTGGCCCTATCGAACTCGGGGAGTTGCAGAATCTGCGCCTCGGAGAGCGGCTCCAGGCTAAAACCGGTGCCCTCGGGAGAGTTCAGGAAAGCGTCCACCACCTGCATGTTCTCCTCGTCGAAGACCGAGCACGTCGCATAGATGAGCTCGCCGCCGGCAGCCACGCGGACAGCAGCCTCTTTGAGCATCGTCAGCTGCAGCTTGGGCAGCTCAACCGTCACATCCTTTTCGGTCAGGCGCCACGGGATCTCGGGATGACGACGCATGGTTCCGGTGCCAGAGCACGGCGCATCGATAAAGACCGTATCGAACTTAACCGGCTCGCCAAGCATGGCATCAAACGACGTCAGTACTTCATCAAGCTCGCAAGCATCACCCGAAACCGTACGAACGCCCTGAATACCTGCCTTATGCAGGCGAGCGAGATTCTGGTCGCACTTGCGATCATGCAAATCGAGCGCCGTATGCTGACGCTCATAGCCCGCACGCTTGGCCTGGCACATCATCACATAGGTCTTGGTGCCACGGCCGGCACCAATCTCAAGGCAGCAACCAGGGCGCGTGGCAGCTGTGGCGATAAGTTGCGCGTTGAGATCAGAGGCCACCGCGGCAGCACGCTCAAACACACCCGAAGCAACGGTAACCTGGGCATCAACCGGGGCATGGCAGCCCGGGAAGACAGGCGCGACGAGCTGCGAGATATACGGATCGGGCTTGGAAGCAAAAGCGTTCTCATGCAGGGCCAGCGGCGCGGGGGCCAGATTGCCGGCAAAGTTAAGCGCACCCTCTGGCGTGTCAAACGATGCCATAATGCGAGCGCACAGCCATCGCGGCAAGCCCATCAGGCGAGACAGGCGAACCAAGCGTCGCTCAGACTCATCGGCATCCACCGCGGCGGCAAAATCATCGACGTTGTCCGCAACCTTATGCAGAACGGCGTTCGCCAGACCGGCGGCGGACTTAGCACCGCAGCGAACCAGCTCAACTCCCTGACTTACGGCAACGCGGCCAGGCGTATGCAGGTAGAGCATCTCGAAGGCAGAAATACGAAGCGCCATGCGAACGCGCGGCGCAACCTTTTTGGGCTTATCGAGAAACTGATCGAGCAGCTCGTCCAAAATACCCTGCGTGGCGGCAACACCCAGCGCCAAGCGGGCGGCAAAAGCGGAATCGCGCTGGTCAATAGCCTTGGCCGATGCGCGAGAGGACAGCACGTCGCGTGCATACATGCCGCGGCGATCGGCCTCCATCAGCACATCGAGCGCAAGCTTGCGCGCGGGAGACAGCCTGCTCATGACAAAACACCCCAGATAAGATCGGCACCCTGCAGGCCAGCAGACCAAGCAGAAGCAGTCATAGCACGCTTGCCATCGGGCTTAACCTCGAGCAGTTCAACCGAGCCATCAGAAAGGCCCAGGTAAACACGCTTGGCCTTAACGAGAACCTGACCCTCGCCGAGCGACACATCAGCCGCCGCAGCATCGAGCACACGCACGGTCTTGCCGGCAATCACGCAACGAGCAGGCGCGGTATCGGACGAAGCGAGCACATGACGCACGCAATCGAGCGCCGCCATTTGCGGATCCAAGCGCATCTCCTGCTTAGAAATCTTGGCAGCATGGGTAACGAGCGCCTCATCCTGTTCAGTCCACACGGCAGTGCCATCGGCAAGAGAGGGAAGCGTATCGGTAAGCAGTTTGCCGCCGAGCTCAGCGAGCTCCATGGTCAGCGCCTCAGCATGCTTACCGGCAACCGAGGTCGAGGCCTGCGCACAATAGGCGCCGGTATCCACGCCATGCCCAATGCGCATAATAGAAACGCCAGCAATCTCATCACCAGCAAGAATGGCACGCTGAATAGGAGCAGCCCCACGCCAACGAGGCAGCAAGGACGCATGAACATTCACAATACCAAGCGGCGCCATATGCAGCACCTCATCAGGCAAAATACAGCCATAAGCAGCCACACAGAAAATATCAGCCTGGGCAGCCTGGAGCACCTCAACAACCTCAGGCGTCATACGATTAGCCTCAACAACCGGCAACCCCAGCTCAAGCGCCTTAGCCTTAACAGGAGACGGCTCTAGCTTCTTACCTCGCCCACGAACAGCATCGGGACGAGTAATAACGAGCGCAACCTCATTACCAGCCGCAACAAGCGAAGTCAGCGAAGGCACAGCAAAATCAGGCGTACCCATAAACACAATACGCATAAAAGTTAGTCTCCTCTCAACCAAAGCCGAGACGGCTACAAAGAACAGCGGAAAGCCAAGTCACCAGCCCATCCGCAATAACATTTCAACAAGAACAAATATACCCAAAACCAAAGAAAGAGCCGCAATAAAAGCAGCTCTTTCAGCAAAGCACCTATCAGCGAAGACGCCCATCCCTGGCCCGACGGCACCTGGGCGAGACAAGCAGCGTCAACGTAGTCCCCGGGGCGCCTGCCTATATCGTCCCGCGCGCAGTTTCGCAGCGCAGCGAGAATGTTTGAGCACGGGATGATATGTGGGCGCTCAGCACCGGGGACGGACAAACCTACTCCGTCTCGCCCGGTCGAGCGCCGCGGGCCAGGGCGTCCTGGTACTCCTTGACTGCCTTGATCCTCTGCATCGGCTTCAGTCGCTCGAACATGGTGTTGCCGTGCAGGTGATCGATCTCATGCTGCAGGCACACGCAGAACAGATCGCCCGAGGCCTCATAGCGAATCAGGTTGGCGTCCAGGTCATACGCCTCGACGACGACATGGTCGGGACGCTCGATCTCACAGCTAATGCCAGGAATGGATAGGCAGCCCTCGCTATACGGAACGAGATGGTCGCTTTGCTCGACAATCACGGGATTGATGAGCACGTACGGGTCGTAGTCGTTCTTGTCGCTGTAGTCGCAGTCGATGGTAACGAGCTGAATGAGCTCGCCGATCTGCGGAGCAGCCAGGCCGCAACCGCCGTTATCGAACATCATTTTCTTCATCTTCTCGGCAAGCGCCTCGATCGCCGGGGTGATCTCCTCGATGGCGGCGCACTCCTGGCGCAGACGAGGGTCGGGCGACAGTACGATTCCGTTGGCTTCCATGGCCATCCTTTCGGTTTGTTACATCAAATCATAGGCGTCGACGTCAACGCTCACGCTCACGCCGCGCACAGAGCCCACCTCTTTGAGGCAGGCGTCGATATCATCAGAGACATGGTACCCCACGGGCGACTTCACAAGCAGATGGAAGCGGTAACGGTCCTTGGCTCTCTCGATTACACACGAAGCCGGGCCTAGCACCTGCGGCACGGCACTCCCCGCCCGCAAAAAATCGGGCGCGGCGGCATGCCAGCGGCGCTTAAGAAGCTTTGCGATGCGCCCAATGTAGTCCTGCGCGTCGTCTCGGTTTGCTGACCACACCAAGATGTTGACCAGGCGAACAAACGGCGGGTACAGCGCGTCGCGGCGCTGGTCCAAATCGTAGTCGGTAAAGATCGAACGGTCGTGCTCAGCGACGGCACGAATGACCGGATCCTCGGGCAGGTAGGTCTGGACGATCACCTCGCCGGGACGATCACCACGACCGGCACGGCCGGCGACCTGCTCCAGTAAATCGTAGGCGCGCTCCCCTGCGCGAAAATCGGGCAGCTTAAGGGCGAAGTCGGCATTGACCACGCCCACGAGCGTGACCTCGGGAAAATCGAGACCCTTTGCGATCATTTGGGTGCCCAGCAACACGGCGCAATCGGCCGCATCGAACTGCTCGAGCAGCTTTTTGTGCGAATCCTTGCCGCGCGTGGAATCGGCATCCATGCGGATGATGGCGACGTCCTCGGGCAGCATCTGGTGCAGTGCGTCCTCGATCTGCTGCGTGCCCAGCCCCATTTTTGCCAGGTAGCGGCTGCCGCACTTGGGGCAACGACTCGTGGGCGCGGGATACGGCTGCACGCGCCAGGAGGATCCGCATGTGTGACATTGCAGCGTGTGCGTGCGCTCGTGATACGTAAGCGCTGTGGAGCAGTGGTTGCAGGTGGGAACGCAGCCGCACTCGCGACACATCAGGAACGGCGCAAAGCCACGGCGGTTATGCAGCAGCACGGCCTTCTCGCGACGCTCGACCACACGCTCCAAGCCCTCCATCAAGGGTTTTGAGAACATGGAGCGGCTGCCGTGTGAAAACTCACGGCGCAGGTCGGCAATGCGGACCGTAGGCAGCACGGCGAGTCCCGGGCGCTCGGGCATCTCGACACGCGTCCAGGTAGCACCGTTGTATGTACCGCGGCGGCAGCGGTCGAGGGCCTCGGCAGAAGGCGTGGCCGAGCCCAGCACAAGTGGGCAGCGATAGCGGCGCGCCATCTCGGCCGCAACCTCGCGCGCATGGTAGCGCGGGCTGGAGCCCTGCTTGTAACTGGTCTCGTGTTCCTCGTCGATGATGATGAGACCCAGGTCGCTGAGCGGGCAAAAGAGCGCCGAACGCGCGCCGACGACAACGCGGGCAGTACCGCTGGCAACCATGTCCCACTGGTCCAGGCGCTCGCCGGCCGAAAGCCGCGAATGGAACACGGCGACCGTCTCGCCAAAGCGCGAACGAAAGCGGCCGACGGTCTGGGCCGTCAGCGAGATCTCGGGCACCAGCACGCAGGCCGAGCGACCTGCTGCGAGCACGCGCTCGATGGCGGAGAGGTAAACCTCGGTTTTGCCGGAGCCGGTGACGCCGTCGACCAGCACCACGTCGCCATGAGCGTCCAGACGGGCGCGCTCAATCTGCGCGAGTGCCTGTTGCTGGCCGTTGGTAAGGGAGACCGGCGCCTTGCCGCTTGCCGAGGACAGCGTGGTCTGCTCGCTGCAGCCACGCCATGCACGGCGCTCCTCAACCACCACGACGCCGCGCTTTTCGAGCGCCTTGATGGTCGCCGACATACTGTTATAGAGAAGGTTGAGGTCGCGCGTCGTGACAGGACCACACTGGAGCGCCTCGATGAGTTGGCGCTGGCGGACCGCGGTCTTGGGCGGCGTGTAGTCAAAGCCTTCGGGCGTAAGCATCACCCAGCGGTTTTGGATGGGTTTGACGGCTGGACGTTCAACCGTCCACACACCGTCGTCGCCCTTGACCACACGCGGGCTGCCACCCGGAGGCAAGAACAGGCGCAGACACTCGGAAAGCGTCGCGACATACTCGCGGCTCATCCAACGTGCGATGCGGGCGGCTTCGGCGGTAAAGAGCGGTTTGCTGAGGATGGCCTCGATGGGCTTGATGCGCACCGGGTCGAGGGAGTTGTTGCCCGGCAGATCGCCCAGATCAGGCGCAATGTCGACGACATAGCCCGCGGCGGCACGGTTACCAAAGTGGACCAGGACCGTGGATCCGATCTGGACCTCGTTGGCAAGGGACTCGGGGATGCCGTAAGCAAACGGTTCCGACAGCGCACGGGTGGGGATGTCGAGGACCACGCTCGCGTAGGCGGCAGGGGGCTCGGGCGAAGGCTTAGACTGAGCCGAGGCAGCGGCAGGCTTGGGCTTCACCGGAGCTTCCTCCGGTTCCGGCAAACCAAACAGCGACAGTTGTTGAGCCATACACCACCTCTAACGAACGGACCTGAAAGGGGTGGGACAAAACAATCAGTAGAGTTTGTCCCATGGCCGATACGAGTGTCGAGCTCGTTGCGACACTCGAACATGGGACAAACACTACTGATTATTTTGTCCCAGCAACCCACTCATCGGTACAGAAACAAGAGCCCCGCTCGGGTGAACGGGGCTCGGATACATGCATTTGCGCGTCTACTACAGCGCCATCGTGCGAGCGCGGTCGATACGCGCCAGGCAGTCGTCGCGGCCGACGAGCGCCATGGTCTCGCCCAGCGGAGGGCTCACCATGTTGCCGCAGACGGCGACGCGCACGGCCTGGAACACCACGCGCTTCTTGAGGTCCATCTGCTCGGGCAGCGGCTCAAGCGCGGCGTCGATGGCCTCGGCAGTCCACTTGTCCACGCCCTCGAGCGCGGCCTTGGCGGCATCCAGAATGGCGCCCATGCCTTCCTTAGCCAGGCCCTTGTTAACGGATTTCTCGTCATACTCGAGCGTCTCGGCCGTAGCAAAGATGGGAGCGGCGACGGTCACGGCGTCGGCCGGCATCTTGGTGCGCGGCTTGACGATGGCGGCAAGCGCATCAATCCAGTCCTCGCCGTACTCGACGTTGCCCTCGATGAGACCTGCCTCGTGCAGTTCGGGGACCATGATTTCATCGGCAAACTGCGCGTCGGACATGCCGTTGATGTACTCGGCATTGACCCAATCGAGCTTCTTGGGATCGAAGGTCGCCGGGTTCTTGGAGATGCGGTCGAGCGAGAACTTGCTGGCTAGGACATCGCGCGGGATGATCGTGGTCTCGCCGTCGAGCGACCAGCCGAGCAGCGCCAGGTAGTTGACGAAGGCGTCGGAAAGGTAACCGGCGTCGCGGTACTCCTCCACCGAAGTTGCGCCGTGGCGCTTGGAGAGTTTCTTACCGTCGGCGCCCAGGATCATGGAGATGTGGGCGAACGTGGGCACGGGCGCGCCGAGGGCCTCGTAGACCATGACCTGGCGCGGGGTGTTGGACAGGTGGTCGTCGCCGCGGATGACATGGGTGATCTTCATCATAGCGTCGTCGACGACGGTCGCGAAGTTGTACGTGGGCGTGCCATCGGAGCGGAAGATGACAAAGTCGTCGAGCTCCTTGGCGTCGAAGGTCACCTCACCGTGAACGGCGTCGTGGATGACGACGTCGCCGCGGTCCTCGGGCACCTTGATGCGCAGGACGTAGGACTCGCCGGCCTCGATGCGGCGGCGGGCCTCCTCGGGATCAAGATCGCGGCAACGACGCTGATAGCCCTGGAAGGGGTCCTTGCGCTCCTGCGCGGCCTTGCGGTCGGCGTCGAGCTGCTCCTTGGTGCAGAAGCAGGGATAGGCCTTGCCCTCGTCCCAAAGCTTCTGGGCGGCCTGCTTGTACAGGTCCAGGCGCTCGGTCTGGGCATAGGGGCCATAGTCGCCGCCCACCTCGGGACCCTCGTCCCAATCCAGGCCCAGCCAACGCATGGCGCGCAGGATGATCTGCGTGTTCTCGTCGGTGGAGCGGGTGGGGTCGGTGTCGTCGATGCGCAGGATGAACGTGCCGCCGTTTGCGCGGGCGAAAGCCCAGTTATAGATAGCGGTGCGGGCGCCGCCGATGTGCAGCTTGCCCGTCGGTGAGGGTGCAAAGCGGACGCGAACGTCTGATGCCATGGAAATCTCCTCGATTGCAGGATGGATGTCTAACCGCATCAGTATAAAGCATCAAAGCAACCTCCGCACAAAGGGCACCGACACACTCATTGGGGACAGACTTAAATGACCATTCGTTGGGGACATTCTTCGAAGCTAACTGAACAGGAGTGTCCCAAACTGCCGTCACTTGGGGACGTTCCTAGACTGCCGGCAGAGACGATATGAGCAGGACATAAAACATTGAGAGCCCCTGCTGCATGAAAGACCGCGGATTAGGCCGA
>NZ_QSQK01000011.1:0-89630 GCF_003436735.1 Collinsella sp. TF12-2AT | reverse complement strand
GGGCTCTCAATGTTTTTATGTCCTGCTCATATCGTCTCTGCCGGCAGTTAAGGAACGTCCCTAAGTGCCGGGTTTTGAGGAGGTTGGCATGCTCAATGCGATGATTTGGGCGCTTGCCTGTTTTGGCGTCGTCGCTGCCGATATTGCCCTGAGCGTCGTTTTGTTCTCCGCCCTTGGCGTCGCATCGGTGTTCATGGGTTTTTCGATCGATGACCTCGACATTCAATTGCTTCAGGCCGTCGCGCAGACGGCATCGTTTTTGATGGCGCTGCTGTGGTGGCGTTATCTTTGGCCGCGTTCATTTATGGCACGCCGGCAAAGCGAGCATCCGCTCGGCGGGGGAGCGCGTGGGGCATGGAAGCGCATCGCCTGCGTTATCGTGATTGGCCTGGCCCTGCAGGTGGTCGTTGGCTACGTGACCGATGCCGTGCTGTCGCTGTTGCCCGATGCTGCGGCCGACTACAGCGAGCTTGTCGAGGAGACGGGCATGGGCGACACCAGCTATCTCGCCGTACTGACTACGGTGCTCGGCGCCCCATTTTGCGAAGAGCTGCTGGTACGCGGCATTATTTTTGAGTTTTCGCTCCGAGCGTTTAATCCGCAGTGCCGCCCACTTTGGAAGCGCCGGCGTCGCGCGAACGCGCAAGACAGCGCCATAGTGCCCTGGGCGGCCCCGAGTACCTGGGGCATCGCCGCGGCGATTGTGCTGCAGGCGGCGATCTTCGGTTTTATGCACATGAATTGGGTGCAGGGTTGCTACGCGGGCGCCGCCGGCCTCATCTTTGGCTGGGTGCTCGTTACGACCGGAAAGCTTCGCTATACGATTCTGCTGCATTTTGCCTTTAACGCCGGGTCGTACCTCATGGGCCTGTTGTGGTTTGTGAACACGCCGCTCGACGTGGCAATCACGGTCGCTATCGCCGGCGTCATCCTCGTTGAGGCAATGCGCTCGCTGCGCCAAGCGTGTGGGATGGACGCAGCGAGCGCATCGCTGCCCTAATTGCGGCGTCCGCCTCCGTTAGCGCCCTGGCGCCCCTGGGCTGCACGGTTGCGGCCTGCGGTGTTCTGCGCACGCGACATGCCGCCGTGACCCTTGCTGCCTTTGGGTCCCTTGCCAGCGCCGCCAACGCCACCGTGGGCCTTGCCGCCCTTCTTGCCGGTGCCATGCCCCCCGCCAGCAGACGTCTCGCCCGGGCGCGGGGGCACGGGGCGAATCAGGCAATGCTTGGTGTAGCCAATCAGATCGCGGCGGCCGGCCTTTTCCAGTGCCTCGCGTACGAGCTTGTAGTTCTCGGGCTTGCGGTATTGGATGAGCGCACGCTGCATGGCCTTCTCGTGCGGGTCGCGTGCCACGTAGATCGGCTGCATGGTGCGTGGGTCCACGCCGGTGTAGTACATGCAGGTCGACATGGTGGACGGGGTGGGGTAGAAGTCCTGCACCTGCTCGGGCATGTAGCCCATGTCGCGCACGGCCTCGGCAAGGTCCACAGCTTCCTTCATCGTCGAGCCGGGGTGGCTCGAGATCAGATACGGCACCACGTACTGCTTGAGTCCGTATTCGCGGTTCAAGCGTTCAAATTTACGACAGAACGCATCGTAGACGGCGCGGCTCGGTTTGCCCATTACGGAGAGCACCGCATCGCTCACGTGCTCGGGTGCCACGCGTAGCTGGCCCGAGACATGGTGCTCCAACAGCTCGCGCAAAAACTCGTCCGAGGCGTCGGCCATGGTGTAGTCAAAGCGGATGCCGCTGCGGACGAAGACCTTTTTGACGCCCGGCAACTGGCGCAGATCGCGCAACAGCTGCGTGTAGCCGCTTTCGTCGACCACCATGTTCTTGCACACGCTCGGCCATAGGCAGCGCTTGTTCTTGCACACGCCGTGCTTGATCTGCTTGTCGCAGGCGGGACGGCTAAAGTTTGCCGTCGGTCCGCCCACGTCGTTGATATAGCCCTTAAACTCGGGATCGCGCGTGAGCAGCTCGGCCTCGCGCATGATCGAGTCGTGGCTGCGCATCTGCAACACGCGGCCCTGGTGGAAGGTGAGGGCGCAAAACGAGCACTCGCCAAAACAGCCGCGGTTGGAACTAATGGAAAACTTGATCTCGGCAAAGGCCGGCACGCCGCCCGCTGCGTCGTAGTCGGGATGCCAATCGCGTGCGTAGGGGAGCTCGGCCACCTCGTCCATCTCGTCTGTGGTGAGCGTCGCCGACGGCGGGTTTTGCACCACATAGACGCTGTTGGGGTAGGGCTCTACCAGGCGATGACCGGTGATGGGGTCCATGTTCTGCTGCTGCACGTTAAAGCTGCGTGCGTAGTTGAGCTTGTCGGCGGCAAGGTCGTCCCAGCTGGGCAGCAGGTCGTAGTCGTAGACCTCGTCGAGCGAGTTGGTGCGGTAGACGGTGCCGTTGATATAAGAAATCTGGTCGACGGGCAGCCCGGCATCGAGCGCGTCGGCGATCTCGACGATCGCGTGCTCGCCCATGCCGTAGATGAGGATGTCGGCGCCCGAGTCGAGCAGTACCGAGCGCTTGAGCTTGTCCTGCCAGTAGTCGTAGTGGGCCAGGCGGCGCAGGCTTGCCTCGATGCCGCCGATGATGATGGGGGTATCCTTAAACGTCTGACGGATGAGGTTGCCGTAGACCGTGACGGCACGATTGGGACGGCGCCCCTCCTCGCCGCCGGGGGTATAGGCGTCGGTGTGGCGGCGGTGCTTGGTCACCGAATAGTGGTTGACCATGGAGTCCATGTTGCCGGCGCTGACGAGAAAGCCCAGGCGCGGCTCGCCGAGCACCGTGATGCTGGCGGGGTCGGTCCAGTCGGGCTGGCAGATGATACCCACCTTGTAGCCATGCGCATCGAGCACGCGGCTGATGATGGCCATGCCAAAGCTGGGGTGATCCACATAGGCGTCGCCGCAGATATAGACGAAGTCGCACTGGTCCCAGCCACGCGCATCCATGTCGGCGCGGCTGACGGGGAGGAACTTGTCGCGGCCCGGTCGCCAGGGGCGTGAGGGCGCTGCTGGAGCATGAGTGGTGTGCCCACCCTGCGCCTTGCTGCCGCGCTTTTGCTGCTGGCCCTGTTTGCCCTGCTGACTGCGCTGGTTGTTCTGAGCGTGCTGAGGCTTATTTGCCACGATCCCTCCCGGTGTTTGTATGCTGCACGTAATTGTAACCAGTCTTTTTGGGACGGGGCTAAAAAGACTGGTGGAGTACATGGGCTGGCGGATCGGCGTGTCGATGCGGGTGTGGCGCCGCGCCCGCCGTTTGTTTCCAGACTGTGTATCTGCGCGTTGGGGAGCCCGTCTCGCGCGCACGCCATGTTGTCAATGGGTTACAGTATGAACGGCGGCCATGTCTCCGCCAACGCACGAGAGGGTCGTCAACAAGGAGGCCGCACGACGATGCAGCGTGCCAAGCAGATATCGGAGTCCATCGAGCTGGGCATCATTCTGGCGCTCGCCGGTGGCTTTATGGACGTGTATTCGTACATTGGGCGCGATCATGTTTTCGCCAACGCGCAGACAGGCAACATCCTACTCGTTGGCGTGAGCATCTCGGAGGGCAATTGGGCACTTGCGGGGCGTTACTTCTTCCCTGTGGTTTCGTTTGCTGTGGGCATTATGCTTGCCGACCTGGTACACGAGCGGTTTGGCAGCGTGATCCACTGGCGTCAGGTGACGGTGTTCTTTGAAGCCGTCATCTTGCTGGGCGTGAGTTTTATTCCCGGTGGCGATTTCAACCTGCTCGCCAACTGCCTCACCTCGTTTGCCTGCGGTATGCAGGTCGAGAGCTTCCGCAAGATTCACGGTCACGGCATCGCCACGACCATGTGTATCGGCAACCTCCGTAATGCCTTGCAAAACGTGGACGACTACATCATTACCCATAAGCGTGGCTTTTTGGAAAACGGCCTGCTGTACTTTGGCGTGATCTTTACCTTTGTGTTTGGCGCTGTGTTGGGCAACTGGTGTATTGAGCGCATGGGCCTGCACGCCATCGTCGTGGCGAGCGTGCTGCTGTTTGTCGCGTTTGCCATCATGTTTATCGACCGCGAGCGCGACTTGCGTTTTCGCTGGAAGGTTGCGGCCGAGGCTTGGAAAGAGGGCTGCCGAAAGTAACCGAATGCGGCAAAGGGACAGCCCCTTTGCCGCATTATTTTTCATCTCTATGTAGTACAGCTTCAGGAGCCAGAAAAAACTATCTAGCTCCTGAATGTTGTTACGAACTGCTTTTTGCAATTTATTCGAGATGCTCTTCAATCCGAGCCCTCAGAAGGGCAATGGCTGTGGGTATTCCAATTGCGGCGGCTAATTCGGCTTTATCCAAAACCTGTATGTTAAAGCACGATTGTTTATCACATTGAAGGACGTTAACTGAAGATAGCTTCACTTCCCGTTGACTGAATATATCGTAATCTCCAAATAGGAAGTTACCTTTTATTGTGTAATTCGGTATGTTCGTTACGCACTTCATCTCAAGTCTGTTTAGGCCATAATCGAACACCGCAACTTCCTTGTGTTCGATGATGAGCGCAACCCTGGGCATGTTACTAAAACCACCGTCGACGACAGTAAAGAGCTTTTCATTTGCATCGTCATAAACGGTGTATTTAAGACTCAATAGCTGTCCTAGTGGACCCGTGAACCCATGTCTTTTGATGTTGAGGTTGTCTCCCGCTGGGTTGACGAGAGCCAGAGCATGCGGATAAGGGTTACCTTCAATTGAGATTCGATATTCGTTTGTAGCCGTCTTGCTCGATTTAGGACCAGTAGCCATCACGCGTCATCGCCTCGATCGAATTGGAACCGTCTTCTGCTTCGTGCGGAGAATTACGCTGTATGTTGCAGTACATGCAGCTGCAATAACCGCATGGGCAATTTCTAACAAAATGAATGACACTATTTGCTGCATGCATATTAATTACTATAAAGTATCCTTTTATAAACGTATTGTCAAACATATATTGCTAAAACAGAAACAATTTATAGACTGAGTTGGTCGTATTCTTTGGGCAATTGCTCCTATAATCTAGCCTTCGCTGCAGTCGGGAGGGAAGGACTGGGGCTCCGTTATTATGTTGAAACGCTTTAACACTTTTGACGTTCTCATGCATTTTTTGTTTCAAAAGCGTTAGGATGGGACACATAGCGTGGGGCGTAATGGGCGCCCCGCACACGATGGGAGGCTATCAATGGCTAATCGTTTCGTTCTCAACACCATTTCTTATCATGGTTCTGGCGCCATCAAGGAGATCCCCGGCGAGCTCCAGCGTCGTGGCTACAAGAAGATCTTCGTCTGCTCCGACCCCGACCTGGTCAAGTTTGGCGTTACCGCCAAGGTAACCGACGAGCTCGACGCCGCCGGTATTGCTTGGAGCCTCTACTCCGAGATTAAGCCCAACCCCACCATCCAGAACGTCAAGGACGGCGTCGAGGCCTTTAAGGCCGCCGAGGCTGACGCTATCGTGACCATCGGTGGTGGCTCCTCCATGGACACCGCCAAGGCTATCGGCATCATCATCAACAACCCCGAGTTCGCCGATGTCCGCAGCCTCGAGGGCGTTGCTCCGACTAAGAACCACGCTGTGTTCACCATCGCCGTGCCGACGACCGCCGGTACCGCTGCCGAGGTAACCATCAACTACGTCATCACCGACCCCGAGAAGGTCCGCAAGTTCGTGTGCGTCGACACCAACGACGCCCCTGAGGTCGCCGTCGTCGACCCCGACATGATGGCTTCCATGCCCGCCGGCCTGACCGCTTCCACTGGCATGGACGCTCTGACCCACGCCATCGAGGGCTACACCACCAAGGGCGCTTGGGAGCTCTCCGACATGTTCCACTTTGAGGCTATTAAGCTGATCAGCGAGAACCTGCGCGACTCCGTTGCCGAGGCCAAGTCCGGCCAGCCCGGCTCCGGCCGCGAGGGCATGGCTCTTGGTCAGTATGTCGCCGGCATGGGCTTCTCCAACGTTGGCCTGGGCATCGACCACGCCATGGCTCACACCCTGTCCGCTCACTACGACACTCCGCACGGCGTCGCTTGCGCCATGCTGCTGCCGATCGCCATGGAGTTCAACAAGCCGGTTTGCGCCGAGCGCCTGGCCAAGGTCGCCGTCGCCATGGGCGTTGACACCACGGGCATGAGCACCGACGAGGCCGCCGACGCCGCCATCGCCGCCGTTAAGCAGCTCTCTGCCGACGTGAACATCCCGCACGTCTGCGAGGCCATGAAGGCCGACGAGATCGAGGTCCTGGCCAAGGACGCCATGGCCGACGCCTGCTTCCCGGGTAACCCGCGCGAGGCGACGCTCGACGACGTTATCGAGCTCTTCAAGAAGATCTGCCCGGCTGCTTAACCTGGTTCGGCGGGCCCCGCCCGTTAGCCCCAGAATCGTCCTCGGACATGTCGGAAGCCCCCGCTGCGCACTTCGTGCGGCGGGGGCTTCCTCCGTCCTGCGGAAAGATTGTGGGGCTAACGGGCAGGGGCCTGCCGGCTCGTTATCGTGACGGGCGCAGCTCTGGGGAGCTCGATGGGTTGTCTCTCTGGGTAAATAAATGTGCGTGGTGGTATTGTTGCTGTGGGTTTAATTCGATATGAAAGGGTGACTTTGGTGTCCCAGATGGATTCTACGCTCTCCTATATTGCTGAGCAGTTGAAGGCGCTTACCTCGATTGCTTCGCCTACGGGCTATACCCGTGCGGCGACTGATTATCTAATGGAGACCCTGCGCGATATGGGCTTTGGGCCTGAGCGTTCTAATAAGGGTAACGTGCTGGTTGAACTTGGCGGCGAGGGCGAGCCGCTCGTGTTGGCGAGCCATGTCGATACTCTGGGCGCTATGGTGCGCTCCATTAAGGACAATGGTCGCCTGCGCCCCACGACGCTCGGCGGGCATCAGTGGTCTACGGCCGATGGCGAGAACTGCACCGTTTATACGCGCGATGGCAATGTGTACACGGGTGTGGTCCTCAATACCGAGCCTTCGGCGCATGTGGCCGATGAGCCGGTCAAGACCATCGAGAAGAACATGGAAATCCTGCTCGACGAGAACGTTGACAGCAAGGACGATGTGCTCGAGCTGGGTATTCAGACCGGCGACATCATCGCCATGGATCCGCGTACCACGGTGACGGAGAGCGGCTACATCAAGAGCCGCTTCTTGGACGACAAGCTGTCCGCGTCGATTCTGCTGGGTTTGGCCCGCGCCGTTGCTGGCGGCGAGGTGACGCTTTCGCGCAAGGTATCGCTGCTCTTTACGGTGTACGAGGAGGTCGGCCACGGCGGTGCCTTCGTGCCGGCCGACACGCGCGAGATGATCAGCGTGGACATGGGCTGCGTGGGCGACGACCTTGGCTGCACCGAGCGCATGGTTTCGATTTGCGCCAAGGATTCGGGTGGTCCGTACAACTACGACCTGGTAACCACGCTGTCCAACATCGCGCGCGAGCTTGAACTCGATTACGCCATCGATGTGTACCCGCATTACGGCTCGGACGTCGAGGCCACGCTTTCGGCCGGTTACGACATTCGCCATGGCCTGATCGGCCCCGGCGTGTACGCGAGCCACAACTACGAACGCAGCCACATCGACGGTGTGCGCAATACCTACGAGCTGGTCCGCGCCTACGTGCAGCGCTAGGGGAGCAGCTTGGTACAGCGCTAGGGGAGCAGCTTGCGATTCGGCTGACCAATCGCTAAGGCCCGATTTCTCGGGTCTTTTTTCGCTTTGGGTCGTTTAGTATTATGATGTAAGTAATCTATTAACTAAACGTGCAAATTACTTAACGAGGTGATGCGGTGTATGGACACGTCTGAGTACTTATCTATGGGTGATGCCGCCCGCCTGTTGGGCGTTACGAAAGCCCGCATATCGCAACTTGCCGCATCGGGGACGCTTGTGTGCGATATTGTGGGCGGCCGGAAGATGGTCGAGTACAATTCTGCGCTCGCTTATCAAAAGGTCCGCAAACGTGGACGCCGTCCTGCGGCCGATGTGGGACGCAAGTTTACGCTGATGTCCGCCGATTACGAGGTTGCGCGCGTTTCGTTTGATCCGACGCGCGAGTTTCCCTTCGAAATCGCCGAGGTCCTCGATGCACAACGAATGCCGTTTGGCACATGCTCGAGCTCTTCTCTAACGGTGAATAAGCGGGAGCTCAACGCGTGGTGGGGGCATCGGTTGGTGCCCGATGTTCGCCCTGGGCTTATCTCGCGCTACCGCGAGCTGGGGATTGTCATCGGCGTTGAGGTGCCGGTTCGGTGCCTGGGCCTCTCGCTTTCGGATTGCTATTGGCTGCGGCCAGCAGAATGCGACGGGCTCGAATGGCGAAACCTCAATTACTTTGAGAACGAATTTGAGCGATCGGCGCCCGAAGAGCGTTCGGGTTGGCTGGAGGGCATCGGTCTTAAAAATCCGGATAACACGTCCGAGGGCGAGCTCCCTAAATCATGGATGATCCGAAACGGCATCCGCGTTTTGGCTAAAGGGTGTGGGATGGACGATCAGCGTCCCTTTAACGAGGCGGTTGCAACGGCTCTACATCGTCGCTTGCTGTCGGAGGGAGAGTTTGTTCCTTATGCGGTTGAGCGGATGTTCGATGGCCCCGTGTGCCTGTGCGAGGATTTTCTTGACGGCCGCGAGGAATATGTTCCGGCTGTTTACGTTAAGGGCGCACTTGGTAGCCAGCGGGGAAACTCGACATACGACCGGTACTGCCGCTTCCTTGGTAAGCATGGAGCAGGCGAGGCCGCCGTGAGAAGGTCTATGTCGCAGATGATTGTCTGCGATGCCCTTTTGGCCAACAGCGACCGCCATTGGCGAAACTTCGGCATCATCCGCAATGTCGACACCCTGGAGATAAAACCTGCTCCGCTGTTCGATAGCGGTAACTGCCTGTGGTACAACGTACCAACTGCCGTGCTCGCAGCTGGGGAGTTTGGGTTTTCTGCTAAGCCGTTTGGGCCCGACCCTTCCGTCCAGCTGGCGCTTGCGGACTCACTCGATTGGTTCGATTCATCGCGGCTCAACGGATTTGTTGATGAGGCGATCGAGATTCTTTCGCAGAGCGAACGGGCGACGGCGGAGGGTCGACTCGAGGCCATTCACCGCGGCCTTGAGCGTCGCGTAATCGAGGTTGGTGCCGCTGTTGAGGTACTTCGACACGTGCAGCGATAAACCCGCGGCTACTTAAGCGCGCCGGTCACGGTGCCGCCGCCCAGGACGATGTCGCCCCGATAGACGACGACGGCCTGTCCGGGGGCGATGGCGCGCTGCGGCTCGTCAAAGGTCAGCAACATTTGCCCATCGGTGCCACGCGTGAGGGTGGCCGTCTGATCCTTTTGGCGGTAGCGGTACTTGGCGCCCACGCGAATGCCGCCGGCGTCGAGCTCGGCCTCCATGCGTTCGGCCGGGGCGCTCCAGATCCAGTCGTTGGCCGTGAGCGCGGTGGCCGTCAGGTCCTCTGCCTCACCCAGATGTACGGTGTTGTCGGTGGTATCGACACCCGTTACGTACACGGGATGCGCCATCGCGACGCCCAGACCCTTGCGCTGACCGATGGTGTAGCGCAGCGCGCCGTTATGGCGTCCGACCACGCTGCCGTCGCGCCATACGATGTCGCCCGGCTCGACGGCATGTCCGCAGCGGCGCTCGATATAGCCCGCGTAGTCGCCGTCCGGGATAAAACAGATATCCTCGCTTTCGGCCTTCTTGGCGTTGGTAAAGCCCTGCTCGGCGGCTATGCGGCGCACGTCGCGCTCTTTGTCTAGGCCTGCCAGCGGAAAGATCGTGTGTGCCAGGCGTTCCTGCGTAAGCGAATACAAAAAGTAACTCTGGTCCTTTTTGGGATCTTCGCCGCGATGTAGCTGCCAGGTGCCGTCTGCCGCCTGGCTTGTTTTGGCGTAATGTCCCGTTGCGATGTAGTCGCAGCCCATATCTAGCGCTGCATCGAGCAGCGCGCCAAACTTAATGTGGCGGTTGCAGATAATGCACGGATTGGGTGTCAGCCCCTCCTGATAGGCGGTCACGAAGCGCTCGATAACATTGCGGTCGAAGGTCTGCTGCAGGTCGAGCACATGGTGGGGTATCCCCAGGCGCTCGGCGACGGCCTTTGCATCGGCGATATCGCGGTCGACCTTACTCATGCCTGTTGCGGGGTCGGGCGCGGGGCAGGTGAG
The DNA here is from genome assembly GCF_003436735.1 of Collinsella sp. TF12-2AT. NCBI lineage: Bacteria > Bacillati > Actinomycetota > Coriobacteriia > Coriobacteriales > Coriobacteriaceae > Collinsella > Collinsella sp. TF12-2AT. Next base: position 79,447 of record NZ_QSQK01000011.1, on the reverse strand, counting down.
GCGCATGGTAGCGCCGACGCATTCGTAGCCCTGGCTTTTGAGCAGATACGCGGTCACGCTGGAATCGACGCCGCCGCTCATGGCGACGAGCACGCGCTTGTTGTGCATGGGAAGGTTCTCCTTGGTGGCATATGGCCAAAAAAGAAAAGCGGCGCGGGAGGCTGGTTCCGCGCCGCAGACATTGTAGCAAGTTCGGGCGTCATGTGGGACACCCTGTTGGGATGAGCTCAGACTGCCAGAAGAGAGGGGAGACCGGCGTGCCTTGGACTCGTTCTAAGAACGAGAAGCTCTAGTCCTGGAAGAGTGCCGTGGACAGGTAGCGCTCGCCGGTGTCGGCGAGCAGCGCCACGATGGTCTTGCCCTCGTTCTCGGGGCGCTTGGCCAGCTGCAGCGCGGCCCACACGGCGGCGCCGGACGAAATGCCCACGAGCACGCCCTCCTTGTGGCCCACGGCGCGGCCGGTGGCAAAGGCGTCGTCGTTCTCGACGGGGATGATCTCGTCGTAGACCTGGGTGTCGAGGACGTCGGGCACAAAGCCGGCACCGATACCCTGGATCTTGTGCGGGCCGGCCTGGCCCTTAGAGAGCACCGGGGAGGTGGCGGGCTCGACGGCGACGACCTGAATCTCGGGGTTTTGCTCCTTGAGGAACTCGCCCACGCCGGTCACGGTGCCGCCGGTGCCGACGCCGGCGACGAAGATGTCGACCTTGCCGTCGGTGTCGTCCCAGATCTCGGGGCCGGTCGTGGCTTTGTGAATGGCCGGGTTCGCGGGGTTCACAAACTGGCCGGCGATGATGCTGTTGGGGGTCTCCTTCTGCAGCTCCTCGGCCTTGGCGATGGCGCCCTTCATGCCTTTGGAGCCGTCGGTGAGCACGAGCTGTGCGCCGTATGCCTGCATAAGCTTGCGGCGCTCGACGGACATGGTCTCGGGCATGGTGATGATCACCTTGTAGCCGCGGGCCGCCGCCACCGAAGCGATGCCGACGCCGGTGTTGCCGCTCGTGGGCTCGATGATGGTGTAGTCGCCGCCACGCACGAGCTTGCCGGCCTTCTCGGCCTCGTCAATCATGTTTTTGGCGACGCGGTCTTTAACGGATCCGGCGGGGTTGAAGTATTCCAGTTTGACGAGCACGCGGGCCTTGAGGTCCTCGTCGGCCTCAAAGTGGGTGAGCTCCAGAAGCGGGGTGTGGCCGATAAGCTGATCGATGGACGTGTAAACATTGCTCATGGTGAACCTCCAAAGTGTTCAAATGACTGGATACCGTGTGGTTTTACGGTGTGTAGCAGCGAAACCCACAAACCTTATAGGTTGTTCGTTTTGCTGTTGGCAAGCATAGTAGACAGTAAAGCCTAGTAACGCAATAGGAAATAGAAGATTATTACGAGTCGATTAACCATCTTGACGGGAATAGGTATTTTCAAAACCAATTTTTCGGCTAGAATTTCTACGAATTAAAAGACCGAAAGGCAGCTATATATATGTTGGTTTCCACAAAGGGCAGATATGCCCTGCGCGTTATGGTCGACCTGGCCGAGCATCAGGCGGCCGGTCGCATCCCGCTCAAAGAGATCGCGGCGCGCCAGGGGATTTCGGAGAAGTACCTCGAGAATATTCTGGCTACGCTCGTGCGCGCCAACATGCTCTCGGGCATGCGCGGCAAGGGCGGCGGCTATGTGCTCACGCGCCCGCCCGAGCAGTACACGGTGGGCGAGATCTTGCGCCTGACCGAGGGCAGCCTGGCGCCGGTCGCCTGCCTGGATGGCGACTGCAAGGGTTGTTCGCGCTCTGACGAGTGCCCCACGCTCGACGTGTGGAAGAACCTGGACAAGCTCATCAACGACTACCTCGACGGTGTGACGCTTGATCAACTTGTCGCTCCCAACGAAGGCTACGACTACGTGATCTAGCCCACCTGCCATTTGGGGACGGGGTGGAAATGGCAGATTCTCTCGCCCTTTGAGACTTGGCAAATAAGAAGGCCGCCCATTTTTGCGATGGGCGGCCTTCGTTTTGGGCTGTTGAGACGGGCGCGGCCGGAATGGCCGTTTTAGCCCTCGGCGATGCTGTCGAGGATGCTGCGCATGATGGACACCAGGATGCTGCCCATAAAGGCCGATCCAAAGCTGGCGATGGAGATACCCGCGCCCAGCAGATTGACCGACAGATAGCTGGCCAGCTCGAGCATAAAGCTGTTGACTACGAGCTGAAAAATACCCAGCGTAATGATCGTGAGCGGCAGCGAGATAACCGTCAGGAACGGCTTGACGAGCGAATCGACGATGTTCAGGAACAGTCCCACGAAGGCGAAACAGACCCAGGCCTCGGCAAAACCGAAGGGCTGGATGCCGGGGACGAGGAACGTGGCAATCGCGATGGCGATCGAGGTAAAGAGCCAGTTAAGCATAAAGCGCATGGTGTGAATCCTTTCTTGCGCAGGGTGCGTCGGTGTCGCGTGAAGCGGTTTGCTGCGGCAGCTTGGACGGCCGCTCGGGTGTGCCGCCTTGTTCGGCCGCCCATTGTCTCAGATATTCGTGGAGCTTACGTGCGCATTCGGTTTCAAAACGGCGTTCGTCCTGAAAAACGCGCCGCTGGCAGAGAGTCTTGTCGCTTTAGTTTGGTGGTGTGCTACACTGCTACGGGCAAAAGCCACAGGCGTTGCCCTATTGCATAGAACGGGCGAACGATGCCCGATGTCAGTATCAACTTCGATGCCTTTTGGCGGGTTTGGCGGTGATCGATGAATATCGAGAACATGTTTGACAAGCCTGATGTCAAGCAGCTGGTCCACGCATTTAGTCTTTTGGATGACGAGAAGGATATCCAAGCGTTTTTGACCGATATCTGCACGCCGCGCGAGATCTGCGATCTTTCGCAGCGTCTGCAGGTTGCGCGTTATCTGGATGAGGGCGAGCCTTATGTTGAGGTTCAGGCCCGCACCGGCGCTTCGTCCACTACGGTGAGCCGCGTTTCAAAGGCACTCAACGGCGAGTACGGCGGCTATCGCAAGATCCTCATCAAACTGGAGGATGGCGAGTAGGCCAGCGGCAACAAACGAATTGCGCAGAACCGTCCCTTCGGGGGCGGTTTTTTGATCCTTTGGGGACGGAGGAAAACGGATCGCTGGGTTAGACTGACCTCCTCGGTGATCCATTTTCCTCCGTCTCCAAGGGGTCAAATCTGTTGGCGTGGGGCAAATCTGTCCGCGCGGGCGGGTAGGATGGAAACATTGAATATTGCGAACGGTTTGAGTGGAGGACCATGCCTGTTCGAATCTATACCACCAACGCCGGCGCGGATTTGAGCGATGCCGAGGCGGCGCTGCTTGCCGACCTTATTGCCCGCCACGGGCGTGCCGTGCTGCTGGCGCCAACGTTTGCTGAGCTCGACCTGTGCCGTCATGATGCGGCGGAAGCCGGCGTTTCGCTGGGTATTGACTACAAGACGCCTACATCGTGGCTTCGCTCGCTTTGGGAGCTTTTGGGCGACGGGCGCGGTTTCGTCGACAACCTGCAGCGCCAGATGCTGTTTTCGGACATGGTAGCGCGCCTCGACGACGCCGACCTGCAGCCGCTCTCGCGCAGTCAGGGCACGGTGCGCATGCTTGCGCGTATGGCCCGCGATGTGTTGCCGGGCGTGGCGGGGGCGGGCGACGAACGCTGCCGCGGCGACGTTTGCCAGCCAAAGCCCAAGAGCGACGCCGAGGCCCGTGTGTTCGAGCTTCTGTGCGCCTATGCGAGCGGTTTGGACCGCCGAGACATGGTCGAGCCTTGCGAGGCGGCTGACATGATGGCCGGTGCCCTGGCCGATAACCTGCCGGGGTGCACCCGTGCCGTTTGCGTGCGCGGCGTCACGTCATTTACGTATAGCCTGCTCGAGCTGCTGTCCGCCGTGGCAAACAACGGGGGAGAGGTTGTCGTGCTGCTCGCCCGCGAGCAAGCGGCGATGCGTGAGGAGCTTGCCGCGGCATTTGATGTCCGCGGTGTGCTGTTTGAGATCGCGCCGCTGGACGAGGATGCCGGCGCTCCCGCGATTGCTCCAAAGTCCGTCGTACGTCCTGCCTTTGTGGAAGTCGCCGGGCCCCATGCCCGTGCCCGTGTCTATGCGGACGTCATCGATAAGATGGTGAAAGCGCGCAAGGAGTCCAAGGTCAACGATGCCGCCTCCGCACCCGTCGACCCCGTACGCGTGCTCGTTGTTTCTGCCCGGGCACCCCAGCTGTTCGGCGAGCTTGCCGCTCGTTTGGCGGCGCGCCACGTTGCTGCCGAGACGGCCGAGTTCACGGCGTTTTCCCAATCCATTGCGGGCAGGCAGTTCACGGCGCTCGCCAACCTGATCGAGCGTATGAAGGCCGCCGACGAAGGGGCAGCTTCTAAGACTGAGTGGTGGCCCGCTCCGGAGCTTACCGACTGGATTTACAGCCCGCTTTCGGGTGCCGACGCCGCCAGCGCGCGCACGTTCGACAAGAATATGCGACTGTCGCGCAGCAAGACCACTGCGGGCGTCAAGAGCCTGCTGCAGAGCGTGCAGGGCCAGGTGAAGGGCGCGCGTAAAGCGGCGAGCGACGAGAACTGGTTTAAGAACGTGCCGTGCGTGATCTCGGACGTGTTCCAGGCGCTGTGGCGCGACAAACCCGTGACGGCGCTCAAGGCCATGCTTGCCGTTGCCGAGGCGCTGCCCGATCGCGCACTTGGCGGTCTCGACGGTCAGGCTCGTCGCCAGGCGGAGGTGGCCCTGCTGCGCCACGTCATCGACATCCTTATGAATGGCGCCCGTGCGCTCGACGTGTCGCAGGCCGCGACCGTGCCCGTGCTCGATGACATTCGAACCAAGGTGGACAAGCGTAGCGCCGCCTACGATTGCGAGACCTACGAGGTCGACCGCGCGCCGCGCGCCCAAGTGCGCTTTGCATCGCTTGCCGATGCGGCAGGCCTGCGCCCCGATAGCTACGATGCCGTGCTGTTTGCCGACGTCGACCTGGACAGTTATCCGCTCTCACATGAGGAGGGCCCGCTGGCCACGCTGACGGCAGAGTTAGATCGCAGCGGTGTGACGCTTGAGCCTGCCGCCTTGTTGCGCGTACGCTTTGGTCGCGCGATGCAGGCCGCGCGCGGTCCGGTTACGCTTGCCCGCGTGACGCACGATCGCCAGGCGCGCGAGTGCTACCCGGCTGCCGTGTGGACTGAGTTGCGGGCGCATGCCGAGGCCGCTGGCGCTGCCGAGGCCGCTGAAGCTGCTAAAGCAGCTGACGACGCTAAGACCGCTGGCGCCGACAAGGCGAAGTGCGTGGGTGAGGGTGATATCGTAAGGGACTTCGATCCCGCGGCGGGCGAAGGTCTCAAGCGCGAGCGCGTGGCCTGTGAAGCCCCTCAGCATCTGAGTGCCGAGGCCGTGCCGTATTTGGTCCTGCGTCGTCGCGATGGCGAGGGCGAGGACGCGCCACTCGTGCCGCGCCTGACGTCCGCCTCGCAGATCGAGGCCTATTCCGCCTGCCCGTTATGCTGGTTCGTCTCGTATCGCGTCAAACCTCAGTCCATCGATGCGGGCTTTGGCAACATGGAGAAGGGCAACTTTGTCCATGACATGCTGGAGCACTTGCATGCCCGTCTGCCCCAGGAGGGCATGGAGCGCGTGACGCCCATGAACCTGCCGCGCGCGAAGGAACTGCTGCACGAGGTCTTTGCCGAGACCCTGGCCGAGCACGCCGGCAAGCGCGGTACCGAGGGCCCGCTGGTGCCGCTCTCTCCAGTGGAGGAGCGCCAGGTGGCCGAGATTTTGCCGCAGCTGGAGGGTGTGCTTGCCTACGAGTCCGAGGCGCTCGCGCCCTTCGCGCCGCGCTACCTGGAGTTTGCGTTCAACGAGCTCCAGGTCGAGTATGCCGGCTGGCCGCTCGGCGGGCGCATCGACCGCGTGGATGTGGATGCCGAGAATCGCGCCGTGGTAATCGACTACAAGCATCGTTCGGGTGTCGAGGAGTTTAAGCTCGCCGATCCCACGGTGCGCGACGAGGAGTCGGGCGAGGCCCCCATCGACGACCCGCGCTGGTTGCCGCCCCATACTCAGACACTCATCTACGCGCAGGCCATGCGCCGGGCTCTGGATCTGGATACCCGCGCCGCACTCTATTTTTCGACCAAGGGCGGCAAGCCCGCGCTGCGCGGTGCGGCGAGCGCCGAGTTGCTTGAGGAAGAGCGCGGCGACGGCCGCATCCCAGGCCTTAAGAAGGGCTTTCCCGGCGAGGGCGGCAACATGGACTTCGATGCGCTGCTCGATCGCGTGGAGACCGGCATTGCCGAGCGTCTGCGCGAGCTCGAGGCGGGCAACGTTGCCGCCGTCGACCCGACGTCGGCTCAGGCCGCGCATGCGCGCTGCTCGTATAACCACGAAGGAACGTTTGTAAGGAGGGACGTGTAGACCATGGATCTTTCGACTTTGATGCCGCAACAGCTGCAGATCGTCAAAACGCTCGACCGTCCGCTGTTTGTCTCGGCGGGCGCCGGCTCGGGCAAGACCTTTACCCTCACGCGCCGCATCGTCTACGCGCTCTCGCCCGAATCCGGTCCGTTTGTCGAGCACCTGGACCAGGTGCTCGCCATTACCTTTACCAAAGACGCCGCGGCCGAGATTCGCGACCGTGTGCGCCGCGCGCTTATCGAAGAGGGTATGGACGAAGAGGCCCTGACCGTCGACGACGCTTGGATTTCGACCATTCACGGTATGTGCTCGCGTATCCTGCGCACGCACGCGCTGGAGCTGGGCATCGATCCCGAATTCACGGTGCTCACCGATACCGATGAGCTTATGGATCAGGCTGTCGAGCATGTGCTGGGGCGCGCGACGGCGCCCGATGCCGCGCCTGAGCTCGCCGCCTCGCTTAAGGCCCTCTACGCTTGGTATCCCATGGCGGGCGAGGGCGGGCCGTTTGGCGCCGGTACCACCATCAAAGGTCTGGTGCGCGACCTGCTGGAGCTATCGAGCCAGCTGCCGGGCGGCATGGACGATGTGTGCGTGGCGCGCGGCCAGGCCGACACCTCTGCGCTTGCCGACGCCTATCGCGCGGCGTTGGGTGCGAGCAAGGCCGCGACCGAGAAAGCGCAGATGGCGCTCGATGCCATCGACGCGTTCGAGGCGAGCGGCAAGACCATGGACGATGCGGCACGACTCATGATGTCGTGCACCATGCCGCGCGCGAGCAAGGCGTTCCCCAAGGAGCAGGTCGAGCTGCTCAAGGCCGAGGCTGCCGATGCGTTTATCAATATCGTGCTTGCCTGCGGCGGTCCGGCGCTCGATGCGCTGGTGGGCTTGGCCCGCTCTGTAGAGGCTGAGTACCGCGCGCTCAAGGCTGCCCAGTCTGCCCTCGACAACAACGACCTGCTGCGCATGGCCTACGAGGCCCTGCGCGATTACCCGGCCATCCGAGAGGCATACGAGGGCCGCTTTAAGATGGTCATGATCGATGAGTTTCAGGATACCGACCAGATGCAGGTCGACCTGATCCGTTACCTGACCGGCGCGGGCGAGCGTGCGCTGTGTACCGTGGGCGATGCACAGCAGTCGATCTATCGTTTCCGCGGCGCCGAGGTCGAGGTCTTCCGCCGCCAGGAGCGCAAAGTGGACGCCTCGGGGACGGCCGAGGCGGCGGCCGTCGCTGGCGCTGCTGCCGATGTCCCCGCCGGCGAGCTCGTCAAGCTCGTGCGCAACTTCCGCAGCCATGACGAGGTGCTGCGTTACGTGGCACGCGTCTTCGACGGCGATGACGGCGGCCTCATGCAGGGCTTTTTGGATCTTGAGGCGAGCGACGGCCGCAAGGACACGCTGGTAGCGGACGCCTCGCGTCGCCAGGCGCTCTTTGTTGCCGGCGACAGTACGCAGGAGCGCACACAGGCCAAGGCCCGCGCGATCGCGGAGCGGTTCCGCGCGCTTGCCGATGCCGGCCAGCCCCAGGGCGGCATGGTGCTGCTGCTGGGCCGCATGACAAACGCCGACGTTTATGCCCAGGCTTTCCGCGACCAGGGGCTCGACTGCGTGATCGCGGGTGGCTCGGTCTTTGCCCAGGCAGCCGAGGTGCAGACGGTGCGCGCCCTAGTCTGCGCGCTCGCCAACCCGGCCGATACGGCGCAGGGCCTTATGCCGCTGCTCGCCTCGCCGATGTTTGCGCTCGGCGCCCAGGAGTTCCTGGCGCTGGCGACCAAGCTCGATAGCGAGACGGGGGAGACCTCGCGCCGCAACATCGACGCGGGCATCATGAGCGATTTCGACGTGCCGGGTTTGCAAGACTTGCCGCTCGTGACGCGCGCCCGCGAGGTGCTGCGGTATGCGCTTCGTCGCGTGGGCCGCGATTCGTTCGCTGCCATCGCGCGCGACGTGGTCAACGCCTCCGGTTGGTTTGTGCGTCTGGCACAGCGTGGCCCCGAGGGCAAGGCCATCGCCGCCAACGTGCTCAAGGCGCTTGATGCTGTGGTTGAGGCCGAGGCCGAGTTCGGTAACTCGCCGCGCTCCATTGCGCTGGCCTTTGACCGCTTCCTGGCGGGCAAGGAAGCCCCGGGCGCGCTCAACGAGGAGGGTGACGGCGCGGTACGCATCATGACGGTGCACGCCTCCAAGGGCCTGGAATATCCGGTCGTGGCGGTCGCCGAGTGCTTTGGCGTGCGCAAGTCCTCGGGTGCGGTACAGATGGGTCGCGTCGAGGGCGGAGCGCAGGTCGTGGCACTGCCGGCACGCTTCGACGGCGTTAAGCTCGCCGACGGAACCTTTGTGAAGGGCGACGACGTTAAAAAGCAGTTTGAGCATGCGTTTAAGGGCAAGGGCACGTCGCTGTGGCTGCCGCCGGAGCTCATGGAGGACGTCTGTGCGACGGGTTCTCCCGCCGAGGCATTTGCTCGCCTGCGCAACGATGACCTGCAGCTTTCGCTCGAGGAGCGGGCCCGCTTGCTCTATGTTGCCATGACGCGTGCGCGCGAGCTGGTGATCTTGGCGATGGATGCCGGCGTGAGCCGTGGCAAGCTGTGCGCGCCGACCTTCGACGTCGAGACCGATCTGACCTATGACGTGCTGCGCCGTATTTTGCCGACCGACAGTCTGGACATGCCGCAGCTCGATAGCGACCGTTTGGTGTTCGACAACTCCAAGCCGGGCGACTACGAGCTCATCTCGCTGGCGGACTTTACGTTTGGCGAGCAGGCGTTTGAGGCTAACGCTTCACTGGATGCCGAGGGCAGGCTTGTTCGCGGCGATGTCGATACAGATACTGCCGACGATTCGGCCAGTACAATCGTCCCCGGTCCTGCCGACCCCGAGCCCGATGCGTTTGAGCTCGTGTATCCCCAGGCGGTGGGCGTGTGCATGGGCATCTGTCCGTATCCGATGCGTGACTCGTATAGCTACTCGTCAATCGCCGCGGTACTCCATGCCGAGACGGAAGACCGTGCCGCCGAGACTCGTGTTCCCATGGACGAGGCAGGCGATGATGCAGAGTCGGATGGTTCCGAGATGACGGATGCGGACGTGGCCGCCGTTGAGCCCGCCGGCAATCCCATGGCGCTGGGCTCGGCCTTCCACGCCGCCTGCCAGTGGCTCATCGAGATGGGTGCCGATGCGCTGCCCGCTGAGCGTGCCGATGCGCTGGCGCGCCTGTGGTGCCTGACGCCGGAGCAGCGCGAACGCTTCGACGTTGCCCTGGACCGCTGGCTCAAGTCGGCTGTTCGTGCCGAGCTGCTCGCGTGGCCGTGTATCCGTGCCGAGGTGCCGTTCTTTTCGCTGGGCTGCGAGGACGAGGACATCGCCCGCTACGGCGCCTATGCCGAGGGCGCTATCGATGCCTTGGCAACCGACCCGGCCGATCCGTCGCGCGCACTGGTCATCGATTACAAGACGGGTGGCACGCCGGATGAGACGCCGGACCAGCTGCAGGAGAAGCACACCCTGCAGGCGCGCGTCTACGCCGACGTGTTGCACAAGGCGGGCTTTGAGGCCGTGACCGTCAAGTTCGTCCGCGTGGAGCAAGTCGACCCCGCCAACTCGTGCGAGCCTCAGGTGGTCACCTACAGCCTCTAGCCACCTCAGGCTTTATGGTGCTATTTGGTTGGTTTTGCGGCCGTAAGGCCCTCAATCGTCCAAATGGCACCGCAACGCATGGGAGAGTCTGGGACGGTACAATAGCTCGAACGGTTCAAACGAATAAGGAGCTATCATGCAGCTCACCAAAACGCTTGAGGTGACGCCGGAGGAGCTTTTTGCCGCTCTGGCGGGGTCCATCATGCAGGATATCGAGAACGCCACGGGCAAACGTCCTAGCCGCAATAAGCTCAACGGCTATAAGTACGAGAAGCGCGCTCAGTCCGCAAAAGGCAAGACCAAGGGCACGGCGATCAAGGTTAAGATCAAGCACTTTGACTACCCGTGCCTCTATGAGGTCCGTTTTCAGTATGCGGCGGGCATCAATACCATGCGCTATGAGGCTGCACCTGCTGGCGATGGTGCTTGCGAGCTCACCTATACCGAGGATTTTCAGGGTGCGGGTGGCAACACGTCTGGCATGCGCGGCAAGCTCGGCCTCTTCTTCTACGAGCGCAAGCTCAAGAGCCACGCCAACCAGACGATTGATCAAATCGTCAAATACATCGAGGGTGAGCGCCGCGTAAAGGCTAATCCCGCCTTCGCCGATGATACTGCCGAAAACGCTTCGGATGTATTCCATTGATACCCTGTGCAAAAGCTTTACCGCTCTTCACATCAACTGTGAACACTTCAGGCTTCGAGTCAGTAGCGAGCGGCCCGGCAAAATTAGTTGATGGAAGTGCCAAATGAATAAGAATGCCGCTACGCAACTGCACATCTATTCCGCCTTTTTCGTTCTCGCGGGATTTGTTTTAAATCGGGGAGTGTTTCTACTTTTCCTTGCGGATAAAGGAATGTCTGTCACGGAAATCGCGCTTTATCAAGCCCTGTACAACATTGCAACGGTCGTCCTCGAGCTGCCAACAGGGCTGGTAGGCGATTTCTTTGGAAAGAAGTTCTCGATTCAAGTGGGCGTTCTGCTTCTTTTCTTCCATACGGCTGGCATACTGTTACTCTCAGGCCCCTTTCTCGTCGCGCTTTCCCTTGTTGAGGCACTCGCCTACTCCCTTCAATCGGGATCCGAACAAGCACTTTTATATGAAATTGCCCGAAATGCCGGTCAAGGAGAGCGCTTCCTCACCATCAACGCTCGGCTGCTTGCCGCGCAATCAATCGCGACGGGAGTGGCAATCGTACTTGGATCATTCATTGCCCAAGTATCTTGGAGTGCCCTCTACGTATGCGTTTCCGTTTTCTATCTCCTGCAGCTTTTCCTTCTGTATCCCATTGAGAGGACGGAAGCGACCTGTTCTGAAAGCTCTGAAAAGGGAAGGTTTGACGCGGCCAAGATGTTCAGACGCGAAACCTGGCGTGTTGGAGAATCCGCTTTTGCGGTATTGCTTCTTCTAATCGGCACAAGCATGCTCGATGGATTCTATGGGAGTTATTACAACTTGAATCAGTTGGTATTCGACGCATTTGATGCTCCCGTCTCCATAATAGGAATCTTTTTCGGTGCATCCTATGCAGTAAATGCGACGGCCTACATTGCAGCAGATTTATTCTCATTGCGTTTCGGGAAAAGAAATACCATGCTCGGCTCGATGCTAATCGAGGCTGGCCTTTTCATGATTCTTCCGTGGTTCGCTTCAAATCCGCTGTGTTTGTTTGGCCTTAGCATGGTGCTTTGTTTTCTCCCAGAAGTGGTGTACATCACTTCGGAAAACTTAATCCAAGACGCGATAGCGGACGATCTCCGCGCGACGATCCTTTCCGTCGCGTCTCTGGTAAGGGCTCTCTTTTCTGCAGTGTTTTTCTCCATATTTGGACATGTGTTGGGGTTATATCCCATTCAGATAGCGCTCGGTATTATTGGTGCAATCGCGATAGCAATTACCGCCGTTGTTTCATTAAAAATGGTTGGAATACAGGTCTCCAAGAATTGATATATCGATTGACGAGCTATCCGAAGCGTCGAGCCTTCTTGATGGACATGACTATTCGTCACAAATCATTCCGCGCATCGCCGGGGTTCCAGTAATACTCGATATATCTGGATGCCCTCATTCCCCTTTTTGAAGGTCCCAAAAAGACTGCCCGTGTTGGTTTGGCTAGGTTCGGGTGCTATCCGCGCCGTGCGGTAAAATCGTTCAGTCAGAACACGAACCCGCATCGGAGCTCATCACATGGCATTCGTCCATCTGCACAACCACACCGTTTTCTCCATGCTCGACGGCGCAACCCGTATCCAGGATATGGTCAATCGCGCCGTAGAGCTGGGCATGCCCGCCGTCGCCATTACCGACCACGGCTACATGTATGGCGTGCCCGACCTGGCGCTGGCCTGCGACGCCGTCAACCACAACACGCCTGAGTACAAAACCTGGAGTCACGACAAGGCCTTTTTGGAAAAGGATCGCCGCGACGAGCTGGTGGAGCCCGATCCCGAGGAAAACCCGCGCGAGCATACCCAGTATGTGAAGGACATGGCCATGTGGGACGAGAAGGGCAACATCGACGAGCTCAAGCCGCCCCTGGTCATCAAGCCCATCTTTGGCTGCGAGGTCTACTTTACGCCGGACGAGACCCTTGCCCGCGACCATAAGCCCGAGCTCTACCACATGATCCTTCTGGCCAAGGACCAGGAGGGCTACGTCAACCTGATGCAGACGGTCTCCGAGGCAGCCGTGCAGGGCTTTTACTACAAGCCCCGCGTGACGCTCGACAACCTGCGCCGCCACGCCAAGGGCATGATCTGCACCAGCGCCTGCATCGCGGGCATCATTCCCAAATACATCGACCGCGGTGACATGGAGGGCGCCATCAAGTGGGCCGAGACCTTCCGTGATACCTTCGAACCTGGCGACTTTTATATCGAGATCCAGGAACACGGCATCACCACCGACAACGGCCTGACCGATGAGCAGATGGACCGCACGCTCATCGACATCGCCAAGCAGGTAGGCGTCAAGGTCATCGCCACCAACGACTTCCACTACCTGCGCCGCGAGGACGCTCCCGTGCAGGACGTCATCATGTGCATCGGCATGAACGCCAAGGTCGACGACCCCAACCGCATGCGCATGACTGGCTCGGAGTTTTACATGAAGACCGAGGAGGAGATGCGGGCGATGTTCCCGTATTGCCCCGAGGCCTGCGACAACACGCTCGAGATCGCCGACAAGTGCTACGTCGAGCTGGACTGGGACTCCATCATCCTGCCGCGCTTCCCGTTGCTCGACCCCGGCGAGACGCACGAGAGTCAGTTCCGCCGCGAGTGCGAGAAGGGCCTGCGCCAGCACTACGGTGACGACTGGGCCACGCGCGAGATCGGTGGCGTCAACATCAAAGAGCGCTTTGAGTACGAATACAAAGTCATCTGCGACAAGGGCTTTGCCGCCTACTTTTTGATTGTTGCCGAGTACGTGCAATGGGCCAAGGACAACGGCATTGGCGTCGGCCCCGGCCGTGGCTCGGCTGCCGGCGCTATCGTCGCCTACGCCATGAACATCACCGCGTTCGATCCGCTCGAGAACGGCCTGATGTTCGAGAGGTTCCTGTCCCCGCAGCGTACCGAGATGCCCGATATCGATATGGACTTCGACGATGAGCGGCGCCTCGAGGTCGTGGAGCACGTTCGCCAGCTCTACGGCCCCGAGAAGGTCACCCACGTCATCACCTACTCGACCATTAAGGCCAAGCAGGCCATCAACGACGCCGCGCGCGTCCTGGACTACCCGGTCTACATGGGCCAGCGTCTGTCCAAGATGGTCTCGAGCGACCCCAAGGTCAAGCTCAAGCAGGTGCTCGAAAAGCAACCCGGCAAAGAGGACCTGTTTAACCCCGATTTTGCCGAGGCATATAAAAAGGACGACGACGCCCGCCGCATCATCGACACGGCGCTCTCAATCGAGGGCCTCACCCGTGGCGAGGGCGTGCACGCGTGCGCCGTTCTGATCTGCCGCGACCCCGTCAACGAGCACGTGCCCACCAAGCTCGACACCAAGGGCGGCGTCGAGATTACCCAGTACGAGGGCCATACCGTTGCCGACATGGGCCTGCTCAAGATGGACTTCTTGGGCCTGCGCACGCTGACTGTTATCTCCAAGGCAAAGGCAAACATCAAGAAGAACTTCGGCATCGACATCAAAGAGGAAGAGATTCCCTTTGACGACCCCGAGATCTTTAAGCTCATGGGTTCCGGCCACACCGCCGGCGTCTTTCAGGTCGAGTCCGCCGGCATGACGGCCACGATCAAGAACATGAAGCCCACCGAGTACAAGCACGTCGTGGCATTGATCGCTCTGTACCGCCCGGGCCCGCTGGGCGCCGGCATGGTCTCGTCCTACATCAACCGTATGAACGGCAAGGAACCGGCGGTTTCCTACGACGACCGCCTGGACGACATCCTGGGCGAAACCTACGGCACCATGGTCTACCAGGAGCAGGTTATGCTCATCTCCGTCGAGATGTGCGGCTTCTCCAAGGGCGAATCGGACTCGCGTATCCGTAAACCCGTGGCTAAGAAAAAGATCAAGCTGCTCACGTCGACGGTGCTGCACTGGGAGGATGGCTCGGACGAGACCACCTACGACCACTGGATGAACGGCGCTATCAAGAACAACTACACGCGCGAGGTCGCCCAGAAGATTTGGGACGATGTTCTCGAGTTCGCATCTTACGCCTTCAACAAGTCGCACTCCGCCGGCTACGCCATCCTGGTTATGCAGACGGCGTGGCTCAAGGCGCACTATCCGCACGAGTACATGGCGGCCGTTCTGACGTCCTACACGGGTAAGACCGACAAGATCGTTCACTACGTCTCGGCGTGCCGTCACGACGGCATCCCCGTGCTGTCGCCAGATGTCAACGAGTCCGGTACCGAGTTCACGGCTACCAAGGAGGGCGTGCGCTTTGGTCTGGCCGGCATCCGCGGCGTGGGCACCGGCGTGGCGCAGGCGATTATCGCCGAGCGCGAGGCGGGCGGCCCGTTTAAGACGCTGCACGACTTTGTCGAGCGCGTGGACTCGAGCCAGGCTAACCGTCGCGTGATCGAATCGCTCATCAAGGCAGGTGCCTTCGACTCCACGGGGTATCCGCGTCGCCAGATGATGCACTTTGTGGATAAGAACAACCCCGAGAACATCATCGATGCCGCTGTGAAGCGCCAGAAGGATCGTGCGAGCGGCCAGACGTCGTTCTTCGACATGTTCGGCGATGTTGAGGGCTCGGGCTTTGAGGTGAGCGTGCCCGATCCGGATGGCCAGGAGTGGGACCGCCATCTTAAGCTGAGCCAGGAGAAGGAGGTTCTGGGCATCTATGTCTCGGACCACCCGCTGCGCCCGTTTGAGTATGCACTAGCCAAGGCACGCGACTTCTCGTTCTCGCAGATCGATACCGGCTACGAGGTACAAAACCCCACGGGCGGTACCATCAACCAGGAGATTCCCGAGGGCAAGGCGCTGTGGTGGGCCGGCATGGTCTCGAGCGTGTCCAAGCGCGTGACCAAAAACGGCGACCCCATGGGTATTGTGCAGCTCGAGGACATGGAAGGCGAGGCCACGGTCGTGGTGTTCCCCAAGACCTACAAGGAGGCCGAGGGGTACCTGTACGGCGAGGTCGATCCCGAGACCGGCGCGCAGCTGTCCGACGCGTTTGTGCGCATTAAGGGCAAGCTCGAGCGCTCGGACCGCGGCGATCAGATCATCGCGCAGGAGATCGTGCCGCTTGAGCTCAACGAGGAGAGCAACAAGCCCAAGGTGTTTGAGGTCATGGTGCCCAACAGCCGCTTTAGCCAGGGCAATATGGCGCGTCTCGCCACGGTGCTCACCGCCAACCCGGGCGGCGACCGCGTGGAGATCTTTATCGAGCAGGTGGACGGGCGCGTGCTGCGTGCCGAGGTACCTGCCAAGGTCAACGCGCGTTCGATTCCGCTGCTGGCCGAGGCCAAGGCCATTGTGGGTAACCAGGGCCGCGTGACGGTGATCTAAGCTACCCCGGGTGAGATTGGAGGAAGTGATGGCGCAGGGGACGTTTGTGCAGGCGCTTCGCAAAGAGGCGGCGTTGAGCGGCACCTTTATGAAGGGGCGTTCGCTCATGCTCAACGGCGCCGTGCTGTCGATCGAGGACAGCGGCTCGCGCTTCTCCAAAAACGTGACGGTCGAGGGCTCGGTGCGCGGTTCGCGTGGCGACCTGTACAAGACGCACGTGGCGCTCGACATGGACGAGCACGAGGTGATCGACTACGACTGCGATTGCCCCGCCGCCTATCGTTACCCCGGTATGTGCAAGCACGCTATTGCCACGGCTCTGGCGTATCTGGATGCCAGCGGCGCCGAGCCCGTCGAAGGTTTGCGCACGCCGGTCCGCACGTTTACGGCGCAGCCGAAACAGCCCGCGCGCACCGCGCCCAAAGCGCCGGCCGTCAATCCCAACTTTCCCTTTCCGGCGCCCGTCCCCACGAGTCCCAGCCTCATGGCGGCGCTCTCCGATCTTTCGGACGCGCGCATGGATGAGCTGGCGAGCATGCGCCGCAAGCTCGCCAGCAGTGTGGATTCCGATGCCCCCAAGGCGGTGTTGGAGCCCTCGCTGGTGCCGTACTACAATCCACTGTTTGCCGACCGCTTTAGCTGGGCGCTTGAGCTTCGCATTCGCTGTGGATCGGTCTCCTACGTGGTCAAGGACATCGACGGCATGGCCGATGCCTACGTGCGCGGCGGCACGTTCTCCTATGGCAAGAAGCTCACGTTTGTTCATTCACCTGAGGCCTTTGACGAAACATCGACAAAGCTGCTCAACCTTGTTGTGACGACAGTTGCCTATCTCGATGACATCACAAGCTCGCGTTCGGCGTCGTACGACTTTGCCCGCAGCGGTTTTGTTGCCGAGCGTCAGTTGCCGCTGTCCGAGCATAGCATCGTATATGTGCTGGACCTGCTGCGCGGCCAGACCATCTCCTTTGAGCCCGCCTGGTCGCGGGGGACGACGACGCATCGCACCTACGACGTGGCGGTTGAGCTGTCTCCGCAAGGGGAGGACGAGGCGTCCTCTAAGCGCCCACCGCTGCTTGCCGCCAAAATCGCGCCGGCGGCTGGTGGTAGCTATGACCTGCGCCTGCCCGCCGATATGTACTGCTTTGCGTCGGGCGATGCCGCCTACTTGGTTGACACGCGCCGCGCGCGCCGTACCGACGCTGCATTTGCTCAGCATGCCGCACCTTTTTTGTCGCGCTTGCTGCCGTGCCGCACGCCCGCCCATATTGCCGCCGAGCAGGTGGGTGAGTTCTGCCGTATGGCGCTGCCCATTTTGCGCGACTACACCGACCTCACCGCGCCCGCCGCGCTCGATACCGTGGCACCCGAGCCGAGCTTTGCTATGGCGATCGGTGTCGACGATGGGCTCGTGACCTGCATAATTACGGTTACCTACGGCGATTGGTCGGCGGATCTCTTTAGCCTGGGCGCTCCGGGCAGCCCCTTCGAAGAGCAGCGCCCCGGTGTGCCACCTCGCGACGAGGTGGCGGAGTTTCGCGTTATGGATACAGCGGCCCTGTACTTCGATTTCTACAAGGGCGGTCTGGCGTTTGAGGAGCGCGATGATGAGAGCCTGTTCTGTCTGCTGACCGAGGGTCTGTCCGCCCTGTCCGAGCTGGGTGAGGTCATGCTCAGTGACCGTCTGCGCCAGGTCTCGGTCCGCCCTGCGCCCAAGCTTTCGGTGCGTGCGACCGTCAAGAGTAACCTGCTCGACGTCGAGCTGGGCGCGAGCGGGCTTTCGGCCGCGGACCTTGCCGTCTATCTCGATTCGTACAAGCGCCACCAGACGTTTGCGCGCCTGACGTCCGGCGACATCGTGCGCCTGGATGAGGGAGCGCGCGCCGCGTTTGGCCTTGCCGAAGATCTGGGTGTCGATGCCGTCGACCTGCTCGACGGCGTGTCGCTTCCCGCGTCGAGCACCCTTTTTGTCGATAGCATGCTCGCGCGCACGCCGGCGCTCGAGGCCGATCGCGACGCCGCGTTCCGCCGCACCGTCGAGCGCCTGGACACGCTCGGCAAGATGGACTTTACGGTACCCGCCTCGCTCAAGGCAACGATGCGCGGCTACCAGGTCGACGGATACCAGTGGCTCGGCTCGCTCGAACACCTGGGCCTTGGCGGCATCTTGGCCGACGACATGGGCCTGGGCAAAACGCTCCAGATGATTGCGCATATTCTGGCGCGCGTGGAGGCGGGGGACACCAAGCCCACGCTCGTGGTATGCCCGGCCTCACTCGTGTACAACTGGACCGCCGAGCTGGAGCGCTTTGCCCCGTCGCTCGATGTGTGCGCCATCGTGGGCGCCAAAGCTCAACGTCGTGTACAGATTGCCGGCGTGGCCGAGCATAGCGTGGTTGTGACGTCGTATGATCTTATGCGGCGCGATATCGACGAGTACGTCGAGCAGGATTTTGCCCGCGTGGTGCTCGATGAGGCCCAGTACATTAAAAACCCGCTCACGCAGGTGGCGCGCGCCGCAAAGCGCCTGCCTGCCGGCGTGCGCTTTGCCCTGACGGGCACGCCCATCGAAAACCGCTTGTCCGAGCTTTGGAGCATCTTCGACTTTTTGATGCCGGGCCTTTTGGGGACGCGCGAGTCGTTTGCCAAGCGCTTTGAGAGCCCCGTCGAGCATGCCGAGGGCGATAGCGCCGCTCGCCTGCAGGCGCTCGTGTCGCCGTTTGTGCTGCGCCGTGTTAAGGAAGACGTGGTGGCCGACCTGCCCGAGAAGATCGAGGACACCGTCATGGCACAGCTTACCGGCGAGCAACGCAAGCTCTACCTGGCCAACCAGGACCGCATCGCCCAGCAGGTGCAGCACCGCGAGGCTGGGGAGTTTAAGAAGGACAAGCTCAAGGTGCTCGCCGAGCTCACCAAGCTGCGCCAGATCTGCTGCGACCCGCGTCTACACTACGAGGATTACAAGGCGGGGAGCGCCAAGCTCGATACGTGTATGGAGCTCGTGCACGGCGCACTCGACGGCGGGCATCGCATCCTGTTGTTCAGCCAGTTTACAGGTATGCTCGATATCATCGGTAAGCGCTTGGCCAAGGAGGACATCGCCTTCCTTAAGCTCACGGGCGCTTCGTCTAAGGAGAGCCGCGCCAAGATGGTCGCGCAGTTCCAAGCGGGCGAGGTTCCGGTCTTTTTGATTTCGCTCAAGGCGGGCGGCGTGGGCCTTAACCTGACGGCGGCCGACGTGGTCATCCACTACGACCCGTGGTGGAACGTGGCGGCGCAGGACCAAGCGACCGACCGCGCGCATCGTATTGGCCAGCAACATACCGTGACCGTGTACAAGCTCATCGCCAAGGACACGATCGAGGAGCGCATCATGCAGATGCAGGAGTCCAAACGCGACCTGGTCAACAGCGTGCTCGGCGGCGACGGCATCTCCTCGGCGCTGTTTACCCGCGAAGATGTTCTGGCGCTGCTGGGCGGCGACGGGCGCTAACCCGCTCGGGTGGGGCCGCCAGGGCGGATAGCGCACGCTGCCCCATCGTCCCCGCCCGTTATGTGTTCATTTGCAATGCCGTGGATGGTTTGTCTGCCTTTGGGCATAAGAACCATCAAGAACATTGGCACGTCAGCAAAGGAGAACATCATGGCGAAATTCTTTAAGGACCCCGACGGTAAGCTCATTGCCGCCCTTGGCAACGACGTTGCAACCCCTGCCGGTTGCACGGAACTGACCGCAAACACTGAGGACGCGGCGCACGAGAAGCACGTGCCTGTTGTCGAGACCGAGCGCGACGGTCACGTGATTCGCGCACGCGTTGGCTCGGTCGAGCACCCCAGCCTGCCCGAGCACTATATTGAGTGGATCGCCCTTGAGGCCGAGGGCCGCTTAGAGGTCCATTACCTTGAGCCCGGCATGAAGCCCGCGACGTTTTTTGCCGGCGGTTCCAAGACCGGTACCGTCTATGCCTACTGCAACCTGCACGGGCTGTGGTCCGCGACATTCTAGGAGCGCGCCCCCGCTCGGGGTATCATAGCTAGCATATGCACATGCGAGCGCCGACTGCATCATGCGGCCGGCGCTTTTACTACGATTTCGATGGTTTACGACGGAAAGGGCTGAGCCATGAAGCTCGCGCTTGCACAGATCGATATGCGCCTGGGTGATATTGAGGGCATTTGCGGCCGCATCGAGGACCAGGCTCGTCTGGCCCACGAGCGCGGGGCGCGCGTGCTGTGCGTTCCGGCTCCGCTCTTTATGGGCGCCATGCCCGGGGGCCTGGTGGGCACTGCCGACTTTGAGCACGACATGCTTGCCGGCTTGACTGGTGTCGCCGAGCGTATCCAGGAGCTTGACATGATTTGCATCGTGCCCGCGGCGGTTTCGTTTGAGGGCCAGCCGCTGCTCGACTACATGATGCTCAAGGACGGTCATGTGGTGCCGGCGCGTTCGAGCATTGCCCTGCAGCGTGGTGAGAACAACGACACGCGTTGGGCGCCGCCGGTGTTCGACGTGGACGGCGTGCGCATCGCCGTGATTTTTGACTTGGACCGCGAACTCGAGATGTTGCCGACCGGTGTTGACCTCATTGCGTATTTCCAATTCAACGCGTTTGACATGACCGACCGCGAGACTGCCGCCATTGCCGCCGTACGCAGCGGCGCCTACCGCAAGATCGCATCCAAGCGCAGCGTGTGGTTTGCCTGCATGGCGCCGGTCGGTGCCTATGACGAGTCGGTGTATACCGGCGGTTCGTTTGTGCTCGACGACTGTGGTCGCGTGGTGGCCCAGGCGCCGTGTTTTGAGGAGAGCCTGCTGGTTCAGGAGATTCAGCGCGGCGTGATGCTCGATGCCCTGGAAGATCACGAACTGCCCGAGTTCCGTTCCGAGGAGTGGCTGTGGCAGGCGCTGGTGCTCGCCGTGCGCGACAACGCCCGAGCCCACGGTGCGTCGCGTGCTGTGGTGGCACTCGAGGGCGACTTGCCGTCGTCCCTGCTGGCGGCGCTGACCGTCGACGCTCTGGGCCCGCGTAATGTGATTGGCCTGGTGCTGGGGCGCAACCGTATCTTTACGCCGGCGCAGGAAGAGGCCGAGGCTGCCCGCTGTGCCGCCGTCCGCGCCATCGCCGAGCGTCTGCACATTCGCACCGTCGAGCGCGATGCACCGGATGCGGCGCGTGTGCTCGATCGCGACGTGTCGGCGGGCGATGCCGAGCGTCTGCGCTCGCGCACGCTGGGCCTCATGCTGGAGGACACGGCGCTCGAGCTGGGTGCGATGGCGCTGAGCCCGCTGTCCAAAACCGAGTACGCGCTGGCGGCGCCGGCGCTTTGCGGCGGCTACCAGGGCGATTACGCGCCCTTTGGCGATGTGTACCTGTCGACGCTTGAGTTTGTGGCGCGTGTGCGCAACCGCACGTCTGCCGTGGTGCCCCAAGAGCTCGTGACGCTCAACGCGGTGGAAGATTGTATGGAGCGAGTGCTGGCGCAGGCGCTCTCGACGCTCGACGGTCCGGTCGATATGCTCGACCGCGCGGCACAGCTGCTCGGCGGGCTTGAGCCGGGTGAGGTCGATGGCGCGCTCGAGGCGCACGTGGACCGCAATCGATCTTTCGACGACATCCCGATGGCCGCTGGCAAGCCTGAGGCCTGCTCGCTGCTGCTGATGCTCGTGCGTCAGGGCGAGGCCGCCCGCCGCATGCTGCCGACGGCGTCGATCGTCTCAGCCCGTTCGTTTGTCGAGCGCGCCTGGCCGTACATGCTCGCGTGGTCCGACCTGGGGCTTAACGGCAAGGAGCGTATGACGGTCGATTCGCTGGCGCGCGCCGAGGTGCGCCGTTTTGCTGACGAGGATACGAGCGAGCGCGTGCGAAACGAGATGATGGGCGTGCTGGGCGAGCTACTGGGTATTTCGCCCGAGCAGATGGAGGAGCTGCGCTCCGAGGACGGCCAGCGCCGCCTGCACGAGGGTATGAAGAAGTTTGAGGGCGAGGTCCAGGACGCCATCGATAAGATGATGGGCGGCCAGGGTGGCCCGCAGGGTGGCCCGATGCCGCATCCGCCGGTTGATCCCCGACAGTTCCCCTTTTTCTCTCAAAATTAACTATGGGATAGGGGCAAGGTTACGCGGTTTTGCCAAACCGCGTAACGAGTCGACGCTGCGCGAGCCCCTGCCGGTCAATCTGCCGCTCAAACCGTCGCTTGCGTACAGAAGTACGCGGCGCTCCTCTTTCGCGACACCTTGCCACGGCAGGGACTCGCTCGCTGACTTATGCTCAACCTATGGTTCAACCTTGCTTGCTAGATACGGTCTCTGTTGTGTTATTCTAGAACAGACGTTCGTGAATGATGCTCGGGGCCTTGCCTTGTGCTGTATTTGTGACGAGGGGAGGTTGGCTTGGTCATTTTGGGTATCGACCCCGGTTTGGCCCATACGGGCTGGGGGATTATCGAGGAGCGACGTGGCGAGGTTCGCTGCCGTGCCTACGGTTGTATCGAGACCAGCGCGGGCAGCCCGCTCGCGGTGCGCCTGTCGCATATCGCCCATGACCTTAAGGATGTCGTCGAGCGTTATCGACCCGACACGGCTGCTGTCGAGAGCATCTACTTTGGCGCCAACGTTCGTTCGGCCATCCCCACGGCACATGCCCGCGGCGCTGCGCTTGTGGCGCTTTCGGAGTGCGCGCTCGAGATCGGCGAGTACACGCCTATGCAGATTAAGCAGGCTGTTGTGGGCACCGGAGCCGCGGACAAACGGCAGGTCGCGTATATGGTTCGTACGCTCACGCAGCTCGACCACGACCCGCATCCCGACCATGCCGCCGATGCCCTGGCTTGCGCCATCTGCCACGTAAACCTCAGCCGCACCCGTGCCCTTACCGGTGGCGAGTTCTATCAACAGAGAGGAACCGGATACTGATGATTTCCCAGCTCCATGGAACGCTTGTCGAGGCCACGATGAGCTCGGCCGTCGTCGACGTGTCGGGCGTTGGCTTTGAACTCGGCATCTCGGGCAGCACTGCGGCCACGTTGCCGACGCCCGGCGGCGAGGTCCGCCTCTACACGCGTATGCAGGTGCGCGAGGACGCCATGACACTTTTCGGTTTTTCTTCAAAGGATGAGCGCACGATGTTCGACCGGCTCGTGTCCGTCTCGGGCGTTGGCCCGCGCTTGGCGCTCGCCGTACTTTCCACCTATACCGTGGGACAGCTGTATTCCCTGGTGATGGCCGAGGACGACAAGGGCATGGCCAAGGTGCCCGGCGTGGGCAAAAAGACCGCCCAGCGCCTCATCTTGGAGCTCAAGAGCACCTTTGCCAAGGACAAGGGCTTTGTGCCGGTCGATGCGATCCCCGGTCAGGTTGCGATGCCCGTGCCCGCCGCCGCTCCTTCGGCGATCGATGACGCCCGTGCGGCACTCCTTTCCATGGGCTTTAGCCCGCAGGAGACCGATGTCGCTCTGAGCGGGTATGATGGGCAGGATATGCGTGTCGAGGATTTGCTCGGCGCGGCGCTTAAGCGACTCGGAATGGATGCGTGATGTGGGAAGCCGATGACTCTCAGGACCTGTGGGCGACGCCCGGCAACTCGCCGGCGGCATCCATGGCGCACGGCGAGCGCATGGTGGGCTCGGAGCTGACGGCCGAGGACCTCGATGTCGATCGCACTTTGCGCCCCCAGCGCCTGGACGATTACTGCGGCCAGGAGCATATCAAGCAGAGCCTGCGCGTGTTGATCGAAGCGGCGCAGAGCCGTGGCGAGACGCTCGACCACGTGATCTTCTCGGGCCCTCCGGGTCTGGGCAAGACCACGCTGGCTACGGTTATCGCCAACGAGCTGGGCGCTCAGATCAAGACCACGAGTGGCCCTGCCATCGCGCGCACCGGCGACCTGGCAGCCATCCTTACTAACTTGCAGCCGGGTGATGTGCTGTTTATCGACGAGATCCACCGCCTCAACCGTTCGGTCGAGGAGGTCCTGTACCCCGCGATGGAGGACTTTGCCCTCGATATCGTGATTGGCAAGGGTCCGGCGGCGCGCTCGATTCGCCTGGATATTCCCAAGTTTACGCTGGTGGCGGCAACGACCCGCTCAGGCATGTTGACCGGCCCGTTGCGCGACCGCTTTGGCATTTCATATCGCCTGGATTACTACACGGTCGAGGAACTCGCGCAGATTGTTACGCGCTCGGCGACTATCCTGGGCGTGACGATCGACCATCCCAGTGCACTCGAGATCGGCTCGCGTTCGCGCGGCACGCCACGTCTTGCCAACCGCCTGCTCAAGCGCGTGCGCGATTACGCACAGGTGCGCGGCAACGGCCCCATCGAGCTCGATATCTGTCGCCAGGCGCTCGAGTTCTTCGAGATCGATGAGCTCGGTCTGGACTGGATGGATATTCGCATTTTGGAGACGCTCGCTAAGACGTTCTCCGGTCGTGCCGTGGGACTTACGACCCTTGCCAGCGCGGTGGGCGAGGACCCGGGCACGCTCGAGGATGTCTATGAGCCGTATCTGCTGCAGTGCGGGTTGATGATTCGTACGCCGCAGGGCCGTCAGGCAACCCTTCGCACCTTTGAGCACCTGGGGATTGAACCTACCGTTTAGGGCGCTTTGTTTTGGCGGGCTGTTGGGCTATCGCTGGGCATCGGGTAAACATATCGCCGTTCATCGGTTATGGGTGTTTTACTATTGCGCGCCCGTGCTATGCTGAATTGGTCTTTTTCTCATTCGGTAACGAAAGGACCGCCCATGCCTACTGACATCGAAATCGCACGTTCTGTCACGCCGCTGCCTATTACCGAGGTGGCCAAGAACGCCGGCGTCGACGTTAAGCACCTTATTCCGTACGGCTTCGACAAGGCTAAGGTCGACTATTCGCTGCTCAACGAGCCGACCGATCACCAGGCCAAGCTCGTCCTCGTGACCGCTATCAACCCAACGCCTGCGGGCGAGGGCAAGACCACCACGACCATCGGTCTGGCCGATGGCCTGCGTCGTCGCGGCGTCAAGAGCGCCGTGGCCCTGCGCGAGCCTTCGCTCGGCCCCGTCTTTGGTGTTAAGGGCGGTGCTGCCGGCGGCGGCTGGGCTCAGGTGATCCCCATGGAGGATATCAACCTGCACTTTACCGGCGACTTCCATGCCATCGGTGCTGCCAACAACCTGCTGGCCGCCATGCTCGACAACCATATTCAGCAGGGCAACCAGCTCGGTATCGATGTTAAGCGCATCACCTGGAAGCGCGTCGTCGACATGAACGACCGTCAGCTGCGCCATGTCATCGACGGTATTGGCGGCAAGGCCCAGGGCGTGCCGCGCGAGGACGGCTTCGATATCACCGTTGCCTCCGAGGTCATGGCAATCCTGTGCCTGTCCACGAGCATCAATGACCTCAAGGAGCGCCTGGGCGAGATTGTTGTCGGCTACAGCTATGCCGGCGAGCCCGTTCGCGCCCGTGACCTTAAGGCTCAGGGTGCCATGGCGGCCCTGCTCAAGGATGCGCTCAAGCCCAATCTGGTGCAGACGCTCGAGGGCACGCCCGCGTTTGTCCACGGCGGTCCCTTCGCCAATATTGCCCACGGCTGCAACTCCATCATGGCCACGCGTATGGCGATGCGCTTTGGCGATGTCGCCATTACCGAGGCCGGCTTCGGTGCCGATCTGGGTGCCGAGAAGTTCCTCGACATCAAGTGCCGCATGACGGGCGTTCGCCCCAGCGCCGTCGTGGTCGTCGCCACCGCTCGTGCGCTGAAGTACAACGGTGGCGTCGCCAAGGCCGACCTCAACGAGGAGAACCTCGAGGCACTCAAGGCCGGCATGCCCAACCTGCTGCGTCACGTCGACAACATCCAGAACGTTTATGGTCTGCCCTGCGTAGTCGCCATCAACCGCTTCCCGACGGACACCGAGGCCGAGCTTGCGCTCATCGAGTCCGAGTGTCAGAAGCTCGGTGTCAACGTTAAGCTTTCCGAGGTCTGGGCCAAGGGCGGCGAGGGCGCACTCGAGCTTGCCGATGAGGTCATGCGTCTGATTGAGCAGCCGAGCGAGCTCAAGTTTGCCTATGAGGACGGCGCCGATGTGGCCGACGCTCTTGAGGCCATTGCCACCAAGGTCTACCGCGCCGACGGCGTTGACTTTACGCCGGCCGCCAAGCGCCAGCTCGCCGAGCTGCGCGAGAACGGCTTTGGCAACCTGCCGGTGTGCGTGGCCAAGACGCAGTACAGCTTTAGCGACAACGCCAAGGCCCTGGGCGCTCCCGAGAACTTCCGCATCACGGTGCGTGAGCTCAAGGTTTCCGCCGGTGCCCACTTTGTGGTCGCGCTGACTGGCAGTGTTCTGACCATGCCGGGCCTGCCCAAGGTCCCCGCGGCCGAGAACATCGACGTCGACAACGACGGCAACATTACCGGCCTGTTCTAAGTCTGCTGTCCATAGCTGCTAGCCCGCCCCGCCGTGCCCGCAAGGCCCGGCGTGGCTTTTTTATCCTTAGGCCCGCGCATGTCTTGTAGATACCGACGGGCTCTGCCCATCATAGGCTTTTGCGCGGGTAGAATGCATGGATAACTTGAGGCTCACGCGCGACGGAAAGGAATCGTTGCATGGATCAGGACAAGACAACCGTGATGGGCGGCTACGGTTCTGCGCAGGCTGGCGATAGCGCCGATGCGACCCGCGTTGTTCCCAACCCCGGTTATACCGACCCCGCCGCGACGCAGCCTTCTGCCGAGCCAACCCGGGTTATGGGCTATGGCGACACAGCGCGGGATTCTTATGCTGTATCTTCGCAAGGCCCCTATGGCAACGCAGCTCCGGACCCGTTTGATTACGCGCCGCAGGATTCTTATGCCGCCTCGACGCCGAATCCCTATGATGACCTGCCGCAAAATCCCATTCCGCAGCCTCAGCAGACGACGTATATGCCTCGCACGGCGCAGTCTCGCTACGAGTCGCGCGAGCCGTATCGCGAGTACCCCAAGTCGATTCCGCAATATGGCGAGGACGAGGAGAAGAAGCCGTCGCGTTCGTCGAGCGTGATCAAGAAGATCCTCATCGTGCTGGCGATCTTCTTTGCGCTGTCGGTTGTGTTTGCCATTGTGTCGGGCATGCTCAACAAGCGAGGGAGTTCAACGGCCGATACCGCTGCCGAGCAAACCGAGTCCGCCTCGTCTAGCACCGTCGATCTGAGCGATATCCCGGGGCAGTACTGGTCCAACGCCAAGAAACTTCTCAAGTCGCGCGGCGCCAATCTTTCGAATGCCGTGGTCCTGACTGATGATGGCTCAACGCCCGTCATCGATGCCAACTGGGTCGTTACTTCTGCTTACTATAACGACAGCGGCAACCTCGAAATTCAACTCACGCACAAGAATAGCTCGGGCAACTCGCCCGACGGCCAAAGCGGTACCGACAGCTCGAGTTCCAATACGCTGGAGGACTTGAGCAACAAGGCACAGGAGTTGGGAGACAAGGCGCAAGAGCTGGGCGATACGGCACAAAACCTGGGCGACACCGCGCAGAACTTGGGCGACATGGCGACGGGTGCCTGGAATGCACTGCAAAACGGCATCTCGGGCGCGCAGGGAAACTAGCTGTTAAGCGGGCTACAGCTGTTCAGCCGACGGTCGGGCGAGCTAAAGCCCGAGTCAAACGTAACGACGCATGAGGCATTGGGTCGGCGCTCGTGCACGATGCGCGTGACGAGCTCCAGCAGCTCCTCGTCGGATATGTCAAAGCCGTCGGGGCGCACCAGGTCAAACGAAACGAACCCGTCGTGCTCGTGCAGGTCGTGGATGGAGAGCGCGGGGTCGATCTGCATAACGCCGCGCTTGACCCAGCCGCGCAAATCATCGCCGGTTGTCGCGATGGGGTCGCAGTGCAGCGTGATGCCAATGCCCATCTGGCGCTTGATGTCGTGCTCGATGGTGTCCAGGATCTCGTGGTGCTCAAATGCGTCGCCCTCGCCGGGCATCTCCACGTGAGCGCTGGCAAACTGACGACCGGGGCCGTAGTCGTGCACCATCAGGTCGTGTGTGCCCAAGACCTGCGGATAGGACATGATCTTGTCGCGGATTGCCTGGACGAGCTTGGGGTCGGGCGCTTGCCCCAGCAACGGGCTGATGGCGTCGCGCACTAGGCCCATGCCGCTGATGCAGATGAAGATGCCCACACCCAGGCCTGCCCAGCCATCGAGGTCAAAGCCGGTCGTCTGCGAAATAAGCGCCGCCACCAAGACCGAGCCCGAGGTGATGACGTCGTTTTTGGAGTCCTGTGCTGTGGCAATGAGTGTTTCGGAATCGATACGGTTGCCCAGCGCGCGGTTGAATGCGGCCATCCAGAGCTTAACGAGCATGGATGTAGCCAGTGCCGCAAGGGAAACGAGCGTGTAAGCGGTGGGGGAAGGCTTGATGATCTTGGTGACCGACTCGAGGATCAGGTTGATGCCGACGGCGCAAACCAGGACGGCGACAAACAAGCCGGCGAGGTACTCGTAGCGGCCGTGGCCATAGGGGTGGCCTTCGTCTGCCGGGCGGCTGGCGAGGCGGAACCCGAGCAGGCTCACGATGTTGCTCGAGGCATCGGAGAGGTTGTTGAAAGCGTCGGCGATGAGGGAGACGGAGCCAGCGAGCAGGCCCGCGATGCCCTTGGCCAGGCACAAGGTGATGTTGAGGCCAATGCAGATGAGGCTTGCGGCGAAGCCCGCGTTGGTGCGGCGGGAGGTATCGACCGGCTCGCCCTCGCTGCCGGGAACAAGCGTATGTACCAGCCGATTTACAAATAGCATAGCGGTCGTCCTCACAATCATGTTTAAGGGGATAGTGTAGCTCGCGCGGGGGCGCCGTGCACCGATACTCAGAAAATGCAGCAATAGTCTGCCGGTGCTAACGAGCGAGCCTTCTCGTCTGCCTGGGTGGTCCATTTTGGGCCACATGGGTATGGGCACGTGCTTACCTGCCCAACATACTTAATGTCGACAGCCCCAGTGCAAAGGAGGACGTATTCATGGACGAGATGTTTGCCATTAAATGCCAAAACTGCGGCGGCCCTATGTACTCACACCAGGCTAAACGCAGCTTTGAGTGCGCCTATTGCGGCACGGTCGTTCCGTGGCAGGCCGATGCGGGGGAGCCCAAGAGCGCCCTGGGCATTCGCCATACGCCACTGACGGTTGTCGATGGGCTGCTTAAGCTCACGCATGTGTCGCAGCTCGAGCGCCCGGTGGACCCCGACTGGTATTTCTTTAATGAGCACTGGCGCAATCAGTCGGTTCTGGAGCATCTGCTGTGGGAAGACCGCGGCACGGCGCAGGAGTTCCAAGAAGCCACGCACGTGAGCATTCCCTGCCCCTTCTGCGGCGCGTCCTTTGAGGGCGAGTCAACGCAGCGTGTGTTTGAGTGCCCGTCCTGCGGCAACAAGATCGGCATTGCCGACCTGCTCAAGCCCGGTACGTTTAGCAAACGTCTGACCATGGGCGTGGGTGCGGAGTATGTGCCGGAGCAGGGTATTCCCTGCGAAATCTCACCGCAGCAGGCACGTGCCAACGCGCTGCAGCTGGTGCGCCAGTACCCGGATGCCTTTGCCGGGCACGACGTGGAAGACGCGATCCAAAACGACATGATGCTCTTCTATTTCCCCATGGCGCTGGCGGACCTGCGTATGATGGCGAGCTTCCCGGGCAAGGGCCTGAGCAAGGAGACCTTGGTGTACTACGAGGTACTCGATTGGGCGTATCCGCGGGCAAACTACCTGGACGTTCGTCTTATGGGCATTTTGGAGCCGTGGGACTTTGGCAAGGTGGGGCCGTTCGATCCTGCCATGCAGGAGGGCGACTTTCGCGTTGTCTCCGTCGATGCATCTACCAAGGACCAGGTGGTCATTGATAAGCTGGCGCTCGACATTGCCGGCAACGATGCCGAGGCGGTACTGGGGCTCAATAAAAAGAGCATTCGCATGTGGGCGCGCAAGGCCCGCAAGCAAAAGGACGGTCTGGTGATGGTGCCGGTCTACTTTGTCGATCGTCCGGCGACGGATAGCCGCGACGGCGAGCAGGTGCGCATCGCCGTGAACGGCCAGACGGGCCGCGCGGCCGCGGTGGTGTTTAGCGACAAGCGCGAGACGCATATCGTGGCGCCGCTCAACCTGAGCCTTCATCTGTCCGGCGAGAGCACCGTGCACGCCACGCCCATCGAGGTCAAATACGTTAAGTCGCCGTTTCTGTACCAGATCGTGCGCCGTGGAGGCGGCGAGCAACCGCGCCAGGTTGCAGCCGCCGTCGAGGGTTCCTACCGAGAAGAAAAGCCCAAACGCAAGGGCTTGCTCGCTGCGATCTTTGGGAAGTAGGGAAGCGCAGCGCGGGACGGCTCACAGGCGTGCGGGCGTTTCGGTCGCAACGTGCTGCTACCCTTGCGTTTCGCCATTGGTCGCTTCGTTGATGGCGCGGTACTCGGCACTCAGCTCGCGCGCCAGCTCTTCCTTGCTTGGAAGATACGGCAGGTATTTGGCGGCAAACACTTGGTCGTTGTCTTCGGGCAGCGTGTACTCGACGATCGAATCGCTTTTGTCCGCGCAGAGCACGATGCCTATGGGCGGATTGTCGCCTTCGTTCATGAGCTCACGCGTGTAGTAGTTCACATACATTTGCATCTGGCCCAGGTCCTGATGCGTAAGGTCATCGGTCTTAAGGTCGATGAGCACGAAGCAGCGCATCAGATAGTTGTAAAAAACAAGGTCAATATAGAAATGGCGCCCATCAAAGGTGATGCGCTTTTGGCGCGCCTCGAAAGCGAAGCCACGGCCAAGCTCCAGCAGGAACTTCTGAAGATGTGTGATGAGCGCCTGCTCTAGATCGCTCTCGCGAAACGCAGTATCGTCCGAGAAACCTAAAAACTCCAGTACATATGGATCGCGGATGATATCCTCGGGGCGACGAGCTGGGGCGCTCTTTTGGATTTCTTGGGTGACAGCCTCCTTGTCTTTGCTGGCAAGTAGGCGCTCGCGGAACATGGTGTTGATCTGGCGTTCGAGCTGGCGCGTGCTCCAGCGAGAGTCGGCGCATTCGTTCATGTACCAGGTGCGAGCTTCGGGGTCAGGAATGCGTATTAACCTGCGGTAATGTGTCCAGCTCAATTCGGGACGCAGTGAGTCCCGAATTGGAAATGCAAGATAGAACTGACGCATTTTGCGCAGCTCTCTTGCTCCAAAACCTTTACCAAAATCCTTGGTAAGTCTGATTGCGAGGGCCTTGAGCAGCGCCTCTCCATACTTGGCGCGCTCCTCTCCGCCCTGCTCATCAACTATGCTCTTGCCGATCTCCCAATACGCCTCAACCATCGCAAAGTTAACGGCGGTATAGGCCTTGTCGCGAGCGGCGTTGAGAATCGAGGAAACCTGCTTGTAAAAACCTTCGGGCACGATTGCCGATTCTCCACGGTTTACCAGTTCGCCCATCACTGTCGCCCCACTTTCCTCTTGTGGAATGCATCTTTATCGCATCTAGTTTAAAGCCTCGCGCGGACACGAATTGCTGTGCTGTCTGGCACCTTCGCATGGGAGCCTTGCGGTGACTAAAATGTGACCATAAAGGCAGTTTTAGCGAACCCCACGGGAGTGACATGCATGGACAAGAACACGCTGCTATTCCAGGATAAAGGTTCGGGTAGGTTTAAAGACGTCAAGATCTACCCTAACCGTATTGAGGTGCTCAAGAAGGGCACGTTTGGTGGCAAGCACACCGAGATTGTTTACCTTAAGGACATCACTGGGGTCAACAGGATCAAGGGTCGCGACGTTTTCCTGCGCAATCGACTGTTAACCGCTTGCGTCTTTAGTCTGAGCAGTCGTGCGAAGGCCCAGGAGTTTGTTAACGCGCTGAACATGGTGATGTAGCCCATGGCGGCGTTCGGGCCAAGGTAAAAATCGGGGGCACAGAACGGTGTCCTGCGCCCCCGATTGAGTCGATGTGTCTAAAAGGCGGGCTTGCCTACTCGCTGTCGTCCCCAGCGTTGTCGCGGTCACTGGCAAGCATTGCTGCACCTGCGACCGTTGTCGCCACGGCGGCGGCAGCGAGCCCGGCGGCAACGCCAGAGCTGTCGCCCGTGTCGGCGAGCTTTCCGCCCGAGCCCTTGCCCTGGCCTCTCTTGTTGCTCTTGCCGTTCTTGTCGGCGCCGCCTGCGTTGGAACCCGTGTCGCTGCCGGTGCCGCCCGCACTGCCCGAGGCCGCTACGGTAAAGCTTGCGGCTCCGTCGCTGGCGAGCGTGTAGTTCTGCGCCGCGTCGCCCAAGAGACCGTTCACGCGCACCCAGTACGTTCCTGCGGCAAATGTTTCGCCCTCGGCCATTGCCGTGCCCGGAGCGCCGTCCGCGTCGTGCACAAACTCGAGCTGGGCCGTGCAGGCATCGGTTTCGAGCTTGCCCTCGAGTGATGCCGCAATCTTGGCGCGCACGTCTTCGCCGGCCTTAAGGCCTTCGAGTCCCTCAAAATGGGGCGTCAGCGCGCGTGGATCGATATCGATGGGCACAGAGCCCTGCAGCCCCGTAACGGTCTCGTTGCCCAGGGCGTCGACATCCACGTATTCAATGGCAAACGCATGGCCCGAAGCTGTCGCGTTGAGCGCGTTGCTGCTGTCAGCAAGGCGGAAATGACCCTCGCCAACGGTCTTGCCATCCTGGAATGAGGCATCGCTCAGCGAGTCGCCGTACGTCATGCGCATGCGGGTCGGGAGATAGTACGGGAGATAGTACGAAGCCGTCTGCTTGTGCTCCGTATCGTAATTGCGCTGGTAGATGCTCCGGGCCAGCGCCGCATCAACAAAGTCGGATGCGATGATGCCAATGTGCTTGAGGTAATCTGACTTTGTATCCTCGGTGCCGCTGGGGTTGATGTACGGGCTCTTATACGGATGCTCGTTGACTACTCGTGCCGAGGTAAAAGGATTGCCTCCGTGCGACAAGCCCGTGCAGCTGGTGTAGTTGATAGACCAGCAGCGCTCCAGGACTTGCTCCTTGGCCCCGTTATCGTCCTCGACATCTACCTCGTTGCGCGTGCGCCCGGTCGTTTCCTTCAGCGCATTATCGACCCAGCTGAGCTTGTCGGTTCCCGTGAGTTTGTACTTGTCCTGGGCGTATACCTTGGTGCAATAGGGCTCTTTGTCGCCTGTTTCCCCCGCGGCTTCAAAGCCCCGCGCGTCTTGGACGAGACACATAGTGGCGCTGTCGGAGTGAGCCTTGATCTTGTCATCCCATTCGGTAAGGTCGAGGCCCCACGTGTGGCCGCTTACACTGTTGCCGGCGAGCCTAAATCGACGCAGCAGAACGATCTTTCCGCGCACCTCGTGTAGCGCGGGGATTCGGCTCGACGTATAGAACAGTTTGGGGTTGTCGTCCAAAACCTTGGCGAAAGCCGTCGTAACACTTTCGTCGGTAGCCTCGTCGTTGCCTCGTGATACAAGCATGATGAGCGCTTCTGTCGGGTTTTCGTTCAAAAACGTTTTGAAGTAGCCTATGACATCGGAAAGATGCATAAAGTACGCGTCTTTTTTGAGCAGGTAGTAATCCCCGTGGTCGATACCGGGGTCGTCGCCCTTTCCGAGCCGGATATCAAAATAGCGAATGCCTTCGAGCAACTGCGTGGGAATGTAATCCTGCTGGCATTTTACTTGCGAGGATTGGGGCTCAGTGTCGTTGTCCACGCTGCAGGTGCCCGAATCGTGCGTACCCGGGATGCTCAGCTCGTCGAGGAACTTGTTGTCGTCGACGTATTTCATCCAACATGGCCCATCGACGTAGCTGCTGTACGTGATCCAGTCGAGGCTGCTAACCGTGGCATCGTTCTTTTTCATGTCGTAACCGATAAGTTCGAGCTCCCACGGAATGCTCTTACTCTTATGGCAGATCTTATTGTTGTCCTGGTCTTCGCCGTTCGATTCTATTGCCAGGTACTTAATGTCTTTTTTCTCGGTTTCTTTCTCGACCGTGCGGTCTCGGATGATATAGGTTCCGTTTGATTGACGCTCGAACGCAAAAGCGCGGCTGGGCTTGTTGTCATACTCGCCGCCCCATACGTGGATGACCTTTCCATCTTTGTCAGAGTCGTCGTCGACCGACCAAATGCTGTAGCCCGTCTTTTTATGCTCTTCGAAATTGAGCAAGGTGCGGATAGCATACCAGTTTGTATCGTCATTCTTGGTCGTTACGTTCTCAAGGATGAGCTTGCTGGACGTGCCGTCGTTAAACAGGTGGCAGACGTTGCCGCGAACGTTGCCGTCTTGGTTGACGCTCGCGGTGCGAAAATAGCCCGCGGGGCGAAGGCGAATGACGAAATTGTCGAGGCTGACTGACGCTGTGGCAGCGTCTTCTGCAAATGCCGCGCGCACGGGAAGGCCCAATCCCGCGGTTTCGGGCAGGCTTACAAATGGCGACAATGCTGCGAGTCCTAGGCCCAACGTGAATGCTCGACGGCTGATGGCGTGGTGTTCGGTCATAACTCCTCCGTTCGCAGGGTGCGGTTATGCACTCATTTTGTTCACTATACTGCCCGGATGTCTAAACGTGTTGGCTTAATTGTCTGCGTGGCGCCATAAATCGGCGGGCGGACGCGTTGGGGCGCTTGTCTATTTGTGCTGCTACCGCGCTGGGGGTGGTTTTGCCGCCCGGCACCCTCGCGTTCGCCGGCTATCGGCATAAGAAAAGGAGGGTCGGTTTACCGGCCCTCCCTGGGTACGAAGCGCTGGGGTACCGTCGCTTGTTTGCTCTGCGACCGTGTTTCCCGTTGCGCTCGCCAGTCGCTTAGCGCTTGATCTCGATATCGTCGAGCTTGACGTCCATGGCCTCGGTCTTGGCCTTGGCAATGTCATCGGCAAACTCCAGAGACTTCATCATGGTCTCGACGGCGTCCTTGTGCTCCTCGACATTGTCGATGCTCACGTAAACGCTGCCGCCGCCTGCTTCGGTGAAGTACTCAGTCGTTACGCCGCCCGAGTGTGTATAGGAAGCGTTGCGCCAAGTCTTGCCGTTGTACTTGACGGGATCATTCTCGGTCCACTCAAAGTTGGCCTTCCATTTGGCCTCGTAGCCGAACAGCTCGTCAGCGTTCTTGTCAGAGTCGAAGACAGGGATGAAGCGATCGCTGGCGTGCTCGCTCTCGGTGAACTTAAACTGGGCCCTGTCGGCGGTGTCGCCGGCAACGTCGGTGATCTCGACGCCCTCGGGCACCTCGACCTTAAACCAAATGAAGTCGGTCCTCATATCCACGGCTGGCTTTTCTGCGCCGCCGCCACCGCCACTGCCGGTAGCGCCGCCGCTTCCGCCGCAACCCACCAGGGCAACCGCGGCAAGGAGACTGATGCAGAGTGTGAGAATCGCAAAGGCCTTCTTTTTCATGGTCGTGTCCTCCTCGATCTGTAACCGCCCATGGATTACCTGCCTTTACTGTACGCGTGGACGGCTCGCTAGGGTGGGCCATGTGTCCCATTCTGAGGGCCGGATTTGCGCCGACAAGTGGCAATATGCGCGGGTCCAAAAGAGGGGAGGGCCGATGCCTGTCGGCCCTCCCCGGGGTTGGGTGCCCGTTGCTTTAATGGGGCGCATGTGCGCAGGTGCGCGTAGGCGCGTGCGGGTGTCCCGTTACTTGAGCTCGATGCTCGAAATCTCGACTTCGCGCGCCTCGGAAACTGCCTCTGCCATGTCATCGGGGAACTCGATGGAGTTGAGGAGCGTCTCGGCTTCTTTCTTGTGCTGGTCGAAGTTCGAGATGAGGACGTAGACGCTTCCCGGCTCAACGTCGGTAAAAAGCATGGTTGAGATGCCGCTGTTGTCCTCGTATGTTCCGACGAGCCACGTCCTGCCGTTATACTCGACGGACCCGCCATCCTTCCACTGGAACGTATCCCCCTTCTTTTCTGCCTGGTCGGCGTGGGATTCCTCGGCTGTCATCGCTTTTTTCCAAACGGGGATAAAGCGATCGGCCGAGGCGTTCTCGTCTTCGGGGAAGGTGAGCTGGACCCTGTCGGCATTCTTGCCGGCGGAGTCGCTTACGCCGACGCCCTCGGGCATCTCGACCTTAAACCAGATAAAGTCGGTCTTCTTGGCGACGGGGGCCTTTTCCTTGCCCTCGCTCTTGGATGCGCTGCTGCCCCCGCCCGATGCGTTCTCGCCGCAGCCGACAAGGGCAAATGCGGCAAAGAGGGCGATGCAAAGGGAAAGGATTGATAGGGTCTTTTTCTTCATGGTGGCGTCCTCCTTGTCTGCCAGGGACATCGTGTGCCGCGGATCGCTGGGGCGGCGGTTGCGCGTGCACATGATGACTTTGTTTGCTGTGCGGTGATTCCTCCATTCGTCGTCCGGTGCCGTGATGAGCGTTGCCCCAACATGGGGCTCCTTACCTATATGTATGCCCCAGTTGCCGCTGCCCGGGAGTCTCGAAACGTGGGCCATGTGTCCCATGTTTGCGTTGGCATGGCCTATCGTTCGTCATAGAAATCCGCGATGGCCAGGTGCGCTGACGCCCATGTGCTTATGGGCTAGACTTAGCACCATTACGTGTTCGATGCGGTTGGTCGGCGGTTGCCGCCTGACCGATGTATATGACTTGAAGGTGCGTGCGTATGAGCCAAGAGATGATGGATAAAACCTGTCGAGAGTTTGCCGAGGCACTTGCCGCACGCGAGCCGGTTCCCGGCGGTGGCAGCGCGAGCGCCTTTGTGGGCGCGCTGGGCGCCTCGCTTTGTGGAATGGTCGCTCGTTATGGTGCGACCAATCCTGCGCTTGCCGATCGCGCGGATGACCTGACGCGCGCATTTGCCCAGGCAGATGAGTTGGCCCAGGAGCTTGTCGAGTTGGTTGCCGAGGACGTTCGTGCATATGGGCAGGTGTCCGCGGCGTACGGTATTCCGCGTGGCGATCCGGCTCGAGCGACCGCGATTCAGGATGCGCTGCATGTGGCCGCTATGCCGCCGTATCGCATTATGGATGCCTGCGGGCGTGCACTGGCGCTGCTCGAGGACATGGCCGACAAGGGTTCGCGTCAGCTGCTGTCCGATGTGGCGTGCGGCGCCGTGTTCTGCCGTTCCGCTATGCAGGGCGCGAGCTTGACGCTCTTTGCGAACACCACGTCTATGAAGGATCGCGCTCGTGCTGAGGAGCTCGAGACGGCGTGTGATGAGTTGCTCGACATGTGGTTGCCGCGCGCCGATGCGCTGGCGCGCCGCGCCGCCGACGCCGCAAGGAAGAGGGGATAGCCATGGCTGAACTGCTGAAGGGTGCCCCCGTTGCTCGCGCTTTGACTGAGGAACTTGCTGCTCGCTGCGTGGCTTTGCGCGAGCGCGGCGTTGTGCCGACGCTGGCTATCGTGCGCGTGGGTGAACGCGAGGACGACCTATCCTACGAGCGCGGTGCGCTCAAGCGCTGCGAAAAGGTTGGCATTGAGGCTCGCCGCGTTTTGCTTCCCGCCGATGTTTCGCAGGACGAGCTGTTGGCGGCCATCGAGGACATCAATACCGATTCGTCTGTTCATGGCTGCCTGATGTTCCGCCCGCTGCCCGCCGGCCTTGACGAGGACGCGGTTGCCGCGGCACTCGATCCTGCCAAGGACGTTGACTCCATGACGCCGGCTTCGCTGCTCACCACGCTTTCGGGGCGCGGCGAGGGTTTTGCCCCCTGCACAGCCGAAGCCGTGCTTGCTTTGCTGGATCATTACGGCGTTGAGCTGGATGGGGCCAAGGTCGCGGTCGTTGGTCGGTCGCTGGTGATTGGCCGTCCCGTTGCCGCCATGCTTACGGCTCGCAATGCCACAGTGACGACGTGCCATACGCATACGCACGACCTTGCTGCCGAGTGCCGTGCTGCCGACATTGTGGTTGCCGCCGTTGGACGCGCGCGTACGATTGACGTGGATGCGGTTCGAGAGGGCCAGACGATCATTGATGTTGGCATTAATTGGGACGAGGCCGCTGGCAAGTTGGTGGGTGACGTCGATTCTGATGCTGCGGAGCCGGTCGTTAACGCCATCACGCCCGTGCCGGGCGGCGTGGGCGCTGTGACGACGGCGATCCTCGCCAAACACGTGATCGAGGCGGCCGAGCGCGCATCGAAATAGGTTTTTGACCACAAGGGCTGCCGAGGCCGTGGTTTCGCCCTTTTTGCGCCGAAGCGATACACTGTTATCGTTTGATTTCTTCGCTCAAGGAGGATGCGCATGCCGTGCACAACGATTTTGGTTGGTAAGAACGCGAGCTACGACGGGTCGACGTTGGTTGCCCGCAACGAGGACTCGTCCAATGGGGTGTTTGAGCCCAAGCGTATGCGCGTGGTGCATCCCGACGAGCAGCCGCGCGTCTACACGAGCGTCCTGAGTCACCTGACCGTTGAACTGCCCGATAACCCCATGCGCTACACGAGCGTCCCCGATGTTGTCCCGGGCCACGGCATCTGGGCCGAGGCCGGTTTCAACGAGCTCAATGTGGGCATGTCCGCAACCGAGACGCTCACCACCAACGAGCGCGTTCGCGGCGCCGACCCGCTCGTCGACTACGTGCCCGCCAAGGGCAACGAGGACGAGGACGGCTATGTTCCGGCGCAGCCCGGCGGTCTGGGCGAGGAGGACATGGTGACCCTGGTGCTGCCATATGCCAAATCCGCCCGCGACGGCGTACGCATTCTGGGTGACCTGCTCGAGCGCTATGGCACCTACGAGAACAACGGCATCGCCTTTAGCGACGTGGACGAGATCTGGTGGCTCGAGACCATCGGCGGTCACCACTGGATCGCCAAGCGCGTGCCCGATGACGCCTATGTGACCATGCCCAACCAGCTGGGTATCGACAGCTTTGACCTGGATGACGCCGAGGGCGCCCAGGCCGATCACATGTGCTCCGCCGACCTGCGCGCTTGGATGGCCGAGTGGCATCTGGACTTGACGCTGGGCGTTGAGGGCGACGGTCCGGCCGCGGTCTTTAACCCGCGCGAGGCCTTTGGCTCGCACAGCGACAGCGACCACGTTTACAACACGCCGCGCGCCTGGTATATGCAGCGCTGCCTTAACCCCAGCGATGTGTGGGACGGTCCCGAGGCCGACTACACGCCCGAGAGCGACGATATTCCCTGGAGCCGCGTGCCCGAGCGCAAGGTGACCATCGAGGACATCAAGTACGTACTCTCGAGCCACTACCAGGGCACGGAGTACGACTGCTACGGCAGCAAGGGCACGCCCGCCACGCGTGGCGCCTATCGCCCCATCGGCATCAACCGCAACAGCCAGCTCGCTGTGCTGCAGCTGCGCCCCTATGCGCATCCGGCCTACCGCGCCGTGCAGTGGATGGCCTTTGGCTCCAACTCGTTTAACGCGCTGGTTCCGCTGTACGCCAACGTCGAGACCATGCCCGAGTACTTTGCCGACACGCAGGCTCGCGTGACGTCCGAAAACTTCTACTGGGCCAACCGCCTGATCGGCGCGCTGGCCGACGTCCGCTTCCATGAGTGCGGCCGCGCAGTCGAGGATTATCAGGAGAAGGTCGGCGGCATGGGCCACAAGCAGATTCATGACGTCGACGCTGCCGTAGCCGTTCTGCCCGAGGCCGAGGTGCCTGCCGAGCTTGCACGCGCCAACGAGGAGTTTGCCGAGCTCGTGCGCGTGGAGACCGATGCCCTGTTGGGCAAGGTGCTCTACACCACGAGCTGCGCCATGAAGAACTCTTTCGCGATGAACGACAACGTGAGATAGGGATTTCCCGTCGATCGAATAGCGCTTAAACGCTTTGTCGCTTTCACTCAATCTTGGGTACAAGAACGCCAATGCAGTTGTTTGTGATTGGAGACAACCATGGTTATGAAACTCGATCAGCTTGTTAACGGCGCCATCAACGTGGGCTT
The DNA here is from genome assembly GCF_003436735.1 of Collinsella sp. TF12-2AT. Taxonomy (NCBI): domain Bacteria; kingdom Bacillati; phylum Actinomycetota; class Coriobacteriia; order Coriobacteriales; family Coriobacteriaceae; genus Collinsella; species Collinsella sp. TF12-2AT. The sequence goes on along the minus strand of NZ_QSQK01000011.1, from coordinate 39,552 downwards.
CGGCGCCGCCGCCGTTGCCGTCGAGGGCAGCAAGAAGGTTCTCGACGACCTTAACACCAAGGGCGAGCAGGTGCGCAAGGACGCAGGCGCCCCCGGTATCGCCCGCAGTGTGTCCGACATGTTCGAACAGGCCGGCGGTACCATCTCCGATCTGACCGAGCGCTTGGGCATGCAGGGCGAGACCGCGGCCCAGCGCGTGCTCGACGAGCTCATTCTGGCTCGCGTCCGCGTCATGACAGCCCTCGAGCGCACGGCCTTCCTGGCCCATGTGCGCGACATCGTCGATTCGGTCGAGGACAACGTGACCTCGGTGCCCGTCGAGTCCGTTGAGCCCGACGATGCGAAGGATACCGAAGAGGCCGAGTAGCAGCGCAGATGGCAGATTCCACCACCGATTACAACAATCTAGACCCCTTGGGTGACGAGGCGGCGGTTGTCGATGAGGTCGATGCCGCCGTCTCGGGCGCTCGCAAGAAGCCGCGCGCTGTCGATATGGTCCCCGAGGAGCCCGACGCGATGGCGCCGGATGAAGAATACCAGCTCACGCCGGCGGGTCGCCGCGAGCGCATCGGGCAGATTGTTCGCCTGGTCAAAAAGTACCGCGTGTGGGATAACCTCACGCCGGTTCGTTTGCGCCGCCTGCTCGAGGAACTCGGCCCCATGTTCGTCAAGATGGGGCAGATTCTGGCCAACCGGTCCGAGATTCTGCCGCAACGCTTTTGCGACGAGCTGCGTCGTCTGCGGTCCGACGTGGAGCCGGTGCCGTACGAGGTCGTACTCAGTTGTCTGGAAGAAGAATACGGCCTGCGCCTGGGAGAGATGTTCGATGCGATCGACCCCAATCCGCTTGGTAGCGCATCGCTCGCGCAGGTGCACCGCGCTCGTCTGGTGACGGGCGAGGACGTGGCCGTCAAGGTGCAGCGCCCCGGTGCGCAGCAGGTTATGGCACAGGACATCGATATCATCCGCTCGGTGGTGCGTATCGTTTCCAAGTTCGTCAACACCGATCAATTCGTTGACCTGCACGGCGTAGTCGAGGAGCTGTGGACCTCGTTTCGCGAGGAGACCAACTTTTTGGCCGAGGCCAAAAACCTCAACGACTTCTACGAGTTCCATAAGAGCGTTCATGGCGTGACGTGCCCTAAATCCTATCTGGACCTGTGCACCGAGCACGTGGTGGTTATGGACTACGTCGACGGCATTTCGATCGCCGATCCTGAACGCTTGGTGGCCGAGGGCTATGACTTGGAAAAGATCGGTGCCGCAATCGTCGAGGATTACTCGACGCAGGTGCTCGATGACGGCTTTTTCCATGCCGACCCGCATGCGGGAAACATTATTCTCAAGGACGGCATCGTTTACTTTATCGACTTGGGCATGGTCGGACGCATGTCGAGTCACGATCGCGGTATCGTCAAGGACATGATTTTCGCCGTGGCCGAGGGTGACGTGCCCAAGCTCAAGGATTCGCTCATGCGCTTTGCCGTGACGCGCGGCGACTCGGCTGAGCTCGATCATTCGGCCTTTTTGTCCGATTTGGACTTTATCGTCGCAGACTTTGCGGGCCTTGACCTGAAGGATCTGGATATCGGCGAGTTTTTGACCTCGCTGTTAAACCTGGCGCGCAAAAACGACGTTGAGCTGCCGAGCGTGGTAACGATGTTCGCCCGCGGCATGGTGACGCTCGAGGGCCTGCTGACTGAGTATATGCCCAACGTCAACATGATCCAGATCATCCAGACGCACATCAAAAACGAGAAGAGCACCTATGCGCGCGTGCGCGACATGGGACGCGATCTTGCCGCGAGCAGCTATCGCGCGGCGAAGGGCTCGCTCGAGGCGGCCGAGTATCTGGGCCTGGCTTCGCGCATGCTCACGCGCGGCCAGCTTAAGGTGAACACGCAGATCATGAGCAGCGATAAGGCGCTGCGACAGCTGGGTGGAATTATCGACCGCATGTCGATGGCAATTGTGATCGCCGGTCTGTTTATCGGTTCGTCGGTGGTGTACTACGCGCGCATCGAGCCGGTTGTGTTTGGCATTCCGGTCATTGGCTTTTTGGGCTACGTGAGCGCGTTGGTGCTGGCGCTTATGCTGGGCCGCAATATCTGGCTCAACAGTCACGGCGGCAAGCACTAGGGGCTGCGGTCACCGTATTTTCCTATCGCAAATAATAGCTTTTACCTTGGGCTTCGCCTGCGTGCGAGGCCCTTTTGCGTGATACCATACTGACGGTAATAATCGATGGCATAGATGGTGGTGCGGAGACGCACGAATGCGCGGTTTTCCTGCGCGTTTGGGAGAATCGGGGTGCAAGTCCCCGGCTGTACCAGTAACCGTAATTCCTCTTGGCTCGGGATGTTCGCGTCGCAGATCGGACGACGTGCCCGAGTCGTTAAGGTTAAGTCGGATCGCCTCCCATCTTGCATGCGGCTGCGGCGTATGCCGCCGGCGTGCATAGGGCTCTGGAGGGAAGGGGGACCCCGATGGGGGAACTCGAGCGCAACATGCGCGATGACGTGGGGCAGCCTCAAGGCAACGCTCCAAGTACAGACAATGGGGGACAAATGGATATGTTTGAGGACGAGCGTGAGTGCGCCTCGTTGCATCGCCGTGGCGCGATTGCACGCGGTGTAGCTAAGCGCGGTCTGGTGGCATTCCTGGCCTTCGCGATGGCCTTTGGCACCACGCCGGCTCAGCTGTGGGCCGAGGGCGCCGAGGGCATTGCCGAGGCTGTGGCTCAGGCTGCGACGCCGAGTGAGGACGCAGCGCCTGCGGATGGTGCTGCCGACCAGGGCAACGTTGAGGTTTCAGATTCTGGGAGCGCGCCTGCAGCTAGTACCGCCACAACAGGGGCGGCAGCTGGCGACGAAGGCTCGGCGACGGGGGAGAACCCTGCCGCGAGCGAGCAGTCTTCGACGGCATCCGCTGGCCAAGCAGGATCTGCCGCCGTGGCTGCCGTCCAGGCAGAGAACCCGACGGAAACTGGCGATGTCGCCAAGAAGCAAGTCGAGGTCTCGTTCTCGATTATCGGCACCGATGCCGACGGCAAGGCTCAGACCTGGGTGGCACCTACGCAGCTCAAGCTCGACGAGGGCGCGACGGCTGCGGATGCCTTTATTAAGCTGCAGGAGAAGACGGGCTTCAAGGCGGACTACGATCCGAACACGGCATACGGGTTCTACCTCAAAAGCATCACATCCCCGAGCGATGGCCGCACGCTTGTCTACGATCCGACGACTTATGCCTTCTGGCAGCTGTTCGTCGATGGCGCGTCTTCCTCGGTTGGCGCGAGCAGCATCAAGCTCACCCAGGGGCAGAAGATTGAGTTTGCCTATACGGCTGGTAGCGCGTCCCCTGTCGTTAAGGACCAGGTTGCCGCAAATGTGACCGTCATTGGTCGCGATGCCCAGGGCAAGACTCAGACTTGGGTCGATAACGCGCAGTATGTGGTGACGTCCGGCTCGAGCGCACTTGACCTTACGAAGGTCGCGCTCGAGGCGAATGACATCGACGCCGTTGCTGCGGGCTCCTTCATTCTGAGCCTTAAGTACAACGGCGTTGAGCTGGGTACGCCGCTCGATTATTCGACCTATTGGCAGCTGTTCATCAACGGCAAGTCGAGCGACTACACGGCAGACAATGTCACCATTCATGCTGGCGATACCGTTACGTGGTTCTACGGTGGCTGGGGCGACCAGTTGCCCTCTGATTCCGTCCGTGCCTCCGTTCAGGTCCTCGGTAAGGACAAGGACGGCAAGCAGCAGGTTTGGGCCTCGACGGGCCAGACGAGTCTCAAGGCTGGTTCCACTGCTAAGGATTTGCTGGAGCAGACTGGTCTTACCCTCGATGCTAAAGAAGAGTCTTGGGGTTGGTACCTCAGCGGCATTACCTCGCCGCTTGACGGTAAGACCTATGAGTATGATCCTGCGACCAAAAGTTATTGGCAGTTCTATGTAAATGGCAAGTTCGCCCAAGTCGGGGCCGGCAACTACGAACTCCAAGAGGGTGACGCCGTCACCTTTATGTATGGTGCTGACGCCGATGCCCTCCCCGGTCAGGTTCTTGGGTCCGTCGATGTTATCGGTCCCGATGTCAACGGCAACAATACTCGCTGGGGCTCGGCAAGCAATGTTTCCCTGCCCGAAGGCTCTACGGCCCAGGACCTTATTGAGACGGTTCTGAAGGCGAAGGGCGTTACGTACAACGGCTCCCAGAGTGGTGAGTACTGGTTCCTGAATTCCATTACTTCGCCGTTCGATCACAAGCCGTATGGCTGGGATGGTGCGACCAAGAAATATTGGCGTCTGTTTATCAACGGAGAGCCCTCATCTCTCTGCGCCAACCAGGTCACGCTCAAGAGCGGCGACAAGGCTACGTTTGCCTACACCACCGATAAATCGCCCATGCCCGATCCCGACAAGATTGTCGTGGACCCGAGTGCAACGACTCCTGATTGGGATGCCGAGTGGGCCGGCTACGGCAACGGTGGCAACGGTTCGACCGTAACGGATGCCAAGACACCTGCGCAGGCCGCCGGTCTTAAGTGGGCCTTCGATTGGAAGGCCGAGTCTGGTCAGCAGTATGCCAACTGCAGCGAACCTGTCATCGCTAACGGCTTTGTGTACATCGCGACCGAGAACGAGCTCATTAAGATCGATTCGTCCACGGGCAAAAAGGTTGCCTCTGCGCCGCTTGCCTCCAAGGTGAGCTATACCTCTCGTCCGATCTATACCAACGGCCTTATCATCGTTCCGCTCAACGGCGGTGCGGTCCAGGCGATTACTGCAGACAAGCTGATCTGCAAGTGGCTGACGCCTGGTTTGACGGACTTGACGCAGAGCTCCTGCACCGTCGTTTCGGACGGCGAGTATGTCTATGTTGGTACGGTCGATATTTCGTATGACGAGAACTACAACGCGACCTACGGCAACGGCTCCCTGAAGCGTATCAAGATTGCCACGGGCGAAGTCTCTTGGCAGAACATTGACCTTTCCGAGGGCTATTATTGGACTGGCGCTGCGCTGACGGATAAGTACACCATTGTTCCTACGAGCGCGGGCACGCTTAAGTGCATTGATAAGACGACGGGCGATGTCGTTTCGACCATGAAGCTCGGCGCTGTCGCAAATGCCGATTGCATTGCCGATCCGTCCAATGGTTCGACCTTCTATCAGATGACGCACGACGGAAAGCTCCATGTGATTTCGCTTTCGGCGAAGGGTGTGCTGAGTGAACAGAAGACGGTTGATCTGGGCCTTACGAATAATCTGAGCGCCCCAGCGGTGTCTGGTGACAATCTGATTGTCGGCGGACAGACGGCTACGGGCTCTGCTCTGGTTCTCTATAACCTGAAGACGGGTAAGACCACGATGGTCGCTGCTGCCGACGGCAAGGCGCTGCCGGCTGGCCTCAACGGTATTGCTGCTACTCCGCTGGTGAGTGTTCAGGGCGGCAAGACCTATGTGTACTTCACCGTGAACAGCGCGGATAGCAAGGATTACGTCAACTACTCTGCTGGCGGTGGCGTGTATCGCTATACGCTTGGCGACGCAGAGGCGACGCAGATTTATGATGCGGCTGGCCATTACCAGTACTGTGACTCTCCGGTCATTGCCGATGCTTCTGGCAACCTCTACTACATCAATGATTCGGGTACTCTGTTCAAGCTGGGGGCTGTCGAGTCTTGGACGGTTGCCTTTAATTCCAACGGCGGGTCTGCTTGCGACACTAAGTTCGTTGCTACGGCCGACGGCAAGCTGGTCAAGCCGGCCGATCCGACGCGCGATGGCTACACTTTCGGCGGTTGGTTCACCGATGAGGCTTGCACGCAGGCGTATGACTTCAGTACGCCGGTGACGGCCGATCTGACGCTGTATGCCAAGTGGACCAAGAATGCTGTTAACCCTGGCGGTAATGGCGGTTCTGGCACTAATGGTGGTAACGGTGGCGCTGGCAACGGTTCTGGTGCTGGTGCCGGCACTGGCACGGGTTCCGGCTCTGGCACGAAGGGCCAGCAGGCTGGCGGCGTTGTCGCCCCGGGTCATAAGCCGGCGACCAAGACGACGGTGTCGACCAAGACCGAGACCAAGGACAACAAGTCCGACAAGAAGGACTCCGATAAGTCCGATAAGAAGGACGAGAAGAAGTCTGACAAGAAGTCTGACAAGAAGGACAGCAAGTCCGACAAGAAGTCCGATTCCAAGTCCGATACGGGTGCTGCTTCCACGACCACTGCTAAGAAGTCCTCTAGTGCCTCCGAGCAGGAGGCTGGCACCAACCCGCTCGCCATTGTTGGCGTTGCCGCCGGCGTCATCGGTCTCGCCATCGTCGGCGTGTTCGTGTTCACCAAACGTCGGTAGGTGAGGGCTGTGTCCAATAAATCCAAGGACGCTGACCCCAAGCAACCAGATTCCTCGTTCATTCAGTTCGACGATACAAAGCAACAGGGCGCCGCTTCGGCGGCGTCCGCCCCTCGTCGCAAGGCGCTCCTTGGCGTTTTGACTGCCGCGTGCACCATTCTGATCGTCGTCTCGCTGGGCTTCGTCCATCCTTCCGAGAGCGGCGCCTGGTCCATCGACTGGATCATTCAGGCCGTGACGGGGGAGAGCGTCGTCACCAAGGACACCAAGGCGTCTGGCTCGACTATGGCTTCGGGCGAGGCCAGTTCCGAGGACTCCAAGTCATCGAATGATGCAAAAGACGAGTCCAAGGGTTCGAACGACGGCAAGGACGATTCCGAGTCTTCGGACAAGGAATCGGATAAAAGCTCGGATAGCAAGAAGTCCGATGGTCAGGACGGCAAGAAGTCTGGCGATAAATCCGCTGCCCAAAATACGGGAGTCGGCGATACTTCCAATGCGTCTGGCGGTGGCCAGTCGTCTGATGGAGCCTCATCCTCTAATGGTGGAAACGCCTCCTCGGGCGGCCAGAGCGGCTCGCAGGAGTCCAGCTACATAACAGTGACGGTTTCGGTCACATCGAGCGCTGTGGGCAATCCTGTGTCTTCTGGTGGCACCTTTACCTTTAACGAAGGCGCTACCGTCTACGATGCCCTGTGCGCGCTGGGCCTTTCTGTCAACGCACATGGCTCGTCGTACGGCACGTATGTCTCCGCGATTGGTGGTTTGGCGGAGAAACAGTACGGCGGTACGAGCGGCTGGATGTACTCCGTCAACGGCACAACGCCCATGACGGCCTGCAGCAACTACGTTCTCTCCAACGGCGACAACGTGGTCTGGTATTACGTTACAGGCTAGAGGCCTCGACATAGCGCGCCAGACGGGCGGTTCGGACAAACATCCGGGCCGCCCGTTTTCATGCGAATGGGACCGGGCCGCCCGGTCTCTCGGCAAACAAAAAACCGGTTGGAATGGGAATTCCAACCGGTTATACATTCAAGCAAATAGCGAATCGACTACGACCGTGCGCCCTCGAGGAAGAAGCGACGGCTGAAGTAGTTGTACCAGGTGACGAGGAATGTGGCGATGGCCTTCATGGCCTGGTAGCCGATGCTCAAAAACGTGACGCCCACAAACATGTATAGGTCGTTGAGGCCCAGGCCGATCACCGACAGGATGGTGAAGATCGTGAACTCGCGCTTGCGGCTCATGCCCTCGCGGTGGTCGAACACATACTTCATGCTGAGCCAGTAGTTGACCACGACGGACGTGGTAAACGAGACCGTGGTGCTCATCAAAAAGTCGAGGTGAAACAGCTCGACGAGCGCAATGAGCATACCCCAGTCGATGCCAAAGGAGATAAGACCCACGACAGCGAACTTGAGGAACTGCTTGGTATGAGGTTGTGCCAGTGCCTTGCGCACGTAATCACATCCAATGCGTTGATGAATCGAGCAGAGAATACTTTAGAGCTTTTGCAAGGGAAACGTAAGGTCTTTGCCAAGAACTATACGAACTCGCCAAATTATCAAGTGCTAATCCGCAAACGTTGAAAATTTGCCCGTAAACGAGCAATGCCCACGAACAACACAGCGCTCGACGCGCGTCATCTGTGGGCATTGTAAAGCTGTAAGGTTGCGAGTTACTTGGTCTCGTCGCCTTCCAGGAAGATCTTTCGGGTCACAAAGTTGTAGACCATGACAAGCGCGGTGGCGCAAATCTTGGCGATATTGGCCTCGAGCCCCAGGCCGGCGTTGAGCGCCAGCACGATGCCGTCGTTGAGTCCCAAACCGATCACAGACAGCACGACAAAGATAATGAACTCGCGGCGGCGGCTCATGCCCTCCTTGTGCGCAAACACGTACTTCATGCTAGCGAGGTAGTTAAAGATGAGTGAGATGATAAAGCCGCTGGTGTTGGCGATTAGGATGTTGAGGCCCAGACCGTAGTGGAGCAGATTCATAATGCCAAAGTCGATGACCGTGGCAATGACGCCGACGACGCCAAACTTCATGATCTGCGCAAGGAGCTTTTGCATGGTACCTGCCTTATGGTGGCGCCGGGGCGCCGCGGGGATGACAAACTCAGCAAGTTTAGCCAATCCCCACGGGTGGTGCTAGGCGCGCTCCTCGATAGCACCGTTTCTATATGCATCGAGCAGCTGGCGCAGGTCCTGGATCTGGCTGCGGATCTTGGCGCCGGTATCGGTGTCGCTCACCATGCGGCGGCGGTCGGCCTCGTCAAAGCGGTTGGTCTCGCTTTCGATATCGATGTTGCGGGTGAGCGCCTCGGCAACGGTGGTAAAGGCCTGGTGCGACTTGAGGCGGCACCCTCGCGAGCTCGAGATAAGCGTGTAGCCGGCGATGCCCGTCTTGGGATGGTAAGCGCGGCAGAATCCGCCATCGATGACCAGCAGCTTGCCCTCGGCGCGGATGGGCTGCTCGCCCTTGGTGGTTTTAACGGGCGTGTGGCCGTTGATGATGTGACCGGTCGGTGAGCATGCCATGGGCGCGACGCCAAACTCGCGCATGATGTCGTCGCAGACCGAGGGCGACTTGGTAAGCGTAAAGTACGGGTCCATCGGCTCGACCCAGGTGCTCTTATCGGCGATATAGGCGCGCTCAAAGGTACGCACCAGGCGTCCGCTGGCGGGTGAGTTAAAGCCAATCCACAGGTACCACATCCAGTCGAGAGCGTCGCGGTCGCCCACGCGCCAGGCGCGGCGGGCGATGTGGTCGCAAAAATCGAGATAATCGCGGCCAGCGTGCCAGGTGCCCAGGCAGTTCATGCTGCTAAAGGTGCCGTCTTCGTTGAGCGGCACGCAGCCATGGAACAGCAGGTTGCCGTTGGCGACCTTGTACATCGAGCCGTGGGAATAGAGGAAATCGATATGGCGATGCAGGTGATCGGCGGTGACAAACTCGGACACGAGCTTGTCGATGATGTGCTGCTCTTGGGGCGTGAGCGAATAGGGGTCCGCCGGGTCGACGGTGGGGAAGTCATTGGTCGTGAGCGGCCACACGCTGCCGTCGGCGAGCGTGACCGTGCCGGTGTCGTGATCGATTTTGTCGAGTAACAGGCGGTCGGTCATATCGAACTCGGGGTGGCGCTGGATAATCTGGCCCTCGAGCTTAAAGAGCAGCACGTTGATGGCCTTGATCAGCGGGGTGATGGACTCACCGGCGGTGTAGGTGGCATCGGCAAAGGCGACAAGCTCACGCAGCGAGATGCCGTAGTCGTTCTCCAGGATCTCGTAGTTGTCGTAGCGTAGGTTGTTGCGCAGCACCGTGGCGATGCAGGCGGGCTCACCGGCCGCAGCGCCCATCCACAGCAGGTCGTGGTTGCCCCACTGGATGTCGAGTGAATGGTAGGTGAGCAGACGGTCCATAATCTTGGCCGCGCCGCCGCCGCGGTCGAAGATGTCGCCCACCAGGTGCAGGTGGTCGACGGCCAGGCGCTTGATGAGCGAGGCGAGCGACTCGATAAAGTCGTCGGCGCTTGCGGTCTCCAGGATGGACTCCACGATGCGCTCATGATAGCGCACACGATAGTTGTTCTCATCCGGATGCGTGTGTAGCAGCTCGTCGATGATGTAGGCGTAATCGCGTGGGATGGCCTTACGAACCTTGGAGCGGGTGTAGCGGCTTGAAAGCGAACGAGCGACCATGATGAGCTGGTCAAGCATCGTTTTGTACCAGGTGGGCGAGTCCTCGCGCTGGCTGCGGACCAGCTCGATCTTCTCGTGCGGGTAGTAGATGAGCGTGCACAGCTCGCCCTTTTCGTCAAAGGTGAGCGTGTCGCCAAAAATCTCGTCGACATGCTCGCGCACGACGCCCGAGCAGTTGTTGAGGATGTGCATAAAGGCCTCGTACTCGCCATGCACGTCGCTCATAAAATGCTCGGTGCCTTTGGGCAGGTTGAGGATGGCCGAGAGATTGATGATCTCGGTAAACGCGGATTGCTCGGTGGGAAATTGTTTCGACAGCAGACGCAGATACTTGAAGTCTTGCGGATTGCGATCGAATGCGACCATGAAACACCTTCCGATGGAGCTGGTAAAACTGATAAACAGCGTCAAACGTTTATCAGTATGCGCCGCTTTTGTTTCGATTTTGCGCCAGCGGCTGAATTGTCGGCTGAACGGTTTGGTAAATCGATTTAGTTGAGGTAGATATGGCGGTTGAGTGGAGACGTAGGGTCGTTTTTGCAGACGTATGCCTCCGGGATCGATAGAGATGATGACGGTAAAGATGTTCACCACCTTTGGCTCTATTTGGTAAATAGTGGACATTTGTACCGTATTTATGCTTGCTGTGCGATAATTTTTATAACTATACGTAAGGAGCCTCATATGAGTGATTTTGTCCTGACCTGTGAATCCGCCGCCGATCGAACTCGGGAGTTCTTTGAATCGCGCAATATCCCTGTCGTGTGTTTTCATTACGAGATCGACGATGTTGTCTATACGGACGATCTGTATCAGTCGATTACGCCGGACGAGTTTTTTGCCCAGATATCCGCGGGCGCCATGCCCAAGACGTCTCAGGTGAGCGTGGGTGAGTACGAAGAGTTTTGGGAGCCGCTTGTTGCCGAGGGCAAAGACGTGCTGCACCTGACGTTGTCGTCGGGTATTTCGGGCACGTATGGATCGGCCTGCGTTGCGGCGCAGATGCTCGCGGATCGCTATCCCCAGGGCGGCAAGGTGCGCGTCATCGATTCGCTGGGGGCGTCTTCGGGCTTTGGCCTGTTGCTGGAATATGCCGCCGATGTGCGCGATAGCGGGGCTTCACTCGACGAGACGGCTGCCTGGATCGAGGAGCACAAGCTCAACCTGCACCACTGGTTCTTCTCGACCGATCTGTCGAGCTACCTGCGCGGCGGTCGCATTTCGGCTGCGAGTGCGATCATCGGCACGGCGCTTAAGATTTGCCCGCTTATGACGGTCGATTGCGACGGCAAGCTGTCGCCACGTGAGAAGATTCGCACTAAGAAGCGCGCGATTTCCGAGATGGCCAAGACCATGATGGCACACGTGCAGGACGGTGCGGATTATTCGGGTAAGTGCGTCATGTCGCACTCGGCGTGCCGCGAGGATGCCGAGGCAGTTGCGGCGCTGATCGAGGAACAGATTCCGCAGCTTAAAGGCAAGATTGAGATCAATAACATCGGTACTCTGATTGGCTCGCATACCGGACCTGGTACGGTGGCGCTCTTCTTTATGGGCGACAAGCGCGTGGATTAGTTTGCCCCATCACATCGCTGCATGATTGCTCAAACGAAAACGGCCCGCCTCACGTTTGTGGGGCGGGCCTTGCTGTTGGGGTTAGCGTTTCTTTCCGCGGAAGAAGAAGCCGTGCAGTGACGGCTTGAGGCCGCGGTTGGCGCGATGCTCCTCGACGCGCTCGTGGATCGAAGCGACGCGCTCGATGACTTCGTCGGGAATCGGCACGTCGGGATTCATGTTCTCGACCTGGCTGACCTCGGCGGCGGAGACCTGGTCGATAATGGGCACATCGTCGTGCGAGATGACAGGTGTGGCGTCTTCCTTCATCTTGCGATAACGCTGCATCATGTCGGTCTGTAGCTGCTGGGCCGAAGGCGGCGTCCAGATGATGGCGTTGGCGCCGGCGGCGATGGTTTCACGGATGCTCTCTGGCGTCTTGCCGCCCGGCGCGATGAGCGGCAGGTTGGGATAGTGCTTGCGCAGCTCGCGTAGGACCTGGGGCGTGTTCTTGCCGGCGGCGATGTTGAGAATCTTGGCTCCAGCGCGCACCTTGGCGTGGGCATCGTCGTCGCAGCGAACGACCGTAGCGATGACGGGGATGTCGGCGATGTTGGTGATGTGCTCGACCATCTCGGCGGTGGCGGGGGAGTTGACCACGCATCCCGCCGCGCCCTGCATCTCGGAGACGGCTGCCATCTGCACGGAGCGCTTACCGGTGGTGGTGCCACCGCCCACACCTACAAAGACCGGGCACTCGGCGACGGTCAGCAGCGCCTGCGTAATGGCGGGCTGCGGCGTGAAGGGGTAAACGGCAAAGACGGCATCGGCGTTGGAGTTGCGGATAACCGCGACATCGGTGGTGTAAATGAGCGACTTGATGCGGCGGCCGAAGAGCGTGAAGCCGCTGGCCTCCTCGATCTCGTCGGGCATGCGAAGGGCAGCCTTGCGCAGACGTCCGTCGATGGGCAGGGGCTCCATAGGGAGCAGGCCGTTGGGCGTGACGGCTACCTGGGGCTCGGTGAACTCGTCTGCGAGCTCGACCTCGGAGAAATCGACCGAGGCGACAATGTCCTCGTGAACCTCGGCGGGCACATCGATGGGGGCTTGGTCGTTTGCCGCGGCAGGCGTGTCGAAAGAGCTGGTGCCGACGAAGGCGTCGACGCGCTCATTTAGATCGTTGAGGGTATCCATGGAAGCTCGATTCTATGTGATGACGGCCGGCGCGATGCAGCCGGAATTGCGAATGCTAAATCGTTTGACGAGTTGATTTTTCCCCGCCACGCAATTCGTTAGACCGAAGGGCCGGCGAACGTGAAGGAGCTGTGGTGGCGGGGATCGAGGTGCTATCTTGAAAGTCCCGTTTAAAAGAGAGGTGACGCGGTATGGAATTGACAGCAATGTTTGGCTCGATTGGCCTGTGTGTGGGCGCAATTGTTGCCGCCGCGGTCATCTACTTTGTGGTCACGGCCATTAAGGGCAAAAGGGCCGAACGCAAGGAGCGCACGATGCCTAAACAGCATCGCGACCAGCAGGGCAAACGCGCACGGAGATAGCTTGTTGAGTTTTGGATCCGTGCGCTAACTGCGTTTTCGGATCAGGGCAATGTAGAAGCCCTCAAAGTCGCGGCTGGGCGGAATGGTGAGCGTGCCGGGCAGGCCGTTGGCGATGGCCGATACCTGACCCGCGGCAATGGCTTCGGTCAGGGCGTTGGACTCGATGCGCGGCTCCTCACCAGCTTCCTGGGCGCGGCGTGCCTCACTTTCGCTCGGCGTGCCATCGAGGGGGATAAGCTCGCAGTCCATGTGCTTGTCGAGGGCCTCTTGCAGGGCGTCCTCGTTTTCCTGCGGCAAGATCGAACAAGTCGAATAGACGAGCGTGCCGCCCGGTTTGAGGGCTCCCATGGCGCGGTCCAGAAGTGCTCGCTGCGAGCGGGCGCACCTGCTCAGCAACTGCTCGGTGAGGCCGCGCAGGCTCTTCTCGTTGCCGCTGACGACTGTGCCCGTGCCGGTGCAGGGAGCGTCGAGCAGGATACGGTCAAAGCGGAAGAACTCGTCGAGCTCGCGTGCGTCGATGCGCATGACGGGCACGTTTTTTGCGCCTTGGCGGTGGAGGTTGGCTTCGAGCTTCTCGGCGCGGGGAATGCTCATCTCGCAGGCGGTGAGGTGTGCCTGGCCCTGGGTGAGGGCGGCGATCTGCGTCGTCTTGCCGCCGGGGGCCGCGCACATGTCCAGGATGTCCTCGCCGGCCTGGGCGCCCAAGACCAACGGCGGCATCATGGACGACAGACTTTGCAAGTAGATCTTGCCGTCGCGGTAGATGTCGAGGTCCCACAGGTCGGAAACCTGGGCCTCGGGCAGGATGGAAGCGTCCGGGTACCATGCGACGGGGCGGTGGGCGATGCCGGCGGCATCGAGCGCCGCGGCGATGTCCTCGGCGGTTGCCTTGAGCGTGTTGGCGCGCAGCGTGACCGGGCGTGTGGCCGCGGCGCCGAAGCCCTCGATCATAAGCTCGGCATCGGCGGGCGCATAGGCGCCGGCGACCGTGTCGACCATAAAGCGCGGCAGGTCGGCGGCGCAGGGAAGGGCGGCAAGCTGGTCGGAAAGCTCGGTGGCGGCAAACTGCCTGAGCTTGAGCTCGGCCTTGACCTGCTTTTTCTGCTTACGACGACGCGGCTTGGACATCCGTCTTTCCTTCCACCTAAATGATTATTCTGGGACGGGGATTAAAAAATCATTTAATGATCCCCGTCCCAAAAAGACTACTTTGCGTCGCCCGGGAATGATTTTTTAATCCCCGTCCCAGAATAATCATTCCCGGGCGCGTTGCTGTTGCCTAGTACTGGCTCTCGTGCTTGCTGAAGAAGTCGAAGCGCGGGGGTAGCGGCTTCACGCGGTGCTCGCCGGGCTTCTCGCCCAGGCTCTCCACAAACTCATCCGTGGAGGCGAAGATGTTATCCCAGCTAAAGAAGGCGACCGGGTCAACGTCGAAGTACTCGCAGATGAGCTCGCAGCCGGCAGGGACGATGCCGTGCATGAGCACGGTCGCCACGCGCAGCTCGGTAAAGGCGTCGACGAGGGCCTGCGTCATTGCGGCGTTTGCCGGCTCGCCCTCGAGCTTGTTGGCGGCCTTAGAGGCGTCGCTCCAGCGCTTGTTGGCGGCACGCAGGTAGTCGTCGCACACGGCGAGCGCGCGGTGCGTCTCGAACTTGTACATGGCTTGCTCAAAGGCGAGAGCTGCCTGCTCGGCGGCTTCGACCACGGTGTCAGAAGCGGCACCGGCGGGGATGCAGCCGTTGCGGTAGGGGCTCTCGTCGCCCTCCTTGATGGCGACGCCGTAGAAGCAGCTGCGGGCCAGGCGGTTGAAGACGCCGGTCAAAAGGGCGCTCTCCTTAAGGGCCGGATCGATAACGCGCTTGTCGTCGCAGGCACGCACCTCGTTGCCGTCCTTGTCCTTGCCGGTCACACGCGTGTCGTATGCCTTGGGGCTAAAGCTCACCGGCTTCTCGGATAGGCCGAGCGACAGCCAGTGCGCGCGCATCTGCTCGCAGGTGTAGTGGTTGAGCAGGTCGTCTGCCGGCGGGGGAGGGGTCTGCGAGGACGAGCTCGCCTTTTTGCCCATGTAGAGCAGGTGATAGCAGGCGCTGACGGTGCTCTGCGTAAGGTCCCAACCCAGGGCCTCCCACATGGCGGTTTGCGCGATGCAGTAGAAATAGATGTTGTCCTGACCGATGAACTGGTAGATCTGCGCGTCGTCCGAGCACCACCAGTCGCGCCAGTCGAGCGAGCTGTGCTGGTAGGTGGGCGCGGGGACCTGCGTGGAATCGGCGGCGGGCTCGCCCATGAGGGCGGCATCCTGGGCGGCGACGCCCTCGGTCACGCCGGCTGCCTTGGCATCGCGTGCGAGCACGGTACGCGTATAGCTGATGGGCGCCCACAGGCTCTCGGGCCAGCACCAGCAAGTGACGTCGTTCACGCCGTCGACCTCGGGCACCGGAACGCCCCAGTCGATGTTGCCGGTGATGCGGAAGGGCACGAGTGCCTTGCCGCTGCGGAAGCGCACGCCACCGTTGGCGAGCACCGCGTGGGCGTCGTCGCGCTCCTTCCAGCTGGGGAAGGTGACGGTAAAGCTGCTCTTGTTGCCCTCGGGCTCCAGCACGGTGTGCTCGGGGAGCTGGTCCTCGACGGCATCGAAGGCCTCGCGGAACTTGTTCTGGATGTAGAGCTGAGCCGGCAGCAGCCACTCCTCCATGGTCTTGGAGACCACGGAGCGAACCTGCGGGTTCTGGGCGAGCTTGGCGGTGTAGGTCTTCATAAAGTCGAGGTAGGCCGGCAGGTCAAAGTAGAGATTGTCGACCGGGCGCAGCTCGGGCACCTCGCCGGTGAGCTGGCTCTTGGGCGCGATGAGCTCCTCGGGCTCAAACTGGTGGCCCAGATCGCACTCGTCGGCATAAGCCTTCTCGGACTTGCAGCCCTGGATGGGGCAGCGGCCGATGACCTGGCGGCCGTTGAGGAACGTGCCGGCCTTGGCATCGTAGAACTGCAGCGTGGAGCGCTTGGAGATGGTGCCCTGCTCGTGCAGGCGCTCGATAATCTCGGCAGTCACCTCGTTGTGGATCTGGGCCGCCGGCTCAAGGCCCGAGCCGCCGTAGATGTCGCAGCTGATGTTGTAGTTGTTGAGGGTCGCGGCCTGGCGGGAGTGATTGGACTCGACATACTCGCCGATGGACTTGTCGTAGCCCTCGTTCTCCTTGAGCTTGCGGTAGCTCTCCATGATGGGCGAACCGTAGCAGTCGGTGCCCGAGGTGAAGATGACGTTTTCGCGGCCCAGGCGGTCGCGCAGGAAGCGGGCGAAGAAGTCGGCCGGGACAAAGACGCCGCCGACGTGGCCAAAGTGCAGACCCTTGTTGCCGTAGGGCTCGCCGGCGGTAACGATGGCGCGGCGCGGCCAGCTGGGACGGTCGTTCATGGAGTATTTGGATGCCATGGGACTCCTTCGCATATAGGTAAGAGCGCGGCCGGGCACGGGGTTCGGCGGCGCGGTGGTCAATTCGTGCATATCGTTCGACATTATCGCACATGCGGGCGGGTGCGTGGCAGGGGCGCTATCCTAAGATGCTATGAATGAGATTTCCAACATACATGCGTTTGAGGACGAGGATTTTCTACACGCTTGCTTCGTGTGGGGGATGGCCGTGATCGCGGTGTTTGCCGTGTGCCTGGTGCCGGTGTTTATGCTGTTGGGCGGGCCTGCGGACTTGGACGCGGCTGAGGCGGGCGGCTGGATGGCTGTCGTGGGCTGGATAGTCGGCTTGGCTGCGGTCTCAATGGCATCGTTTGCCGTGCACGAGCTGGTGCATGCGGTGTTTTTTAAGCTGCTGGCGCCTGCGGGCGCGCAGGTGACCTTTGGGGCGAATCGCGAGACGGCGATGATCTATGCCTGCGCCGAGGGCGTTGTGTATTCGCGCCGGCGGTACATGGCGGTTTGCCTGGCGCCGACGGTTGTTGTGACGACAGCATTTGCCCTGGGGTTTGCGTTCTCGGACTATCCGCTGCTGTGCTACCTGGCGGCTGGTCTGCACTTGTCGGGCTGTGTGGGTGATTGGTATTACGTGCGGACCATTCTGCGCGACCGCCGTATCGTCGCCTGCGAGGATACGTCCTTTGGCGTGCGCTTTTTCGCAAAGTAGTCTTTTTGGGACGGGGCTATTTTAGCTGCCATGATGTCGGTGTGAGTTTTCTGGGACGGGGATGTCGATGAAGTCGTTGTTGCTGCATGCGTGCTGTGCACCATGCTCGCTTGAGCCGGTTCGCCTGCTGCGCGAGGAGGGGTTTGAGCCCACGATTTGCTGGACCAATCCCAATATTCAACCGCGCGATGAATGGCGGCGGCGTCTGGACGAGCTGCGCCGGTGGTGTGCCGATGGCGACATCGAGCTCATCGAGGCGGGGGAGGACCGCGAGCGCTGGGAGGCCGGCGTGGCCCCGCTGGGTGCCGATCGGCCCCGTCGCTGTCGCTCGTGCTATGCCTTGCGCTTGGCCGAGGCATGCCGCGTTGCCCAGGAGCGCAGGTTTGAATATGTGGGTACGACGCTCGCCGTCTCGCCGTATCAGCTGTTCGACACCTGCAATGACGTGCTTGAGCGTTTGGCGGCCGCCCATGGGCTCACCCCGGTGATTCGCGATTTTCGCCCGTATTATCCCGAGGCTACGCGCCGTTCGCGCGAACTGGGCATGTATCGACAGAACTACTGCGGCTGCCGCTTTTCTGCTGTCGAGGCGGCCATGGACCGCGCCCGCATCCGCGACGAGCGCAAAGCCGCCAAAAAGTAGTTCGTTTGGGACGTCAGCCTGCTAGGATGTAGAGCGGACTTTAGCTATATAAGGAGTATCCGACGTGTCTATGCGTACCGATGATTTTGACTACAACCTTCCTGAGGAACTGATTGCCCAGGCTCCTGCCGAGCCGCGCGACTCCTGCCGCCTGCTGGTGGTGGATCGCAAAGGCTCCCAGGCGGGGAAGCCGCTGGAGCACGGCGGTACCGTTGAGCACCGCATCTTCCGCGACATCATCGACTATATCGAGCCGGGCGATGTGCTCGTCATCAACAAGACGCGTGTGATGCCGGCCCGCCTGATCGGTCGCAAAGCCGGCTCGGGTGGCGTGGTCGAGACGCTGCTGCTCAAGCGCCGTGAGGATGTTGACCCGCTGGGCCACGTTTGGGAGTGCCTGGTCAAGCCGGGTAAGCGCCTGAAGCCCGGTGCTCAGATTGAGTATCGCGCCGGTGGCGCCCATGCGCCCGAGGGGGCTCCCGTGGTGCTGACGGCCGAGGTCATCGACTTTGTCACCGATAGCCGCGGAGGCCGTCTGGTGCGCTTTGAGCCGGCCGGCTGCAATGCCGCCGGCGAGCCGCGCACGCTCGACGAGGCCATTCATGCTGCCGGTCACGTGCCGCTGCCGCCCTACATTACCGATTACGAGGGCGATCCCGAGAAGTACCAGACCGTCTACGCCATGAAGGAGGAGCACTCGGCTGCCGCTCCTACGGCGGGTCTGCACTTTACCCCCGAGCTCATGGCCGCTATCGAGGCCAAGGGCGCGAAGTTTGCCGCCGTCGAGCTCGAGGTGGGTATTGATACCTTCCGTCTGGTGGAGGAGGACGACCCCACGCAGCACGTCATGCACACCGAGCGCTACCACGTGTCACAGGAGGTTGTCGACGCCGTGCATAAGGCGAAGGCCGAGGGGCACCGCGTGATCGCCGTCGGCACCACCGCAGTACGCTCGCTCGAGAGCGCCTTTGACGCTGAGGCACCGGTGTCTGATCCGGCCGTGACGGCGCGCTATTTTGAGGGCCGCGAGGATGGGGCCGACACGCTCGGCCGCGGCGACATCGTGGTGCGCGAGAACGCGACGACGCAGCTCTACCTCATGCCCGGCTCGACCTATCACGTGGTCGACGCGCTGATCACGAACTTCCACGTGCCGCGCTCCACGCTCATGATGCTCGTGAGCGCACTTGCCACCCGCGACCAGATCATGGATGCCTATGCCGCCGCCATCGAGGAGCGCTACCGCTTCTTCAGCTTTGGCGACGCCATGCTCATTTTGTAGGTTACGGCGTTTTACAAACGCCGTAACCGGCCGACGCTGCAAACCCCCCTAAGCGGCAATCTGACGTTCAATCGTCGGGCATGACCAGAAGGTCAATGCCCCCCTCTTTCACGTCACCTTGCTCGCTTAGGGGCGTTTTCGCTGACTTCGCCAAAGCATCGGCAGGTACTCATTGGGGACGTACTTAAATGAGTGCCTGCAGAATGAGAGTGGATAATCTCCCGTTTTAGGCGTGTTTCTTCGTCAAAAGTGGGAGATTATCCACTCTCATTAGGTGGCACTTGGGGACGTTCCTTTTTTGCCGGCACCTGGGGACAGTCCTTGTAATCGTTGGGGAGTGGTTACTTGCTCGCGAACAGCCAGATCAAGATGATCACTAGAACTACGGCGACGATGCAGACGATGGCGCCGGTGAATTTGATGCGTGAGTCGCGGGTACGCTCGCGCACCGCGTCCTCGGTGGCCTCGAGCTGGGCGACTTCTCGCTCGGTCTCGGTGTGTTCGGCATTGTCTCGGGCCAAGGACCCTGCAAGCGACTCGGTGATCTCTGGGTGGTCGTGCACCTCGGTCGCCTGTTCGATGATCGACTGTGCATGTGCGGCATCTGCTTGGGCGTTGGCGATGGTCTGCTCCTGGTCGCGGCGCGCCTTGTCCTCGGCAGCGATCTTCTCGCGCAGTTCGCGCTGACGAGTCGCGGCGGCGGTCTTCGCCGTCTGCAGCTCGTCGCGCGCGGCATCGGCTTCGGTCGTCACGGCTTGGTGCGCGCGTTTTGCGTCGGCGATAGGGGCTTGAGCCTGCTCGACGGCCTGCTCGGCTGCGGCAAGCGAGTGCTCAAGGTCGGCGGTGATGCGCGGGACATCTTCTTCGGCTTTACGCAGGGCATCTGCCGTGTCGGAAATCTGCATCGAGAGCTCGCTGGTGCGCACCGTATAGTTGGCGGGATTTGCCGAGGGATTGCGTTGCAGCTCGGCATACTCATGACGCAGCGTCTCGAGCTGGGCGCGCGTGGCGTCGACGGTTTGTTGTGCGGCGGCAATGCCGGCGTCTCGCTCTGCCTTCACCTTGTCGCGGATGCGCTTGGAATCCTCAAGACGTCGAACGAGGCGGTTGCCGGTCTCGCGTGAGCTCGCCTCGCGGGCCTCCACGGCGTCGAGCGCGGCCTTCAGGCGGAGCTCAGTCGCGTCATCCTCTGTCTTCATTTGTTCGAGCTGACCCTTGAGCTCTGTCGCTTTGGAGGCGTGGACATCACGGTCAATCTCGGCGACCGCTGCAGTCTTTTGGGCCGTGGCAATCGCCTGGCGCTGGTCGGCGACGATCTGGTCGTAGCGGCCTGCGATATCCTGGCGCGTCTCGAGTTCCTCGGCCTGATCGGCAATGCGCTGCTCAAGTTCGGCCAGGTGGGCGCGGGCATCGGCAAGTGCCTTTTTCGCGGCGTTCATCTCGCGCATGGCCGAGGCGCCCTGGGCGATAAAGGTGCCCACGGCGTTCGCAGTGTTCGAGACAGCGGTCCCCAGATCGCGGCTCGCGGCGGGGGAGTGCGGGGCAGTCGGGCGAGCGGTGTCGGCAGCGTCCGCATCGGCAGTCTGCGGCACGGCGATATTGCCGGTACCGCCTTCGATCACAGAAAAGCCTGCTGCGTGCGGGTCGACCGCATCGGTGCCAATCGTGGGATGCTCGAGCTGCAGAAACGAGGGCATGGTGCTGCCCTGGTCGGCAACCGGAGTCTCGCCGGGTACGAAGGTCGAGGCTGCCTCGGCGGCCTCCTCTTCCTCGGCGTCAACGTCAGCGTCGGCCACGGCGTCTTTCATCGCTTTGACGGCATCCATCATGGAGTCCATGACGGCGTCGAGCTCTTCTTCCGAAGAAACCTCGATAGGGCCCGCAGCTTGCGGAGCAGCATCCTGTACGGGGCGGTCGTCCTGAGCGGGCGCATCGTCGTTTTGCTCGTCTGCATCTTCGGCGCCAGGGGTTTCCGCCGTAGCGCTTTCGTCCAAGAATGGGCCGTCGAGGTCAATATCATCGCAGGTCACAGCGTCGGCATCTGCAGTGACGTCTGCGGAATCATCAATATGCTGTTGAGTCTGGGGGTCCAGCTCGTCTGTCATAGGCATGTGCTCCTCATCGTTGTTTGTCACCCTATGATAAAGTCTCGCGCCGACATCCCGCGCGCTGCAGCAAAGTTTCAAAACGTGTTCGATGGCTCGCGTCGATAGCAAAAACTCGGCCACTTTATCCAGTTTGTACTTGACATTCCCTTCGCCGAAAGACGTTGCGCCGTTCGCCTGCCAGGGGCTTTATTTTTCACTTGAACCCGCTAAAGTTGCATTTCAGCTTTTGGCGCGTGAAGTTGGATGCGCGCAGTCGACGGGCAGGCCCGTCGCGATTTGAAAGGACTTTATATGGGACTTTTCACTGGTAAGACCGTGATCGTCACCGGCGGCGGCAAGGCCACGCTCAAGGACGGCTCCGCTGGCTCCATCGGCTACGGTATCGATATCGCTTTTGCCAAGGAGGGCGCAAACCTCGTCATTACCGGCCGCAACGTTGCCAAGCTCGAGGCTGCCAAGGAATCCCTCGAGGCCGAGTACGGCGTCAAGGTTCTGCCTGTTCAGGCCGATGTCTCGGCTGGTCAGGACAACGAGGCCGTCGTCCAGAACGTCATCGACAAGGCTATTGAGGAGTTCGGCCGCATCGACGCCGTCGTCAACAATGCTCAGGCCAGCGCCTCGGGCGTGACCATTGCCGATCACACCATGGATCAGTTTAACCTGGCCATTTACTCTGGCCTGTATGCCACCTACCTGTACATGCAGAAGGCCTACCCGCACCTGAAGGAGACCAAGGGCTCCGTGGTCAACTTTGCTTCGGGCGCCGGCCTGTTTGGCAACTATGGCCAGTGCAGCTACGCCGCTGCCAAGGAGGGCATCCGCGGACTGACCCGCGTCGCTGCCAACGAGTGGGGCAAGGACGGCATCAACGTCAATATCGTTTGCCCGCTTGCTTGGACCGCTGCGCTCGAGAACTTCCAGGATGCCTATCCCGAGGCGTTCAAGGCCAACGTCCACATGCCGCCGGCTGGCCACTACGGCGACGTCGAGAAGGAAATCGGCCGCGTTGTCGTTCAGCTCTGCGGTCCCGACTTTAAGTATATGAACGGCGAGACCGTCACCCTCGAGGGTGGCATGGGCCAGCGCCCTTAGGGGTTCCGCCGTTCTACCGAACGGCGGACCGGCCGACGCTGCGCGGGCCGCATTTGGACAATCTGCCGTTCAATTTCAAGGGCGCGACCAGAAGGTCAGCGCCCTTTCATTTCACGGCACCTTGTCTCAAATGCGACCCGCTCGCTGACGTTGCCAAAATATCGGCGTTGCCGTGGCTGGTAAATAGCTCCACTCATCGGGGACGTACTTAAATGAGTGCCCGCAGAATGAAAGTGGATAATCTCCCGTTTTTGGGCTGTGCTTTGGGCAAAAGTGGGAGATTGTCCACGCTCATCCGGTAAGCGTCCAAAAATCCACGCTCATTTGCCGTGTCCCTGCCGTATCCTCCTCGCACCAGTTTCTGTCGAGTCGGTGCTTCTTGCGGGTTGCCCGTATAATGGTTTGCGTATGAACCGCAACCAAGGAGTTCCAGTTTATGGACCAGAACCTTTTTAAATTCGACCTGATCGCCGAGGACCCGACGACGCACGCGCGTGCCGGCGTACTGCACACCCCGCACGGCGACATCGAGACGCCGATTTTTATGCCCGTGGGCACCAAGGCAAACGTCAAGGGCATTCCTACCGAGACTGTCAAGAAGCTCGGCGCCCAGATCGTGCTCGCCAATACCTATCATCTGTCCATGCGTCCCGGCGAGGACACCATCGCCGAGCTGGGCGGCCTGCACAAGTTCATGAACTGGCACGGCCCCATCCTCACCGACTCGGGCGGTTTCCAGGTCTTCAGCCACAACGATGCCGTCAAGCTCACCGATGAGGGCGTGCGCTTTATCGTCAACGATTACGACGGCCGCCACGTGTTTTGGACGCCCGAGGACAACATGGAAATCGCCATGAAACTCGGCTCCGATATCTGCATGCAGCTCGACCAGTGCCCGGGCTATCCCGCCACGCGCGCCTACGTTGAGCGCGCCGTTGAGCTGTCGAGCATGTGGGCCGAGCGCTGCTATAAGGCGCATACCCGCGATGACCAGGCGCTCTTTGGCATCGTTCAGGGCGGCATGCACCTGGATCTGCGCCTGCGTTCGCTGCGCCATCTGGAGGAGTGCGGCGACTTCCCGGGCTATGGTATCGGTGGCTATTCGGTGGGCGAGGATCACGAGACCATGTTCGAGACCCTGGCGCCGCTCGTGAGCGAGTACATGCCCAAGCATAAGCCGCGCTACCTGATGGGTGTCGGCAACCCGACCACGCTCGTGCGCGGCGTTGGCGTGGGCATCGACATGTTTGACTGCGTGCTGCCGACGCGCACCGGCCGTATGGGCACGGCATTCTCCAGCGAGGGTCGCCTCAACTTCCGCAACGCTCGCTTTGCGCACGACGACGGTCCCATCGATCCCACCTGCACCTGCCCGGTGTGCACGGGCGGTTACAGCCGTGCGCTCATCCGTCACATGGTCACGCAGAAGGAGATGCTCGGCGGCATTCTGCTTTCGATGCACAACATCTACTACCTGCTCAACCTTATGCAGCGGGCCCGCCAGGCCATTATCGAGGGCCGCTACGGCGCGTTCGTGAGCGACTGGATGAACAGCCCTGCGGCGGTGGATTACTAAGAGCAGCACGGGCGCTTGCAGAGCGCGGGCAACGGCAAGGGGCGAGCGCCGGCCGGTCATCACGTTTGCTAACACCGCTTGCGCGACCGATGACCGATAGCTTGCAAGCACTTGATGCATCGTGGGTACCATACCGAATAGTTGATGTTCGGGCGGGTGTTTGACGCATGGCGTCGACCCCGCCCGCTTTTCTTTTTCTCGATAGGAGTACCCATGATTAAGAATGAGAACGTCGAGGGCGAGCCTGCCTACGACGAGACGTACCGCCGCGGCCCCGTGGTCATGCGCGGCCCCATGATTCCCAAGGACAACACCTACGCCAACCTGCTGGCGCCCGAGGACTCGACCGACTGGTTGCACACCGACCCCTGGCGCGTGCTGCGCATTCAGGCAGAGTTCGTTGATGGTTTTGGCGCACTTGCCGAGCTTGGTCCTGCGGTGACCATCTTCGGCAGTGCCCGCACGCCCAAGACCGATCCGCTCTACAAGGCGGCACGCGCCGTTGGCCGCAAGATCGCCCAGCGCGGCGTGGCGGTTATCACCGGCGGTGGTCCCGGCGTCATGGAGGCGGCCAACAGGGGAGCGGCGAGCGCCAACGGCAAGTCGGTCGGCTTGGGTATCGAGCTTCCGCACGAGCAGGGGCTCAATAAATACGTGAACCTCGGCATGGACTTCCGCTACTTCTTTGTGCGCAAAACCATGTTCGTTAAGTACAGCTCGGGCGCCATCGTATTTCCCGGCGGCTTTGGCACGCTCGACGAGATGTTCGAGGTTCTCACGCTGGTGCAGACGCACAAGGTCAAGCGCATGCCGCTCGTGCTGGTGGGCACCGAGTACTGGCAGGGCCTATTCGACTGGCTCAACGGCCCGGTGATGAGCACCGGTATGATTAGCCCGCTCGATCCGGATCTGGTACACATTACCGACGACCTCAACGAGGCCGTTGACATTGCGCTCAGCGGGCTGATGTAGATCAATCGTGCCCACGCGACATGAATACGCATGGCAATCTGATGTTATCTAACATCAGATTGCCATTTATATTGGGTATACTGGTGTAAAAGACGAGGGCGAGGAGGTCGCAAATGTCTACAGCAACAGTTAAGCCTACGACGGTTCGAATCGAAGAGGGGCTCAAGGAGCAGGCGACTGAGTTCTTGGATTCGGTCGGCCTCAGCCTCAATTCCTATCTCAATCTTGCCGTTCGGCAGCTGGTAAATCAGCGAAAGATTCCTTTTGAGATTGTAGGAAGGGCGGAGGTGCCCAACGAGGTGACGAGGCGCGCCATGGTGATCGCCGAGGCTCATGAGCTGGGGATTTTGCCGGACGATAGCCTGTCATTCAATAACGCTGATGAGCTTATGTCATTCCTCGATGAGGAATAGCGATGTTCGAGATTAAAGTCGAGGCTCAATTTAAGGTGGACTACAAACGAACGATGCGCATGCATCCGCAGCTAAAAAGTGAGTTTAAAGCGGCGGTTGCAGAGCTTGTGGCTCATGGGTCACTTCCGGCGGAGTATGGCGCCCACGAGCTCTCAAACCCGGGCGGAAACTACAACGGCCACATCGATTTCCACCTATCCGATGGCTTGGTCGATGTGGTCGTTCTTTATTTGCCGCATAAGACTAATCCTGTGATCCGGCTGGTCAGAATGGGCTCGCATGAGGAGCTGTTCCAGGGTCCGCAGGGCTGATTGCTCGCTTATGATTCGCGGGGGAATAGGGATTGATTCGCGGCCGATTGGCCAAAAACGGCCCCTATTCCACCGTAACTGTTGGAGACATCCCGTTCGTGGCTGCGACCTCCGGTTCTCCTCTTCGCTGGATTTCGCTTAAAAACTCGGCTGCAACTTCGCTGCTTTTGAAACGGATGCTGCAGTCCTCTTTCTTAGGAAAGGCCAGTAATGGAATAGTTCCGTACCAGACGGTTTCCTCGTCAATTACTGACGCGCATAGGCGCCCTTCGGCTTTGATGGAATAGTCGACGTTCATCTCGGTAAAAATCGCTTTCACGTCATTGTGCGGAGTCGAGGCAATTGAAATCTCAAGGGCAATCCCACGGGCGGCGGCGCCTGTGAGTACGGCAGCGAGCTTTGCGAGGCATGCAGCGGATGCGTAGGGCGCGGCAATAAAAATGCTTTTCATTGCGCGCGCGATGTCATCCGCTAATGCCTCCATGGCCCTTGCCGGCCTAACGAGGATGTTTTGATCGGCCCGTTTGTTGTCATTTGCTGCAAAGACTTCATACCCCAGCTTGGCGTAGGTCTTGAGTCTCTTCTGGTACATGCGCGCGAGCATGGGTATCGACAAATCAACATAGTCGAATATCTCAACCCGCTGCTTGCCCTCGTGACTTCTATGTAGTCTGCCTGCCTGCTGCGTTATGCTGCCGTCCCAAGATATCGGTGTGGCAATGAGCAGAGTGTCAAGGTAAGACAGGTCGAAACCCTCGCCCAGAAGGCCTTCGGTTGCGATGATAATTCGATGCTCATGCTCGAAGCCGGGAAGGCTGTTCAGTATTGCCTTTCTTTCTTTGGCGTCGATTTCTCCGGTTAAGAGTATAGGTTCGTGTCCGCGGCTTTGAAGCAGTCTACATAGCTCTTCGGCATGTTTTTTCCTTTTGGATAGTACAAGCGGATGTCGACCGTTTGACGCGGTCTCGAGGGCATCGTCGACAATTGCTTTGTTTCTCGCTGTGTGCGCACACAGGAGATCGAGAACTTGATTAAAGGATGCTCCCGGTTCGTAGGCGGGTAGTCGAACTCCGGTAAAACGCGGTCTAACAACGCGCTGAATCCCCTGTTGGATCGCCTGCGTTTTTGGATCGATGACATGGCGAAGCGGGCCGCATAGCATTGAGAGCGCCTGCGTGAGTCCGTCCGAACGCTTGGGCGTCGCGGAAAGGCCGTATACATATTTGGCTGGAGCGGACTTGAGGACGAGCTCGAGCTGTGGCGCGGCCGCATGGTGACATTCGTCACAGATGATGAGACCGTAATCGCGAACGAGCTCCTTGGCTATTGGTTCTCCAGTCTGGGGGTCCTTGCTGGACAGAGACTGGAATGAAGCAATGTCGATGAGACGGCTTATGGCGGTTTTGCCTCCTCCGATTTGGCCAATGAGCGGAGGCTGCCTTTTACTGATTCGTCCTTTTGAGGTCCGGACTGGCTCTCGGTTGTCCGTGATGTCGAGAAAGCGTTCGAGCTGGGATTTCCATTGGGCAATGAGCGCGGTCTTGGGAACGATGACGAGCGTTGGAAGACCGATGGCAGCAATAAGATAGGCTCCAATGACGGTTTTCCCGAAACCCGTCGGCGCAGACATGATTCCGTCTTCATAGCCGAGCATCTGTTCAGCGGCAATTTGCTGTTCAGGGCGAAGCGTCCCTTTAAATGCCATCCCAATTGGATTGCCCGATACGCGCTTGTCTGAATAGTGGGCAGCAACGCCGGCTTCTTGAAGCAGCCGCTCAAGTTGAGCCTTGCAGCCTCTGGGGATCGCGACGCAGCCATCTCTAAGTTCGCTGAGGTCTATGTACCGCGGTTTGCCGAATACTGATTGATGCATTGATTGCGCACGGAAGAATTCCGGGTTGGCAAATGTTGCAAGCCTGCGGACTTCCATTTGGGCTGCGGGACTCAGGGACTTTTCGGTAATGTAGAGCATATCAGCTTGCGTGACGGGTAGCGATGGCGGGAAGTCCCGCTGCGTGAGCGGAAGCCGCTTTCGCGGCCTCTGGGAATGCGGTGCGGCGGTGTTTGCCGCCACTGCAGCTGATAATCCATGCGGTCTATTGTCGATGCTCTTGAGCAGACTTTTCACCATCGTACGCGGGATCAACTGGATTTGCGAAAGATAAAGCCATTGATCGGGAAAGGGCTCAAATTGCTCGTCAACAAATACGCTGTTTCCTTCTCGCTGCGCTTTTCCTTGAAAGGGCAGCGCTATGAGATTTCCGAAGCCACCCTCAGGAATGGTGGACTGCGCGGGCATCATTCGGTCAAAAGCTTCGAAGGTGATTGTCTTGTTGAGCATCGCCGCCTCGGCGATAAGGCTGCTTCCAAAATCTCTTGCGGTCTTTGCGCCGGTGAGCTCTAGGAAGAAAAACCAGACATGTGCGCCGTTGCCTGATCTCGATCGCTCAACTGCAGTATCGATTCCATGGCTTTTTGCGACAAGCCGAATGGCGTTTGCCGCTTCTTTCCAATCGGCTCCGTCAAAATCAATGACCAGAACTTTTGTGTTGCTGTCACTGTCGAGAACATACTGACCTATGACGTCTCGGAGCCTGTCGTCGCTGCCTTTGAAATGGTCAATGATCGCGGCATTGCTCAACTCGGGGAAGACGCGGCTACCGCATTCCGCGCATTTGACCCTCTGATGGCTTGCCTTGGGACAAATGCCCGGTTTCCACTCATTTGCGCAGGCGGGTGTATAGCCGATACCCCCGTCTTTTCTGCGGTACCCATGGGCGTAAACATCTTTGCGGCCAGTAAAGAGATTGCGAAAGAGCTCGAGTTTTTCGCGCGCTGAACTCGTGCTGGTGACGAGGCCCTTAACCTGCGCTCGCTTGCCGAAAGATTTTCCGGCTTTCTCCCATTCTTCGAGCGTTGCGTAGCGGATGTCTGGGCCGTTGCTGCAGATGACGATTTGGCTGTGCGGCTCCGATACGTGAGAGACTGCTTCCTTGAATTGGAATAACGCGTCCCCGATGAGGGCGTATTGATGCGTGACGGTGCTCATGTAAATGCCGTTCTTCTCATGGTCCATTGAGATGAGGGTACGTTATTTTGGTTTTTTGGGCGCTCGATTCCGATTTAGGTTCGGTGATAGTGGAATGCGACTCCGTGAGTGGTGTTCAACTGGTGTCAAAATGTGCGGCGGCTGTTGCTGAATGGGTTTGAGCGGCTATGAGGCGGGCTGGAGACCCCGGGAGTCGCCCTCGAATAGACCCTGTGGGCAAAAAATGGCAAATATGAGTACTGTTGTTGGGGTAGTATCATATCATCTTGAACGTATTTAAGACCAATCGGCCGAAATTTGATATAACCAACCCTCTCGACATGGCGATTCGGGACTTTATGACGCTCGGAATTGGTGGAAGACGGCATATTCAGCCAGATTTCGCTGTTACTAAACTGGTAACAGTACTCATATTTGCCATTTTTTGCCCAGAGGGTATCGCAAGGGGGTTGGACAAAGCATCGATCGCCGCCAATTTCTCGATTGGCTGGTTGGGCGGCAATGAAGTTGCGGCGTAATGGGAAGCGGTTCGCGGCTTTTCGGCTCAAGCGGTCACCGTCCCGCCGCAACTCTTAAAGCAACGCCGGTGCGCTTTGAGTTGGGGCGCGCCGGCGTGACGGCTTTGCTGGGGCTGGTTGCACCATGGCTGTTCGACAGCCCCGACAGGCCCGATCTTGTCGGACAGGTCTGTTAGCGTTTAACGTTTGCCCAGATAAAACCTGCCAAAATAAATCTGTCCCTAATTGGCAGGTTGGTAGCGGGGGCAATAGCTGATGGCGATGGCGTCGACGCCTACGTGGGTGGCGATGGTGCAGCCGATGGGGCCGGTGCCGGCGTCTACGTAGTCCTGGCCTGCGAGTGCTTCATTGACAAGCTCCTGCTCCTCGGCGGCGCCGGTCGTGAGCACGCGCACGCTCGAACCCGGGTGTTCAGCCAAAAACGCGAGGCAGTCGGCCATGGTGTTGGCGACGATGCGCTTGGCGCCGCGGCCCTTCTTGACGGCCTTGATCTCGCCCGACTGCCACTCCGGCGAAACGGCCAGGCGAATGTTGAGCATCTGCGTGAGCTGGCCGGCGAGCTTGGGCGCGCGGCCGTTCTTAACGAGGTTCTCGAGCGTGCGGGGAATCAGTAGCAGGTGGGCGTCGGGCAGCGTCGCGCGAATCTGTGCCTCGGTCTCGTCCAGGCTGCGGCCGTCCTCGCGCATGGCCAGCGCGTACTCCACCAGCAGGCCCTCGGCGCCCGAGCCGGTGCGCGAATCGATGCAGCGCACGTCGAGCTCGTGGGTCTCGGCCACCAGGCTGGCGTTGGCATAGCAGGCGGACCACTCGCTGCACAGCGAGATAAAGATCGCGCTATTGTGGCCGTCGGCGAGCACGCGGTCAAAGAGTGCCTTGAACTCGCCGGCGCTCGGCTGCGAGGTGTGCGGCAGCTGCTCGGAGCCGGCCATGCGGGCGACGTATTCCTCGGCGGTAATCTGCACCTGGTCGAGCAGGTCCTCGCCCTCGATAATCACATGCAGCGGAATCACGTAAATGCCGAGCTCTTGGGCACGGGCGGGGGAGATGTCCGACGTGGAGTCGGTTATGATGGCAAAAGACATAATTGCACCTTTCGTTGGGGCGCGGCAGCGCCGCCTTCTGAAAGCAAAGTGCGACAAGTATAGTGGAGTTGCTCTACATTGCTAGGTTCAATTGTTGAATAGTCAACAGTTTGAAGCGGTGGTGTGGAAATCATCAACTGGGGAAGAAGGGTGCCGATGGCGGCATTGCAACTTTGCGAGCGGCCGGTTGTGCTGTTCGATTTTGACGGCACGGTGGCCGATACGGGTCGGGCAGTGATGACCTCGACGCGCAAGACGCTGGCTGCGCGCGGGTTTTCGGAGACGCAGATGGGTGATCTGCGCCGCATGATCGGGCCGCCCCTGTGGAAGAGCTTTCACGACTTTTACGGCTTTTCCCGCGAGGAGTCGCTTGTGGTGGCCGATGAGTACCGCGCCTTTTTTGATGAACTGGGACCGGAGGAGTATCCCGTGTTCAATGGGGTCCCCGAGCTGCTGGATGGGTTGGTCGCCCAAGGCAAACGTATGGCCGTGGCGACGTCGCGCATGGAGGCCAAGTGCATCGACATGGTGCATGAGCTCGGGCTCTCTCAGTTTGAGGCGGTGATTGGCATGAATCCGCCGCAGGGACGCGAGACCAAGGCCGATTCGGTCCGCGACGCCCTGGCGGCGCTTGGCGCGACTGCCGACGAGGCCGTGATGATCGGCGACCGCTTTAACGACGTGGAGGGCGCGCACGCGATGGGCGTGCCGTGCATCGGCATCTATTCGGGCGCGGCGGCGCCGGGCGAGCACGAGGCAGCGGGTGCCGATGCGGTGGTGCACTCGGTGGCAGAGCTTGCTAAACTTTTCGCTATCTAATGACGTAATGTGAGGGACGGGCGTGCCCGTCGCTCATTGCTAAGGAGGTCGTCCATGAATCAGGTGGAGCAGAGCGTCGCCGAGTATGTCGACGAGGTCTGGGATGATGTCGTCGCCGATATCGAGCAGCTGGTGAGTTATCCGTCCGTGGCAGTTTCTGCCGATGCGGAGCCCGGCGCGCCGTTTGGCCGCCCGGTCCGTGATGCGCTCGATTGCGCGCTCGGCATTGCGCAGAAGCTCGGCTATCAGACGAGCGACGACGAGGGCTATGTGGGAATCGCCGATATCCCGGGCCGCGGCGACAAGCAGCTCGCGACTATCTGCCACGTGGACGTGGTTCCCGCCGGCCCTGGCTGGAACACCGACCCGTTCGCCATGGAGCGCCGCGAGGGCTGGCTGCTCGGTCGCGGCGTGATTGACGACAAGGGCCCGGCAGTGCTGTCGCTCTACGCCGGCGCTTATCTTATCAAGCACGGCATTACCCCGCGCTATACCTTCCGCGCGCTGCTGGGCTGCGATGAGGAAGTGGGCATGTCCGACGTTCACCATTATCTGGAGAACCACGCGAACCCCGACTTTCTGTTTACGCCCGATGCCGAGTTCCCGGTCTGTAATGCCGAAAAGGGCCAGTTTGGGGCGACATTTGTGAGCTCCAAGATCGACGGCGGGCGCATTGTGTCCTGGAGCGGTGCCGAGGCGAGCAACGCCATTCCGTCGCAGTCTATCTGCGAGCTTGCGATTGCCGCCGATGAGCTGCCGGCGCCGGTCGAGAACGGCGACCGCCTGGAGATCACGGCGCTCGATAACGGGCATGCGCAGATTTTCGCCCACGGCATTGGCGGTCATGCCTCGATGCCAGAGGGAACGATCAACGCCGTCGGGCTGATCGTGGCGTATCTGCGCGAGGCCGAGGATGCGTTTGGCGCCCGTGACGAGCGCCTGTTGACACCTGCGGAGCACGAGTTTGTCAAGTTTTTGGCTTTTGTGCATGCGGACGCCTATGGCCGCGGCTTGGGCATCGATGCGACGAGCCCCGCGTTTGGCCCGCTCACCTGCAATCCCGGCGTCATCCGTGTGGTGGATGGCCATATTGAGCAGGTCATCGACGTGCGCTTCCCCGACAGCACGAGTGCCGATACCATCCGCGAGCAGCTCGATCCGCTCGTGGGCCGTTTTGGCGTGACGTGCCGCGTGGGTCGTACAAAGGTGCCGTTCTCGGTCTCTGCCGACGACCCGGCCGTGAAGGCGCTCATCGATACCTACAACGAGTTTACGGGCAAGCATGCAGAGCCCTTTGCCATGGGCGGCGGCACGTACGCGCGCAATTTTGCCCGCGCCGTCTCGTTTGGTCCCGAGGAGACTGGCCTGGAACTGCCCGCATGGGGCGGCCAGATGCACGGCCCCAACGAGTGCGCCAACGAGGAACAGCTCAAGCAGGCGCTCAAGATTTATATCGTGGCGATCTTACGTTTGAACGAGCTTGAGCTTTAAGGCTGCGGCGTTTTAACAACTTAGCACCCCTTTCGTCCGGGCTTTTTAAGTTGCGGTGGAATAGTTCCTAGAATGGGCCATTTGATGGCCAAGCAGGAACTATTTCACCGCAACTTTGTTTTTATTGGTGTAAAAGGCGCGCCATGCTTGGCGCTGGATTGTTATCCGTTTGTAAAGGCTGGGCAGAGCTTGCGGTAAGGGTCTATCAAATGTCCGTAAGAAACCGCAGATAAGGCGGTTGTCGCCCGATCGAGACCGTATCTTTCCAAACAGCAAAGCGGGCAGGGTGCCCGCGAGTCGCATGTATGAAAGGAAGATCATGCTCGATCAGGCTTATTCTCGTCGTCAGTTCCTCGGCCTCGCTGGTGGTCTTGCCAGCATCGTCGGTCTCGGTCTCGTTGGTTGCGGCGGCTCCAACGCCGCCAACACCGCTGCTGAGGGCAGCGCCGCTGCTGCCGAGTCCGTCTCCGGCGAGGTGACCTACGACGGCGCCTCTTCGTTCCAGGCTCTCGTCGAGGCCGCTGCCGAGAAGTTCATGGACGCCAACCCCGACGTCTCCGTCTCCGGTTCGGGCAACGGTTCGGGCAAGGGCCTGACCGCTGTCGCCGCCGGCACCGTCACCATCGGCAACTCCGATGTCTTCGCCGAGACCAAGCTCGAGGCCGACCAGGTCAAGAACCTCGTCGACCATGAGGTCGCCGTCGTGGGCATGGGCCCCGTCGTCTCCAAGAACGTCAAGGTCGACGACCTGTCCCTCGAGCAGCTCAAGGGCATCTTCTCCGGCCAGATCACCAACTGGAAGGAGGTCGGCGGCGACGACGCCACCATCGTCGTCCTCAACCGCAAGGCCGGCTCCGGTACCCGCGCCACTTTCGAGGCCGCCGTCTTTGGTGACGAGGCCGTCGACTTTAAGGGCGACGCCGAGCTCGACAAGTCCGGCGACGTCCAGACTCAGATGGGCAGCACCGACAACGCCATCTCCTACCTCGACTTCTCGCACTTCGACGACTCCAAGTTCAACGCCATTAAGGTCGAGGGCGTCGAGCCCAAGAGCGCAAATGTCACCGACGACTCCTTTAAGATCTGGGCTACCGAGCACATGTACTGCGCGAAGGACGCCGACGAGGCCACCAAGGCCTTCCTGGAGTTCATGCTCTCCGACGACGTCCAGGGTAAGCTCGTCGAGGAGCAGGGCTTTATCCCCGTCTCTGCCATGAAGGTCGTCAAGGACGCCAGCGGCAAGGTCTCTGCTAAATAAGCAATCGCCCCCGGAAAGGTTTGCAATGGCAAAACAGCTGCCAAAGCGCGACCTTGAGAACGTGGGCCTGGGCGTCACGGGCGCGTGCGTAGCGCTCGTGACGCTTGTCGTTGCCGCGCTCATCTTTATGGTCGCCCAAAAGGGCCTCTCGGCTTTTCTCAAGGACGGCGTCTCGGTCGTCGAGTTCTTCACCGGCACCAAGTGGGACCTGGCCAACACAGCCGAAAACGGCCTGCCCTACACCGGCGCCCTGCCCCTGATCGTCACCTCGTTTGCGGTCATGGTGTTCTCCACGCTCATCGCGCTGCCCATCGCCATCGGCTCTGCCATCTTTGCGGTCGAGATCCAGCCTAAGTTTGGCTCCAAGGTCTTTCAGCCGCTTATTGAGCTTTTGACCGGCATTCCCTCGGTCGTCTTTGGCCTGATTGGCTTTCACGTGGTCGTCGGTCTTATGAAGAGCGTTTTCCACGTAAGCACGGGTCTGGGCATCTTGCCCGGCGCCATCGTACTGGCGGTCATGATTCTGCCGACGATGACTACGCTTTCGGTCGACGGCCTGCGCGCCGTGCCCGATAGCTACCGTCAGGGCTCGCTCGCGCTGGGCTATACCCGCTGGCAGACCATCTGGCACGTGGTGCTCAAGTCCGCCATGCCGTCGCTCATGACCGCGGTCATCCTTGGTATGACCCGCGCCTTTGGCGAGACGCTCGCCGTGCGCATGGTTATCGGCGGCATCGAGGCCATGCCGACGTCGCTGCTGTCGCCTGCCTCGACCATTACCACCACGCTCACCACGTCCATGGCGGTCTATGCCGAGGGCTCGGCCCAGGACGACGTTCTGTGGGCGCTCGGTCTGCTGCTGATGGGCATGAGCCTCATCTTTATCCTGATCATCCACCTTATCGGCTGCAAGGGGGCGAAGGCTCGTGGCTAGCACGCGCATCCACATCGACGAGGCGAGACTCGGGCGTGTCCAAAGGCAAGACCGTATCGCCACGGGCGTGCTGACGGCGATTGTCGCCATCGTCATGCTTATCGTCGTCTCCATGGTGGCCTACATCCTGTTCGAGGGTATCTCGACGCTGTTCCAGCCGGGCTTTCTCACGCAGCCCGCACGCGCCAACGGAACGCAGGGCGGCGTGCTCTACCAGCTGTTCGACTCGTTCTATCTGCTGCTGATTACCCTGATCATCTCGGTGCCCATCAGCCTGGGCGGCGCGGTCTTCCTAGTTGAATACGCGCCCGACGGTCCCATTCGCGACATCGCCTCGACCGCCATCGAGACGTTGTCTTCACTGCCCTCCATCGTCGTCGGCATGTTCGGCTTTCTGGTGTTCTCGGTGCAGCTGGGCTGGAAGTACTCCATCATCTCCGGCGCCGTCGCGCTCACCATGTTCAACATCCCCATCCTGGTGCGCGTGATTCAGCAGGCGCTCGAGGACGTGCCGCAGGCCCAGCGCGATGCGTGCCTGGCCATGGGCCTCACTCGCTGGGAGGCCACACTGCACATCCTGATTCCCGAGGCCATGCCCGCCATCGTGACCGGCATCGTGCTTTCGGCCGGCCGCGTGTTTGGCGAGGCCGCGGCGCTGCTCTTTACCTCGGGCATGAGCTCGCCGGTCCGCCTCAACTTCTTGAGCTTTTACCTGTCGAGCCCCACCTGCGCCTGGAACGTGTTCCGTCCCGGCGAGTCGCTGGCCGTGCACATCTACAAGATCTATGGCGAGGGCAGCCCCGAGGCCCAGCAGATCGTCTGGGGCACCGCGGCACTGCTGATGATTTGCGTGCTGCTGTTTAACGTTGTCGCCCGTATCGTGGGCAAGCAACTGGCAAGGAAGATGACGGCCGAATGAGCGATATGAATGCAACGCCCGCAACCGAGGCGGCCACGTCCGACACCCCCCAGGACTTTCTGTCGAGCGTGGGGGAGAGCGAGAGGCGCGTGCGCGTGAGCGGCAAGGCCGTGAGCGACGAGGTCGTGCTCTCCGCCAAGGACGTCAACGTGTACTATGGCGACCACCATGCGCTGCACAATACGTCGCTCGACTTCCACAAGGGTGAGATCACGGCGCTCATCGGGCCTTCGGGCTGCGGCAAGTCGACCTTCTTGCGTAGCCTCAACCTGATGAATCGCGAGATTCGCCGCTGTCGCGTGGAGGGCGAGATCAACTACCGCGGGCGCAACGTGAACACCAAGACCGAGAACACGTACGAGCTGCGTCGCTCCATCGGCATGGTGTTCCAGCAGCCAAATCCCTTCCGCAAGTCCATTCGCGACAACATCACCTTTGCGCCCAAGCGCCACGGCATCACCGACCGTGACGAGCTCGACCGCATGGTCGAGGAAAGTCTGCGCGGTGCCGCGCTGTGGGACGAGGTCAAAGACAAGCTCGACAAGAGCGCCTACGCGCTTTCGGGCGGTCAGCAGCAGCGTCTGTGCATTGCGCGCACGCTGGCGCTCAACCCCGACGTAATCCTGTTTGACGAGCCCTGCTCGGCGCTCGACCCCATCTCGACGCTGGCGATCGAGGACCTCATGTCGTCGATCGTGGCCGACCGCGCCATCGTCATCGTGACGCACAACATGGAGCAGGCGTCGCGCGTGTCCAACCGCACGGCGTTTTTCTACATGGGCGATATGGTCGAGTACGACGAGACCGACGAGATTTTCCAACGGCCCAAGGATAAGCGGCTGAATGATTACCTCACCGGCATGTTCTCCTAGTCCGGGACATGCTTGAGGCCCGCGGCGGCCACGGTTGCCGCGGGACTGATTGGAGAGGCGGGTCATCTCTTGCGGGAGATGGCCCGCCTTTTTGTGTCGTGTGCTGGTGCGCTTGCCCAAAACCACCACGAAGGCGCCCGTCCCCTTTGTGGTGGTTTTCGCTATCATGGAGAACGTTGAATTTCTACGAAGGAGCAGGGCATATGGCGATTCTTTTGGGATGCGATTCCGTCAGCCTAGAGTTTCCCACCAAGCATATTTTCCATAGCGTGACGCTCGGCGTGGGCGAGGGCGACCGCATTGGTATTGTCGGTAAAAACGGCGACGGCAAGTCGACGCTGCTGAGCGTGCTCGCCGGCACGCTGGAGCCCGATGACGGACGCGTGACGCACCGTCGCGGCATCACGATCGGTCTACTCGGCCAAAAGGACCAGCTTGTCGATACCGATACCGTGCATCATGCCGTTGTGGGTGACGCCCCCGAGTACGAGTGGGCGTCGAGCCCCCGTACGCGCCAGATCCTCGCCGGCCTCATTAGCGATGTGCCCTGGGAGGGCATGGTAGGCGAGCTCTCGGGCGGTCAGCGCCGCCGCGTGGACCTCGCGCGCCTGCTGATCGGCGACTATGACGTGCTCGTGCTCGATGAGCCCACCAACCATCTGGACATGCGCACCATCAACTGGCTTGCGCGTCACTTAAAGGCCCGCTGGCAGCGCGGTCAGGGCGCGATGCTCGTGGTCACGCACGATCGCTGGTTCTTGGACGAGGTCTGCACCAGCATGTGGGAGGTTCACGACGGCCAGGTCGATCCCTTCGAGGGCGGCTATTCGGCATATATCCTGCAGCGCGTGGAACGCGACCGCATGGCCGCGGTTACCGAGGAGCGCCGTCGCAACATGGCACGTAAGGAGCTCGCGTGGCTGAGCCGCGGTGCCCAGGCGCGCTCCACCAAGCCCAAGTTTCGCGTGGATGCCGCTCGCGAGCTGATCGCCGACGTGCCGCCCGTGCGTGACGAGCTGGAGCTCAAGCGCCTGGCCGTGAGCCGCCTGGGCAAGCAGGTTATCGATGTGGTCGACGTGGACGCCGGCTATGCGGATACCGATGGCGCGCCCAAGCAGGTGCTCAACGACGTGACCTGGCTCATTGGTGCGGGCGACCGCTATGGTCTTTTGGGCGAGAACGGCGCCGGCAAGTCGACTTTGCTCGACGTGATCCAGGGCAAGATCGCGCCCCTGCGCGGCCGCGTGAAGATCGGCCAGACGGTGCGCTTTGGCGTGCTGTCGCAGCAGCTCGAGGAGCTCGAACCCTACATGGGCGACACGATCCGCGAGGTGCTCAGCCACTATAAGAAGTACTACGTCATTGACGGCAAGGAGACTTCACCCGAGAAGCTCTGCGAGCGTCTGG
The DNA here is from genome assembly GCF_003436735.1 of Collinsella sp. TF12-2AT. NCBI lineage: Bacteria > Bacillati > Actinomycetota > Coriobacteriia > Coriobacteriales > Coriobacteriaceae > Collinsella > Collinsella sp. TF12-2AT. Next base: position 1,495 of record NZ_QSQK01000011.1, on the reverse strand, counting down.
GCTTTACGACGCAGCAGCTCTGGAGCCGCATCGGCGATCTTTCGGGCGGCCAGCGCCGTCGCCTGTCGCTGCTGCTGACGATCCTGGACGAGCCCAACGTGCTCATCCTGGACGAGCCCGGCAACGACCTGGATACCGACATGCTGGCGATTGTCGAGGACTTGCTGGACGGCTGGCCCGGCACGCTGATTCTGGTGACGCACGACCGCTTTTTGATGGAGCGCGTGACCGACCAGCAGTGGGCGCTGCTCGACGGCCACCTGACGCATATGCCCGGCGGCGTCGACCAGTACCTGCGCCTGTGCAACGCCACCGCCGAGGGCGAGCCCGTGGGTGCACCGAGCGCCAAGACCGGTACGTTCGACACCGGTGCCGCGGCGGCTGCGGCCGAAAAGCCCAAGTCGAGCGGTCAGCCCAACGGCCTTCCCAATGCCGAGCGCCAAAAGCTCCGTCGTGAGGTGAGCTCGCTCGAGCGCAAGATGGAAACGCAGCGCGCTCGCGTGGAGGAGGCCGAGGCCGCCATGGCCCAGGTCGATCCCACCAACTACACGGCGCTGGGCGAGCAGCAGGCAAAGATCGACGAGGCCCACGCCGCCATGGACGAGCTGGAGATGGCGTGGCTCGAGGCGAGTGAAAAGCTCGAGGGCGAGGAGTAGGCGAGGATGATCAAGGCCGCGTTTTTTGATATCGACGGCACGCTGCTGAGCTTTGAGACGCACCGGATTCCGGCGTCGGCGCAGCAGGTGCTCGACAGCTTTCACGAGCAGGGGATTGCGTGCGTCATTGCCACGGGTCGCCCGACCTACCAGATGCCCGATTGGCTGTTCGATCTTGGTTGGGATGCGTACATTACGCTTTCGGGCCAGCACTGTTTTGATGCCGAGGGCGTTTACCGTAGCTGCCCGATCGATCCGGACGACGTTGCGGTGATTGTGGACCAGGTGGCCGAGGGGCGCTACGACTCGCTGTGCATGCAGGGCGAGAACTCGTTTGTGAACCGCCTGTCCGAACGCGTGGTGACGGCCGGCAACAACGCGGGGATCGTCTACCACGAGGAGCCGTTTGAGCACGCCTTTGAAGCGCCGGTCTACCAGTTTTGCGCCTTTGTGGATCCTGCCGACGAGCATATCGTGACCGATGCGGTGTCGCATTCGCTCACTACGCGCTGGTGCGACCTGTTCTGCGACATTATTCCCGCTAACGGCGGCAAGGACCTGGGCGTGGCAGCGACGCTGGAGCGCCTGGGTGTCGACGCGAGCGAGACGATCGCCTTTGGCGACGGCGAGAACGACCTGTCGATGTTCTCGGCCGTGGGCACAAGTGTGGCCATGGGCAACGCGCAGGATACCGTGAAGGCCGCAGCGACCTACGTGACGACCGCCGTAGACGACGACGGCATTTACAACGCCGCCAAGCACTTTGGCTACTGTAGCTGCGGCCGGCACTTAGGGACGTTCCTTTTAATATGAGCAGGACATTGTCAAGAGGCAAAATC